>JBBRLG010000526.1:0-5228 GCA_038231495.1 Gemmatales bacterium | reverse complement strand
TGCCGTCCCCCCCCCCCCGCGCGGGGGGGTTGATTGCGAGCTGGGGGGGGGGGGGCGGCCCCGCCGGGGGGCGGCCCCCGGGGGGGGGCGCCCCCCCCCCCCCCCTCGCCGGTCCGCCGAATTACCCAAACCGCCCGGTGATGTAATCTTCGGTCTGTTTCACCTGGGGCCGGGTGTACAGGAAGTTCGTCGGCCCCGCCTCGATCACCTTGCCCTGGAAAAAGAAGGCGGTCACGTCGGAGACGCGGGCGGCCTGCTGCATGTTGTGCGTGACGATGACGATTGTGTAGTCGCGCTTCAACTCGAAGATGAGGTCTTCAATGCGGGCCGTCGAGGCCGGGTCGAGTGCCGAGGCCGGCTCGTCCAGGAGCAGGACTTCCGGGTCGGTGGCCAGGGCGCGGGCGATGCACAGCCGTTGCGCCTGCCCGCCGGACAGGTTCAAGGCCGAGTCGTCGAGGCGGTCCTTCACCTCGTCCCACAGTGCGGCCCCGCGCAGGCAGCGTTCGCAGATTTCGTTCAGCCGGGCGCGGTTGTTCAGACCGGCGACGCGCGGGCCGTAGACCACGTTCTCGAAAACCGTTTTGGGGAACGGGTTAGACTTTTGGAAAACCATGCCGACCCGGCGGCGCAGGTCCACGAGGTTGACGGTGCGCGAATAAATGTCGATGCCGTCGAGCGCGACCTCACCCGTATGGTGGGTTCCCTCGATCAGGTCGTTCATGCGGTTGAGTGCGCGCAAGAACGTCGATTTGCCGCAGCCCGACGGGCCGATGAGGGCGACGACGGAGCATTCGGGGATGACCAGGTTGACGTCCCAGAGGGCTTGCTTCGCTCCGTACCAGAACGACAGGTTGCGAACGACGAACTTGGCCTTCACGCCCTTCGCGTTGGAAGGTTCCCGGCCGTTCATGGTCCGTTCGGAAATGATCGCGGAGTAGGAGAGAGTCGACATTCGCGCACCTCGGTGCCGGGTCGGTAACGCCGTAAGGCCGCTTCCCGTTCGCGGAAAAGGAATTACCCCTTCCCTGGTTCGTTATACGAACTCGTCCACCCGACGGGGTCATTCTAAAGGTGCGATGTGTAGATTGTGTGAAGAACAAGCGGAGATTCGGGAAGGGTGGGGGTTTGCCGCTTGCGGCTTTGCGCTCCCCAGCGCAAAGCCGCAAGCGGCAAATACAACTTTTCACTTAACCCGGCTAAGGTACTTCCCGTCGCGCGTGTCGATGGCGATTTTTTCGCCGATGCCGATGAAGGCCGGCACGTTAATCTTGAGGCCCGTTTCCAGCGTGGCCGGCTTATATTGAGCCGCGGCAGTCGCGCCCTTGACACTCGGCTCGGTATCGGTGACTTGCAACTCGACCGTTTGAGGCAACTCGACGCTCAACGGTCGTTCGCCGTGAAAGACGACCTTCACGGAATTGCCTTCCTGGATGTAGAGCATCAAGTCGCCGGCCAGTTCCGCCGAGAGGGTGGTCTGGTCGAACGTCTCGTTGTCCATGAAGACGAAGCCGTCGGCGTCCTTGTACAGGTACTGCATGGCGCGCGTGTCGAGGTACGCCTGTTCCACCTTGTCTTCGGGGTGGACGCGGACTTCGTTGACCAAGCCGTTCTTCAGGTTGCGCAGCTTGAGCTTGAGCTTGGAGGGCAAGTTGCCCGGCGTTTTAAGGTCGCGGTCCATGCAATAGAAGAGCTGGCCGCCGTCGCCGACGATCACCATGCCCTTGCGGACTTCGCTGTATTCGATCGATGCCACAAAACCTCCGTCGATGGAGAAAGACCGCCTGTCGCAGGTAATTGCAGGCGGGAAATCCGAGTTTCAACCGGGCCGGCGGCCACGCACCCACGGGGGCGGCTGGCCCCGGCAACCATTATTTATGCGTTTATTCTATCAACCGCTGCAACGCCAGCAAGCGGAACCCGGCGGGACTTCCTGCCTCAATTGCCCGGCAGCTGTGCTTGAGCCGCGCGGGCGTTGGCAATGAAGCGGCGAACCTTGTCGGGGTCTTTGTGCCCCGGCGAGTTCTCGACGCCGCTGGCCACGTCCACCGCGTAGGGTTGCACGACGCGCACGGCCTCCGCGACATTTTCCGGCGTCAACCCGCCCGCCAGGATGACGGGCACGCCGGGCCGGAACGCGGCGAGCAGTTCCCACGGCGCCGTCCGCCCGGTGCCGCCGTGTTGGCCGGCCACGTGCGCGTCCACCAGGACGGCGGCCGGCAGCTGGCCCGCACTGCGACATTGATCGAGGTAGTGCGAAATCGCATGCAGGCTCGCGGCGTCGCGCACCCGAAACGCTGCGATAAGGTCGTACGGCCAAACCGTACCGATTTCGCGCTGGTCGTCGTCGCCGTGCCATTGAATCGTTTGCACGTGGGCCAGGGGTTTCAGCATGTACGCGATCTCACTTAACGGCTTATTGACGGCGACGACGACGGCGCGCGTGAACAACGGCAAGTCGCGTAGAATCGCCACTGCGGCAGCCGGCTGAACATAGCGTGGCGAACCGGGGTGGAAGTTCAAGCCCACCGCATCGGCACCGCACTCCGCGGCGTGAAGCGCATCCGCGGGGTTGGTGACGCCACAGATTTTGATGCGCAGGTGCCGGCTCACGAAGTCACCGCGCCCTCCGACGCCGAGCGCACGCAGCGGGCGTATTTGGCCAGGACGCCGCGGGTTTCACGCGGCGGCGGCAAAACGAAGGTCGCCTGGCGCTTCGCGAATTCCGCCTCGTCCAGGGCGACCGTCAACTTCTTCGCGTCGGCGTCGATGGTGATGCGGTCGCCGTTTTTCAGCAGGGCGATCGGCCCGCCGACCCACGCCTCCGGCGCGACGTGGCCGACGACCAGGCCGTGCGTGCCGCCGGAGAAACGGCCGTCGGTGATCAGGCCGATCTTGTCGCCGAGTCCCTGGCCCGACAGTGCCGCCGTCACCGACAGCATCTCGCGCATGCCGGGGCCGCCGACCGGGCCTTCGCCGCGAATCACGACCACGTCGCCCGGCTTGATGGCGCGCGCCTGGATCGCCGCGAAACACGCCTCTTCGCCCTCGAACACCTTCGCCGGGCCGGTGAGACTCCGCGTCAGCAGTCCTGCCACTTTCGCGACCGCACCGTCCGGAGCCAGGTTGCCGTGCAGGATGACGAGGTGCCCGGTGCCGTGCATCGGCTTGTTGAGCGGCCGTACCACGTCCTGCTTACGCTTGTAGATGCTGTCCACGTCCGTGAGATTCTCGGCCAGGGTCGCGCCCGTGCAGGTGACGCAGTCGCCGTGCAACAGGCCCGCTTCGAGCAGCGCCTTGAGCACGGCGGGCGTGCCGCCGGCGCGGTGCAGGTCGTTCATGACGTAACGGCCGCCCGGCTTCAGGTCGGCCAGGTGCGGCACCTTGTTGCCGAGCCGGTCGAAGTCGGCGAGCGTCCATTCGACCTCGGCCTCGCGCGCGATCGCCATCAAATGCAGCACGGCGTTCGTCGAACCGCCCAGCGCCAGGACCAAAGTGTAGGCGTTTTCCAGTGATTGGCGAGTAATGATGTCGCGCGGCTTGATGTTTTTGCCGATCAGGCGCAGCAGCGCATGGCCGGCCATGAACGTCTCGCGCTCCTTGGCGGACGACACCGCCGGGTAACTCGCGTCGTACGGCAGCGACATGCCCATGGCCTCGATGGCGGAACTCATGGTGTTGGCCGTGTACATGCCGCCGCACGCTCCGGCGCCGGGACACGCCGCGCATTCGATCTCGTGAACGCCCTTCTCGTCCAGGCTGCCGCCCTGGAATTGGCCGACCGCCTCGAAGATGGACACGATGTCGATGTCGCTGCCGTCGGGGCCGGTGCCGGGCAGAATGCTGCCGCCGTAGACGAAGATGCTGGGCACGTTGAGCCGGGCCATCGCCATGACGCAGCCGGGCATGTTCTTGTCGCAGCCGCCCAGCGCCAACAGGCCGTCGTGGTTCATGCCGCCCGACACGACTTCCAGGCTGTCGGCGATGACCTCGCGCGACACGAGGCTGTAACGCATACCCTGGTGGCCCATCATGATGCCGTCGGACGCCGTGGGCGCGCCGAAAACCTGGGGCACGCCGCCGGCGGCGCGAATGCCTTCGCAGGCGTGGCGGGCGAGTCGGTCGAGGTGGGAATTACAGGGCGTGATGTCGCTGAAGAGGGAGGCGACGCCGATCATGGGCCGGTCGAAGTCGTCGTCGTGAAAGCCGACGGCCCGGAGCATGGCCCGGTTGGGCGCGCGGCCCATGCCCTCGGTGGTGCGCCGACTGGTCCGATTGCCCGTGCCTGCCATGTGTTTCCCCTTGCTGCCGACGGTGTGATTGGATGGAGGGTGTTCGTCCACGTTTTGCCGCTTGCGGCTTTGCAAGCCAGCCCCCATCAAGTCCGGCGCGGGTGCGCGGCGACGAAGGCGGCGTGTTCGGGGGTGGCACAACCGGCCTGCACCGTTTGGAGAAGTTGCAGCAAATCGAACTGCAACAACGCCTCCGGGTCCAGCCACAAGCCGGGGAAGACTTCACTTCGGTAAAGGCTGCCGGCGCGGGCGAGCGGCACATACTGCTGCTGACGAAGCACGAACCAATCGATCGTCTGATCCAGCACGCGCCAGACGACGTACTCGCGGACGCCGTTGCGCTGGTACATGCGCAGCTTGCTGTGCAGGTCGATGCTGACTGTGCTGGCTGACACTTCCGCCACCAACTCGGGGCCGCCTTCAATGTAGCCGTCCGGACCGATTTGGACTTGCCCGCCGTGTTCGGGTTCGAGATAGAGAGCCGCGTCCGGTTGCGGTTCGTTCTCCAAATCGAGGCGGATCGTCGAATTATCCGCGCCGCGCACGCCCGGAGTACCCCCGCGATAGATGCCCAGCCAGGTGATGAGGTCGAAATGAGGACCGCCGTGCTGTTCGACGCGAACGGGAGAGGGCATGTACACGACTCCGTCAATGAGTTCCGCCTTTTTCACATCTGGCATCGCCTGGTAGCGGCGCTCGAATTCGGCGCGCGTTAGATGGTCGCCGTTTTCCAGCGGTGGGATAGGGTGGCGCATCAGGGGAGCGTTCATCGGTCGATCCCTTCTCTTCGTATGCTCGGCGCGCCGAGTTTATCGGCCTGGTTCAAACGCGGGTGGCAAAGGAAGCAACCTTTGCGCAATGACGTGGCGCTGGGGCGCCACCCGGAACGAATGCTTTAAGTCTTTTCCCAGCCAGAAGTTCCACCTTGAGGAATTCGTT
>JBBRLG010000525.1:0-5240 GCA_038231495.1 Gemmatales bacterium | reverse complement strand
CGACGACCTGGTGGCGGCATTCGTCGCCGGGGTCAGCCGAGTCAACGGTCGGAAGGATAAGATGGGGTTTGTGTTTAACCATGATGACCTCCACCCCAAGAAGCGGAAAGCTGGGTAATTCTTTCTGCACACCTACTTAGCGTATCGCGCGGACGACCGCCTCATCAGCCTGGAACGCGCGACCAACAATTCACCCGGCTATGCGCCGTGGCAGATCTCGGCTTTCAGCTATTACGAGTACGATGACGCAGGGCGGATGTACCACTCCGTCGACAGCGTGCCCACGGGCTGGGCGAGGGTCCGCTTCGCCAAGGTAACCGAGACCCGTTACGGCTACGACGAAGACGCGCGGGCGAACCGGGAGTGGACGCTGCAATGGAAACCATCCGGCGGCTTGTCGGTGCAGACTTACGACGGGCTGAGTTACGACGCGCGCGGCCAGCTCGAGACGGCGAACGGGATTTCGTACCCGTCCGACGCCAACGGCAACCCAGTGGGGTCCAAGCTGCTGCCGGGCAACCGCCTGGAAACAATCAACGGCACGACCTACCGCTACGACGGCGAAGGCAACCGCATCCGCACGACGACGGAGCAAGCGCCGGTCTCCGCGGTGACGACCTACCAGTACGACCAGGCCAATCGGCTGACCGGATACGACGCGCGGACCACGGTCTACGGCTCCGGCATCCGTCTGACGGTCGCGTACAGCTACGACGTGTTCGGCAACCGCCTGCGCGAAGTGCGGCAATCCTCGATCCTGGAAGGCGCGGGCCAGGAGAAGGTATCGCCGCCGCAGACGACGTACCGGGCCTACGACGGCCTGGACGTACGGTCGGAGCGGACGGGAAACCAGTTGGCACGGCACTACCTGCGCGGCGACGGCGTGGACCAGGTGTTCGGCCACGAGGTGTTGGCGGAGGCCAGTTGGTACTTGACCGACCGCCTGGGTTCGGTGCGGGCGGTCGTGTCGGAAGACAGCGTTGTGGTCGAGCGTCGGGCCTACGACGCCTTCGGCGTGCCGACGCCGCAACCGCACGCCACGTTGGAGTCCGACACGCAGTCGCCGTTGTACGCGACGCCTTACGGTTACACGAGTCGGGAGTACGACGCGGGCACGGGCTTGCAGTACAACCGGGCACGCTACTACGACCCGAAGCTACGGCGGTTCATTAGCGAAGACCCGCTGGGCCTGGCGGCGGGCGACACGAACCTGTACCGCTACGTCGGCAACAACCCGGCCAATCGCACCGACCCCAGCGGTTTGGCCTTCCAGGGCGTGGGGGGCGAACTGTTGATGTTCGGCTCGTACGTGGTGCAGAACCCCGGCGACGCCGGTTATGAGGGGCTCGTAGGGGCCAACCAAGGCGGTGCCGTCTTCTGGAACGCCGCGGCGGGCGGGCGTTGGGAGTTTGCCGCGCGGGAAGCAAGGATAGCCGAGCAAGACCTAGGGCCGACGACGACGACAATTGTCGGGGTGGCGGGGGTGGTGACACGCGAGTCGCTCATCATGGCGGCAACGCTCGGTTCGGGGAGCGTGCTGCGCGGCGTGGCGGCGGGTGGCCAGTATAGCTGCTGGGTGGTGGCGGGGGCCAAGGTAGTCACCTCGGCGAACGCCGTCCGGGATGTATACCAGGTCGGGGCGGGCGGCTACCACGCCTACCAGGCATACGAGGCGGGGGACGTGGGGGGGATATTGTGGGGCGTAAGCGAGATAGCGTTGGGCGGCCTGGGCTTCGCAAGCAACGTGAGTGCGTTGGCGAAAGCCTACCGCGCGACGAGCGGGTCGAAGGGTTTCGCGCGCTGGCTGTTCGAGAAGTCCTGCTTCGGTGCCGGCACGCTGCTGGTGACACGGGAAGGTTGCAAGGCGATCGAGGAGTTCCGCGAAGGGGACCGATTATTGTCGCGTTCGGAGTGGGATCCAGACGGTCCGGTGGAGGAGAAGGTGGTCGAAGAGGTGTTCGTGCGCACGGCGCGGGTGTGGCACTTGCACGTCGGCAACCGGGTGATCAAGACGACGGCGGAGCACCCGTTCTGGGTGCGCTTGAAGGGCTGGGTGTCGGCCAGTATGATCCAGCCGGGCGACGAACTGAGTTCGCACGACGGTCAGTGGGTTGCGGTCGAGGAGGTGTACGACACCGGCGAGCACGAGACGGTCTACAACCTGCGGGTTACGGACTTCCACACGTACTTCGTCGGCGGCGCGGAGTGGGGTTTCAGCGCCTGGGCGCATAATGCTTGCGACGAAGCGCATAACGCTGCTAACTACATGAAATACAAGAAGCAATTGGAGGCTGCAGAGATTGCCAAGCCAGGCAATTCGCTCAGAGGGCGAGTAGTCTTTAATAATCCGTTGGGAGGGACAACGGCTGAAGGACAAAACATGATACGTGAGGCCGCCGCGTACGGAAATTTGGCAGAGCAGAATGGATTCCTATCGCCAACTGGGCGCGTGTCCACAGTCGGAGCCTTACGTGCCGATGCGTCGGCGGCAGCAGATGTCGTGAGAGAAGCGGCTGCCGAAGCCGGCACTCCATATAGGTTTGCCGTAGGACATGGGCCTGACACCACTTGGACAGGCACCCCGCAGTCTCCTTATTGGCAGGACACTATGCAGGCCATCAATTCAAGCATTGGGTCACAAGCCCGGAGGTATCCAATCGGTTTTAGGCCAACCGGGTTTGTTTACGCAGGAGATTTATGATGAATGACTGGAGAAGAGAGATTATAACTCTTTGTTTAGTAAAAGAAAGGCTTGCTGAAGTGAGTGTTGGCCGGCAGCCATCGTGGACGCTTCATTATCCGGAGAATCCGGCCACGAATGAACAACTACGAGCGGCCGAGCAAGTCTTGGGGTTCGACTTAGATCCAATGTACCGCGCGTTTCTGGCCCATGCAAATGGCTGGCGCGGCTTTTTTCAGAGAATTGACCTATTTGGAACTTTTGACCTTGTTGGAGGAACAAGGCATAGCCTCGCAACAACCCTTCTAACGGTGATTGAAGACATCGGCGAGATTACAGGACTTCAGCAATCTGATCTATTACCCATTGCTGTATCGCAGTTCGACATCGATGTGTTTGTATTGGCGAAGCCCTGTACCAAGTCGAGTGGAAAAGTTCTATGGCTAGCAGGCGGCCTAATAGACACTTTTCCAAACTTTGACGAGTATTTTCTGGCGATGGTAGACTACAATCGACGGGAGATCCAAAGATTCGACTAGAAAAGGGGTCAAGTTGATTTAATTCGCCTACGACGCGACCGACCGGCTCACCTCGACCACCGACCGCAACGGCCGCCGCCGCGACATCACCTACGACGACCTGGGCCGACGCACCGGCGAGACCTGGTACGCCGCCCCCGTCGGCGGCGCGGCCGCTGCCGTCGCTGACGTGCTGGTATTCCGCTACGACGCCGCCGACAAGCTAACGCTGGCCAGCAACCACAAGGGGGCCGACGCCTACAAGTTCACCAACAACGCCCTGGGCCAGGTGACTAAATCCCAACAGCCCGCCCAGGTCGTGCTGGACTTCACCTACGACGCCGCCGGCAACCGCGTTGACGTCGTGGACAACCGCGGCGGCGCGACTGCCTCGGTGTACGACGGCGTAAACCGCTTGTTGACGCGCACCCAGAAGACCGCCGGCGGCCAAGCCCGCGTGGTGCTGAAGTATCGCGCGGACGACCACGTTACCGACCTGACGCGCCAGGTCAAGACCGCCGTCGCCAATGCCTCGTGGCTGACGTCGTCCTTCGGCCACTACGAGTACGACGCCGCCGGGCGGCTGTACAACTACTGGGACGCCGTGCCCACCGTGCCGTCGTCGGCCAATTTCCACAAGGTAACCGACACCCGTTACGGCTACAACGAGGATGCGCAGTTGAGTCGCGAGTGGACCCAACAATGGCCCCAGGGCGGTGGCGGGGCGACGCAGACGTACGACCGGTTCGGCTACGACTCCCGCGGCCAGCTGGCGTGGGTGAACGCGCTTTCGTTCGCGTTCGACGCCAACGGCAATCCTGCGGGGGCCGGTGTCATCGCGGGTAACCGCCTGGAAACCTTGGGCGGCACGACCTACCACTACGACCCGCAGGGCAACCGCACTAGCACGACGACGGGCGCCGCCGGTTCCGACGTAACGAAATATCAATACGACGAGGCCAACCGGCTGACGAGCTACGAAGCGGTGTCCACGACCAGCGAAGGCGGGACGCGGCTGCAGGTCGCGTACCGCTACGACGTGTTCGGCAACCGCCTGAGCGAGATGCGCCGCGGCTCCACCCACGACGAAGGCGGTAACGAGTTTGGCAGGGTTACGACGCTGGAGACGCACTTCGCCTATGACGGCTCCGGCATGACGGCGGAGTGGCAAGGGGCGGTCGCGGGGCCGGTGCGGCACTACCTGCATGGCGACGGGGTAGACCAGGTGTTCGGCCACCAGGTCGGAACGGCGGTCAGTTGGTATCTGACGGACCGCCGGGGTTCTGTGCGGGGGCTGGTGACGGGGGCTGGCGTGTTAGTGGAGCGTCAGGACTACAGCGCCTTCGGCGTGCCGGACCCGGTGGCCGCGCCGACGTTAGCGACGAACACGGTGTTGACGCAGTCCCGCACGCGGTTCGGCTACACGAGCCGGGAGTACGACAGCGCCACGCACCTGCAGTACAACCGGGCGCGCTACTACGACCCGACGCTGCGGCGGTTCATCAGCGAGGATCCGCTGGGCCTGGCGGCGGGCGACACGAACCTGTACCGCTACGCCGGCAACAACCCGATTAATGCCACCGACCCGTCGGGTCTGGACACCGGGTTTGAGATGCACCTGGACCGCAAGGATGCGGGCCAGGCCGTGCGGGGGAATCAACCGGGGGAGTGGCGTCCGCTCGACGATTTGGCGGCGGCGATCGGCAGGGTTGCAAGCGACCGGGACAACCAGAACCGGGCCCGGGAAGTCGGTGCGGACCTGTTTTACTTGACGCCGTTCGGGATGGCGTACGGGGTGGCCCAAGCCGCCGGCCTGCAGTTGGACACCTGGGCCGTAGACCGGAAAGTAGCGGCGGACGCGGCGACCTACCAGCGTGAGGCGCCGCCGGCATCGCCCAATGTAATCTGGGGTCTGGCCAAGGCCGGCGGCGAGGGACTCGGGGACGGCTCCGCCATCGTCGCGAACACGTTCACGTTCGGCCTGATCACGCCGCTGAACGACCACGTCGATCGGCTCGTCGCGGAAAACCCGACATATGTGG
>JBBRLG010000524.1:0-5258 GCA_038231495.1 Gemmatales bacterium | reverse complement strand
CATGTATGAGAGCCACTGCGCTTAGACCATCCATCTTAGGTAGCCTAAGATCCATCAACACGACATCGGGGTTGTGCTTGTTGATGCATTCCATTCCTTCACGGGCAGTGGCTGCGCAGGTGCTGCCAGTCGAAGACGCTCCGGTGGCCATCGTCCCACTCGATCGCGAGTCGGTCCGGACCGTCTTTGCTCAGCCGCACCGGGACGGGCGCCGACATGATGGCAGTCTCCTGAAAACGGTGCCTCGGTACACCGCCATTATAGAGGTTGTCAGGAGATGGGAAGGTGCGTTGCCGCTTGCGGCGTTGCGAGTAGGACCGCAACGCCGCAAGCGGCAATCGTGGTTTCAGTTCCCCGTGGCCGCGTAGCCGGCCGGGGCGTCGGCCAGATCGACGCGCAGCTGGTCGCCGACCAGCGTCCCCGTCAGCAGGCAGCGGCGTTTGCCGACCGTGACCAGCACGCCGCGCGGCAACTGCGACCCTTGCCAGACGACGCGGTCGCCGTCGCGCAGTTCCATCCGCAGCGTGCGCTGGTTCGCAACCCAGGTCGCCGGCACCGGCGGCATCGGTAGCGTGGTCGTGCCGGCGGCGCTGGTCGTCGGTAGCCGTACCGTCGTCGTCATCGGACTGACCTGGTGCGCCGGCACCCGCTGCTGCACGGTGAGGATTACCGGCAGTGCCAGGGCCGCGTGACTGAGCCGACCGCCTTCGCCCGGTTGGCGCACCAACTCGCCCGTCACCTTGACCGTTCGACGGTCTTCGGACAGATGCAACTGCACGTTGCGGGCCGAGCGAATTCCCAGCGCGCCGCAGTCGAGGGCCGCGACGGTCTGCGTGCCGAGCCGCGCTTCCGGGCCGTTGGCAACCAGCGACGGGATGCGCACGTCGGCAATCGTGTAACCGGGCGGCGCCATGAACGGGCGCTCGAAGGCAAAGGTGTTTTCCGCACATTCGGGCGGGAACGTGATGCCGAGGTGGACGCGCTGGTCCTTCGCGTCGAGCCGCGTCGCGTCGTCGGTCACGTTGACGACCACCGACACGGTGTTGGTGGGCGATTCCAACACGGTGATGATCTCGGTGCGCTCGTCGAGCTGCGTGCCGTTGATCGCCATGAGCTTGACGACGTAGCCGCCGGGCTGCGTAAAGGTCACGAGCCGGTCGCGGCCCGCCGTCGCGTCCGCCGTCACCACCATCGGACGCTCGTCGCCGAAATCCCACACGCACTTCTCGGCGTGATCGACCTTGCTCACCAGTTTGAACGTGGCCGGGGCGTAAGAACCGGCGCTCATCGGCACCGCTTCCAGGGAGACGACCTGCGGCTTGTCCGGCACCGGCGGTGTGCCGAGGTGGACGGTGACCGCGCGCTCGTTCTCTTCGCCGAGCGGGTTGCGCAGCGTCATCTTGGCGGTGTAATCGCCGGGCTGCGGGTAGGTGTGCGTGACGAATTCCGTGTCGGTCGAGACGGGGACGAGCGGCGAACCGTCGCCGAACTCCCACCAGCCGTCGCCGCGCGTCAGCGACAGGTTGTGGAAGCGAACGGTGTTGCCGTCGTGGTCGACGCTGAAGTTGGCGACCGGCTTGGCCGGCTTGATGACCTTGTCCACCCAGGGCGTAAAGTACATGACGAGAGCACCCGACAGCACGCCGCCCAGGGCGCCGAGCAGACCCTTCATCCAACTTTTCTTTTCGGGCGAAGCTTCTTTGTCAGCCATGATCGGTCGATCCTCCCTGATCGAGAGACGCTTACGACAGCGGCAGGGCGGCGGTGGGGCGGCGGACGGCCTTCAGGCGCTGGACGCCTGGGTTCGGCCGTGCTGTTCGGCGAGGGAGCCGAGGACTCGGAGAACCTCGTCCATGCGGAACGGCTTGTCGAAGAAGTGCAAGGCACCCCGGCCGAGCAACTCCGCAACGGTGTAGCCGCCGGTGTGGCCGCTCATGAAGCAGCACGCGACCGCCGGGTTGAGCCGCTGAAGTTTCGCGAGGGTGTGCGGCCCGTCCAGGCCCGGCATACGCACGTCGAGCAGGACGACGTCGATTCGCGACCGTTGGCGCTGATAGACCTGAATCGCCTCCGCCCCGCCGGTGGCCGGCCAGACCGTGAAGCCGCTCTTTTGCAGCGTGACGGTCAGCAGGGCACGCAACATCGGGTCGTCGTCCACGACGAGAATGCCGGGTTGCGCGTCGGCGGCGTGCAATAGGGCATTTGGAGCTGTTTTGGGCGGTTGACGAAGTTGCGGTTGGATGCTGGTCATCTGCTGGAGCCTCCGTGCCCTCGATTCGTCCCGGGCGCGCGAAAACCGATCGCGCCGGGTATATCAGTAGACTTCCCGCAACGGCGTTTGTCAAGGGCAGCGGTGAAAAATATACTCGGAGCGGCTTGGAATGACCCTACCCCAAATTTGGTCCCCGTGCGATCGTTCTTTATGAGCTAAGGTTGGTGAGATGCCTGGATACGGCCGTCACGACATCCTGCCAGGACCACACTGCCCTTGAGAGGAGACTGTTATGAACGGGCCACTTGCGACCGCCGAACCGGCACGAGCCACGCCGCCGATCGACTGTCGAATCTACGAGCGTTTCACCTCCGACGCCCCTGTCACCTGTCAGCCGCCGTCCGCCCGGGGCGGCGACGATCTGAAATGGGAGGCCCGCGTCCGGGACGTTTCCGCCGGCGGCCTGTGCCTCGTGCTGCGGCGGCGCTTCGAGCCTGGCGCGAGCCTGGCCATTGAAATGCCGGGAACGGACAAAGAGCCGGGAAGCACCGTCTTCGC
Organism: Gemmatales bacterium; assembly: GCA_038231495.1. Taxonomy (GTDB): domain Bacteria; phylum Planctomycetota; class Planctomycetia; order Gemmatales; family Gemmataceae; genus JBBRLG01. The sequence goes on along the minus strand of JBBRLG010000524.1, from coordinate 2,488 downwards.
GCGCGTGGTGCGCGTTAAAGCGGAAGCCGGCGGCGCGTGGGCCTTGGGCTGCAAGTTCGTCAGCGTTTTGGGCGACGACGAACTGCGCCCCCTGCTAGGCCCGGAGGTGCCCGCGGAGGCCGCGCCGGCGGAACCCCTGCTCCCTACGACGCCGCCGGGACAGGGAACAGCCGCGGACGCGGTGTGCGTCGCCGCGGTACACTTCCGTGGCGTTTTGCCCTCTGCCAGGGTCTTCAAGTGCCTCATCAAGAACCTTACAGTTAAGGGCGTCTGGCCCCTGCCGCCGGGCCGGACGACGTCCATCCGCCTCGGCAAACCGTCCGGCAACACGCTGATCGCCCGCGTGCGCGTGCAAGACTGCCGGGCCACGGACGCCGGCTGGAACCTGGAATGCGTGTTCGTGGACCCAATCCCAACGGGACTCTTCGATCTGCCTTTTAACAATGCCTAACCGTTAATCCCCTGGGGCCATTTGCCCGGCCCCCTTCAGTGAACTATGGTTGGACAGGAATCGTCCGCCGTCCGAATAGGCAGCGCTAACTGGAAGAGCAGGCCAACGACCATGCCAAGCCTCCCCGGCAAAACCAGCGTCAGTACGGACGCCTGGACCGACGTCGAAGACGCACGCCTGAACTCCGAACACCGGCGGTTGAAGACGCAGCTGCACCAGCAGCTGATTGCCAACATGAACCTGGCCGCGGTCAACACTGTGGACCAGGATACGCTCCGCGGCGAGGTGCGGCGCGTGCTCGAAGAGTTGTGCAACCGCGGCAACAGCTTGCTCAACCGCGCCGTGCGCGAGCGCCTCGTCACCGAGGTCATGGACGATACCTTCGGGCTAGGCCCCCTCGAACCGCTGCTTGCCGACCCGACCGTCAGCGACATCTTGATCAACGGCCACGATTGCGTCTACGTCGAGCGCCACGGCCGGCTGGAGCGGACCGACGTGACGTTTAACGACGCGCGCCACCTGATCAACATCGTCCAGCGCATTGTCGGGCTGATGGGCCGGCGCGTTGACGAGACCAGCCCCATGGTGGACGGCCGACTGCCCGACGGCAGCCGCATCAACGCCATCATTCCGCCCCTGGCCCTCGACGGTGCCCTGGTGTCGATCCGCCGCTTCGGAACGCACCCCTTGGAGATGGACGACCTGGTGCGCCTGGGCGCTCTGACCCGCGAGATGAAGCAGTTCCTGGCGGCGTGCGTCGAGGCCCGGCTTAACCTGCTGATCTCGGGCGGCACGGGCAGCGGCAAGACGACCTTGCTCAACGCCCTGTCGGCCTTCATCCCCGCGGAAGAGCGCGTCATCACCATCGAGGACGCGGCCGAGCTGCGGCTGCAACAGCCGCACGTCGGCCGGTTGGAAACCCGACCGAGCAACGCGGAAGGCGTCGGCGAAGTGACGACGCGGGATCTGGTCCGCAACGCCCTGCGGATGCGGCCCGACCGCATCGTCATCGGCGAGTGCCGCGGCGCCGAGACGCTCGACATGCTTCAGGCGATGAACACCGGCCACGCCGGCAGCCTGACGACGGTCCACGCCAACGACACGCGCGACGCCCTGGGCCGACTGGAGGTGATGGTCGGCATGGCCGGCGCGGAGGTTCCCATCTGGGTGATCCGCCGGCAGATCGCCTCGGCGATCCAAGTCATCGTCCAGGTCAGCCGCCTGCTCGGCGGACCGCGCAAGATCGTCAAGATTACGGAAGTGGTTGGCATGGAGGGGGAGAACCTGAGTACCCACGACCTGTTCCTGTTCAAACAGACGGGGGTGGACGCCGACAAGAGCGCCCAGGGTTATTTCCACACCACCGGCATCCGCCCCCATTTCCTCGAGCGGCTGAACGTCGCGGGCCTGGCCCTGCCGGTCGAGGTGTTCGAGCGGCGGGTTCTGAGTTCCCCGACCACCTAGGAGGTGAGCCATGATGCTACTGATGCTGTTAACCTTCTTCGGGGTGACGTTAGGGATTCTGGCGACCGGTTTCATTTGGTCGGAGATCCGCCGCCGCGACGAAATCCGGGCGATCCGCCGGCTCGACGAAGAACTCGCGAAGCCGCTGGCCACGGAAGACGCTCCCGAGGCTCTTTTCAAAAACACGAGTGAATTTGAACTCGGCGGCCGGACGCTTCCCTTCGACGGCCAGACCCCCTATCCACCGGTGCCTAACGCCGGGGGTCTATCGGACCCAAATCCGGCGGAGAACGTGTCGCTTCCCGCCGGTCGACTCAACCTCGCGGGCCAGGTGCGCGAGACGCTGGTGCAATCGGAACTGAAGCTCACCCCGCGCCTGTTCCTCGCGGTCAGCGCCGCCGCCGCCCTGGCGCTTGGCGGTGCCGGGTTTTTACTCATGGGTTGGTTCCTGGCGGTGCCCGCCGCTCTGGCCGGGAGCCTTGGCCCCTGGTTCTACGCGCGCTACCGGGCCGCCGCCCGCCGGGACAGACTCCTGCGGCAGATGCCCCCGGCCTTCGACCTGATGGCCCGCGT
>JBBRLG010000523.1:0-5261 GCA_038231495.1 Gemmatales bacterium | reverse complement strand
GGCACACGCGGGATTTCGACACGCGCACAGCGACCAGTCTGGTTCGATCAAGGCCCTTCCCTCCAGGTACTCCTGCCACCAAACCAGGCCGGAAACACCGCAGGAAGGTCGGTGGAGTCACGACCAAACAGCCCCTTCCGCATTTGGCAAGCAGGCGCGACCCTTTTTCTGGTTTTTTTCTTGACAGCGGTGGATCGTCATGTGTACATCTGAACACGGGACAGGTGTCTATGTCACTCAGGAGGATTCTATCCTGTCCGACGACGCTCCACTCACCGCTAGTGCCACATCTCCACCGCCGCGCTTGCTCGATCAGTTCCGTGCCGCTGCCCGCGCGGTCGGTCAGCCGGAATCCTGGATCGAAACGCTGGCCAGGTGGATCGTGGCCTACATCAACTTTCATGGCAAGCGGCAGCCACGCGAACTGGGACCGGCGGCGCTTGACGCCTTTCTCCAGCACGTCGCGCAAACGCGGAAGAATCCATGAGCGGCGCTTGAGGCGGCGCGGATCGCGCTGCGACTGCTGTATCCGGAGGTACTACGACAGAACGTCGGTGAGTTGCCGCAACCGCGGCCGCCGTTGCTGCTCGATCAAATGCGGCAGGTCCTGCGGTTGGGGCCTTACGCGGCGACCACGGAGGATAGCTCTGTGCGGGGGGTGAAACACTACATCCTGTTTCACGACAAACGGCATCCGCGGGACATGCGGGCGGCGGAAGTCGAGCAGTTTCTGACCCATAGGGCGACGCCAACGCTTATGTGCAAAGCGTTTTCCAGGACCTGTTGAACCGGCCGTTGGACGCCAACGGTCAGGCGTTCTTCACCAACAGCCTGGCCAACGGCGGCACCCGCGATCAGATTGCAACAGCGATCCTGAGCAGCCTGGAGTACCGTAAGAACCTGGTGGCGGCGGACTATCAAAACGTGCTGCGCCGCGGCCCCGACTTCGGGGCGACCGACTGGGTGGTCATGCTCCTGCAAGGTGCGGCCGACGAGCAGATCAACGCCGGCATCTACAGCAGCGGCGAGTACTTCAACCGGGCGTGAAACCCCCGGAGTTGACGCCGATCTTACCGAACGGCGCGCATGTCAGAAGGAAAGGGACCGGGAAATCTCCCGGTCCCTTTCTTGAAGCAACGGCGAACACGGCCCAAGCCGTGCCGTCGTCACTCAGATAAATCGCTGGAGGTCAATCCGTCGGCCAGCGCCTACAGCCAATAGGACCAATCCTCCAGCGAGACCCGTGGCACTCCTAAAGGGGTGCCGTAGTTCCATTGCGCCGCTTCGGGCCAGGTTTGGCTAACGGAGCGAACCGCATGCTTCTTCCTAATGCAACTTCCTTGCCATTCCCTCCGCAAATTAAGAAACAGTTGCGGAAAGGCGAGTGGCGGACGATAGTGCGCCGTGGTCGCGTCGAGGTCCAGCGGGAGCCACGGCGGACTATCGGCCGCCTTGGGGGTAGAAACCACGGTCGAATTGCCGCATTCGGCTGTGCAAAGCCGCAAGCGGCAATCAATTGCCCCGCGGGCATCAAACGTCTATCCTGACTCTTCATGCAGCGATCCTCCCTCCAGGGAAAGGTACTTATGCTCGTCCGCACACGGTTCGCGCCCAGCCCCACCGGCTACCTGCACATCGGCGGCGTCCGCACCGCCCTGTTCAATTACCTGTTCGCCCGCAAACACGGCGGCCAGTTCATCCTGCGCATCGACGACACCGACGCCAACCGCAACGTCGCCGAGGCGCTCGCCCCGATCCTGCACGGCTTCAAGTGGCTCGGCATCACCTGGGACGAGGGTGCCGAGGTCGGCGGACCGCACGGCCCCTATTACCAGTCGCAAAAGCTGGAGCGTTACCGCGCCGCGGTGCAGACGCTGATCGCGAAGGGGTTCGCCTACCACGACTACGCCAGGCCGGAAGAAGTGAAGACGGAGCGCGAGGCGGCCGAGGCCGAAAAACGCCTCTACCATTACAGCCGCAAATGGATGGGCGAGACCGACGCCCAGCGCAAGCATTTTGAGATGGAAGGCCGCCGCGGCGTCGTACGGCTTAGGATGCCGCGCGAGGGTTCGTGCAAGTTTAACGACCACATCCGCGGAGCGATGGAGGTTAGTTGGGCGCAGGAGCAGGACCACGTCATTCAGCGTGCCGACGGCTCGTGCCTCTACAACCTCGCGTCGGTCGTGGACGATCACGACATGCAGATCACGCACGTCATCCGCGCGGAAGAGCACCTGTCGAACACGCCGCGGCAAATCTTCATCGCGCGCGGCCTCGGCTACGAGCCGCCGGAGTACGCCCACGTGCCGTTCGTCGCCGAGCCGGGCAGCAAGAAAAAGTTGAGCAAGCGCAACCTCGCCCAGTATTTGAAGAACCCGGATTTCAAAAAGGTTTTCGACCACGGCCAGACCGTCGCGGCTCAGGTCGGCCTGAAGACCGCCGCGGAAACTTTTAACCCGGTGATCGTCGATTTCTACGAGCAGGTCGGCTACCTGCCCGACGCGGTGGTCAACTACCTGTTGCTGCTGGGCTGGGCGCTGGACGACAAGACGGAGTTCTTCACGCGCGCCGAGATGCTGGCTAAATTCAGCCTGGAAAAGGTGAATAGCGCTGCCGCGAGCTTCGATTGCAAGAAGCTGTCGGCGTTCCAGGATCACTACATGCAGCAGCTGCCGGTCGATGAGAAAACCGCATTGGTGACGCCGTTCTTGCGCAAGGCGGCGCTGGTTCCGTCGGAGCCGAGTGCCGCGGACACGGCCAAAGTTCGTGCCATCGTGCAGGCTGCCGGCGACCGCCTCAAGACGGCCGGCGACATCCTGGACTACCGCGACTTCTTCGTCGCCGACGACCAACTCGCCTACGACGAGAAGGCGTTCGAGAAGCGTCTGCGCAAGCCGCCGGAGGCGCGCGCGTTGCTTGCGAAGCTCCGGGAACGTCTGGCCGCGGCAGAGACGTTCGACCCGGCGGCGCTGGAAAAGCTGCTGCACGATTTCGTCGCGGCAGAGAAGATTGAACTAGGCCAGATCGTCCACGCGGCTCGCGTCGCCGTGACGGGCAAGGGCGTCGGCTTCGGCCTGTTCGAGACGCTGGCCATTCTCGGCAAGGAGAGGTGCCTGGCCCGCAGCGACCGCGCCCTGGCACGTTTGTAACGACTGCAAACAAAAGAGTAACCACCTATTGCATTGAGGTATTCGACCGAGCAGAGGAGATCGCATTCATGTCCGCGAACGAACCCGCCCCGTCCTTGCATTTCCTCCAGGCGATCGTCGAGGAAGACTTGCGCACGAACAAGTGGCAAGGCCGCGTGCAGACACGCTTTCCGCCGGAGCCGAACGGCTACCTGCACATCGGCCACGCCAAGTCGATCTGCCTGAATTTCGGCCTCGCGGCGAAGTACGGCGGCAAATGCAACCTGCGCTTCGACGACACCAACCCCGTCAAGGAAGAGGTCGAGTACATCGAGTCGATCCAGGAGGACGTGCGCTGGCTCGGCTTCCAGTGGGACGGCCTGTACTACGCCTCCGACTATTTCGAGCAGCTCGTCGCGTGGGCCGAGCAGTTGATCCGGGCCGGCCAGGCGTACGTTTGCGACCTGACCGGCGACGAGGTGGCCGCCCACCGCGGCGGCCTCGACCCGCGCACCGCCAAGGAGTCGCCCTACCGCAATCGCACCGTCGAGGAGAATTTAGACCTCTTTCGGCGCATGAAGGCCGGCGAGTTCCCCGACGGCGCGCGGACGCTGCGCGCCAAGATCGACCCACGGTCGCCGAACATGAATCTGCGCGACCCGGTAATGTACCGCATCCTGCACGCCACGCACCCGCACGCCGGCGACAAGTGGTGCATCTACCCCATGTACGACTGGGCGCACGGCCAGTCCGATTCCATCGAGAAAATCACGCACTCGGTCTGCACGCTGGAGTTCGAGAACCACCGGCCGCTGTACGACTGGTACGTCGAGCAGTTGGGTATCTACCACCCGCAGCAGATCGAGTTCGCACGACTGAACATCACCTACACGGTGCTGAGCAAGCGCCGGTTGATCGAATTGGTCACGGCCAAACACGTCAGCGGTTGGGACGACCCGCGGATGCCGACGCTCAGCGGCCTGCGCCGCCGCGGTTATACGCCGGAATCGATCCGCAACTTCTGCGAGCGCATCGGCGTCGCGCGGTTCAACGGCACCATCGACATGTCGTGGCTCGAAGAAAGCGTGCGCGAAGACTTGAACAAGCGCGCCCCGCGTGTCATGGCCGTTTTGCGACCGCTGAAGGTCGTCATCGACAACTACCCCGAAGGCCAGGTCGATGAGTTGGAGGCGATCAACAACCCGGAGGACGCGAGTGCCGGCACGCGCAAGGTGCCGTTCTCACGGGTGCTCTATATCGAGCGCGACGATTTCATGGAGTACCCGCCGAAGCAGTTCTTCCGCCTGTCGCCGGGCCGCGAGGTGCGTTTGCGCTGGGGCTATTTCATTACCTGTGTCAACGCCGTGAAAGACTCGCAAACGGGTGAGGTGGTGGAACTGCACTGCACCTACGACCCGCAGACGCGCGGCGGCAACGCCCCCGACGGCCGCAAGGTGAAGGGCACGATCCACTGGGTGTCGGCCGACCACGCGCTCGATGCCGAGGTGCGCCTGTACGACCACTTGTTCGTCACGCCCGATCCGAGTGCCGTGGCGGAAGGCCAGAGTTACCTGACGAACCTGAACCCGAAATCGCTGGAAGTACTCCAAGGAGTCAAGGTCGAGCCGAGCCTGGCGACCGCGGCACAGGGCGACCGCTACCAGTTCGAGCGGCAAGGCTATTTCTTCGTCGATCCGATCGACTCGGCGCCAAGGAAACTGGTCTTCAACCGCACGGTGTCGCTGCGCGACTCGTGGGCGAAAATCGAGCAGGGGCAGGGGAAGAAGAAGTATACTTCACGCGGTTAGGATTGGCTCATCTTCAAAGGTCTGAAAGTTGAGCGTTAACAGTGTATCCATCTTGGCCTTAGGTTTAGTGGGGAGGTCCTCCAAGCCCGCGTCAATCGCTGCCGTGAATCCGTCGTACGTCGCCAGGTATTTGGAAGCCAAGCACTCCTTCTTGACGAACTTCCCCAGGCGCTCGATTAGGTTCCGGTTGGGCGAATAACTGGGCCGAAACAGCAGTTCGATTTTCAGGCAGCGGGCCAACGACTGCACGAGTTCGCAGCGCTGGTAACGGGCATTGTCCAACACCAGGGTGATCGGCCGCGGCAGCCCCGCGGCGGCGACCCGG
>JBBRLG010000522.1:0-5267 GCA_038231495.1 Gemmatales bacterium | reverse complement strand
TGCGGATCACGACCACCGCGCGCATGGGAACCCCCCTCTGTCGTAGCCGCAAGCGGCACGCTGGCTGGCGGAGCCCGCGCAGAAGCCAGCAAGCGAGCCGCTTGCGGCTACGGGTCAATCGCCGGCCGTCCGCCGCGCCGGCGAACGGTCCCTGATCTTTACCGCCCTGGAGCGCCGCTGTCCACTATTTCCTGGCCGTCGTAACAAACCCGGACGCCGACACTCGCACGGACTTCCCAGGCCCGCTAAGATGAACATAAGGACTGCGCGATCAATCGCCGAACGGAGACCCTCATGAAATTGCCTCTGTCGCTGTGCGTCGTCGGGTTGTTGGCTGCCGGGTGTGGCGGCGGGACGGTGGTTACCACAGGCTCAACGCCAAGGACTCCCTCCACCCCGGCCCGGACGACCGACTCGACTGTGAAGAAGGAGAAGGACGCTTCCCCGAAAGACGGCACCGCGGCGACGGCGGATAAATCACAGCAACAGCGCGCCGAGGCCGAGACCATGGCCAAGGCGGAAATCGTGAAACTGCGCGGCAAGATTACGACCGACGACAAGCTGCCCGGCAACCCCGTCGTTACCGTGAACCTGGGTGCCACCGAGGTCAAGGACAGTGATCTGGCCATTCTTAAATCGTTCCCGCACCTGAAAGAGTTGGACCTGTACAACACCAAAATCGATGACGCCGGCCTGGCGCAGCTCAAGGACCTGCCCCTCGAAAAACTCGTGCTCAGTGAAACCAAGATAACGGGCGCGGGCCTCGACCAACTGAAAGGGTTTGCCAAGCTCCGCGTGCTGTCCCTGGTCAAACTGACCCTGAACGATGCCGCCCTCGCGGCGTTGCAAGCCGTGCCGCAGCTAGACACGCTGTTCCTCAACGACACCGCAATCGGCGACGCGGGGCTGGTCAACCTCAAGGGCTGTAAGGCACTGACGCACCTGTCCCTGGCTTCCACCACGGTGGGCAACGGCGGCCTGACCGCGCTTGGGGCGATGACCCAACTGATGGACCTGGACCTGCGCGGGACGAAGGTAAGCGACGACGGGCTGAAAGCTCTGGCCGGCCTTGGAAAACTGCAAACGCTGCACCTCAACGACCTGACCGGCGTGACCGACGCGGGGGTCGAGAACCTCAAAGGTCTGAAAGAACTGACCCGCCTGGACCTGCGCGGCACCAAGGTTACGGACAAGGGTAAAGCGGAGCTGAAAAGTGCGTTACCCAAGGTCGTATTCGATTGAGGGCAAAGCCGGTCGTTGCTTCCGGGCCGCGGCGGCGTATTCTTAGGACTACCCGGCCGGTCCTTAATGTTACGGACGCGCCCGTAGCCGCAAGCGGCCCGCTTGCCGGCGGCCACGCGGGTTTAGCCGGCAGGCGAGCCGCTTGCGGCTACGACTGCGGTTTCAGCCGGCAAGCGAGCCGCTTGCGGCTACGACTGCGGGTTCAACCTGGCTGGCGAGAAGGTGCCGATGCGACAAATTGGAATGGTTCCCGACGCCCACGCGGCCCGCACCTTTGCCGACTACCTCACGTCGCTCAGCATCGACGCGCGCCTGGACCATCAGACGCAAGGTTGGGCGCTCTGGGTTTTCGACGAAGACCGCGTCCAGCAGGCGAAAATTGAACTGGAACAATTCCTGAGCAACCCCGAAGACCCGCGCTTCGCGAACGCCGCGCCGCCGCAACCCCCCCTCCCCCCCCTTCGCAAGGGGGGGCTGGGGGGGGTGCCGGAACCGCGCGATGAGGCGTTGCGCGAACCGTCGGAGTCGCCGCCGCTTGACCTGTCGGTGTTGCGGCGAGTCGTGACCTTGCTGCTCGGGGCGGGTTGCATGGCCGTGTTCATCGGGTCCAACTTCGGCGAGGGGAGCAGTGCGGTCGTGCAATCCATGCAGATTGCCCCGGACGGCGACACGACTCTCGAACACGTCCGCCGCGGCGAATTGTGGCGGCTCTTTTCACCGATCTTCGTGCATTTCAGTTTCTTCCCGCACCTGCTCTTTAACCTGCTCGTGCTGTTCGACCTCGGCCGGCAAGTCGAACAGCGGCGCGGCCCGGTCCGCTACTTGTTGTTGGTGCTGGTCGTCGCGCTCTTCTCGAACCTCGCGCAGTTCTACCTCGGCGACGCGGGTTGGAGCTACGGCACGGGCTTTACCGTCGCGGCGGGCGGCAAGTTCGGCGGCATGTCCGGCGTGCTGTACGGCCTCTTCGGCTACGTCTGGATCGTGGCACGCCGGGAGCCGGAGTTGGGTTTTGTCCTGACGCCCGGCACCGTGATCCTCATGGTCGGCTGGCTGTTCGCCTGCATCCTCCTTCCCGAAGCGATGGGGCCGGTCGCCAACGTGGCTCACGGCATCGGCCTGTTCGTCGGCCTGTTGGCTGGTTACGCGACCTCCCTCTTACACGCCGTCCGCCACCCCCCCTAGCCCCCCCTTGCGAAGGGGGGGAAGGGGGGGTCGGCCCGTCGGTCCGCGCGTCGGCTCGGCAGCGCCAGCGTCGTCAACACGGGCAACAACGGCACATAGTTCCGCGACTCGTACAGCCAGCCGAAGCACAAATTGCTCAACAACAAGAGCGGCGTCAGCGTCGCAAACAGCACGCGCAAACGCCCGTCACTCCGCCGCCAGTTCCACGCGATAAACGGCAAGAATAGGCCGACGAAAAGGACCGGATGCAGGTAGTTCATCCACAGCGGTACGGCCGTGCCGGCAATCGGCTGGCCGATGCCGAGATTCGTGCCGAGCATGAGGCCGGCACCGTTCACCGTGCGCTCGCCGAGCCGCCAGCCCAGCGGCAACCGCGCGGCAAGGAAGGCGGCGACTGCCACCAATCCTAATGCCGCCGTCGTGAACAGCGCCTTACGGCCTTGCCGACAGTGGCACGCGAGGTACACCGGCACCAGGAGGACGGCCGTTTCCTTCGCCACGACGCCGAGGGCCAGCGCCCCCGCGAGCGCGAACGGTCGATCCTCCAGCACGCACACCAGTCCGAATATCATGAGGGCGTGGCTCACCGGGTCCGTGAGTTGTCCCAAGTAGTAGAATATAGAGATCGGATAAAGGATAATAAGAGGAGACAGCGTCAGGACCGCGCGGCCTGGTTCGTGGACCGTGCGCGCGAGCCGATACCAGGCCCACACGAACCAGTAGGTGAAAAACGCCCGGTACGCCAGGCAGGAAAAGAAGTATTGGTGGGTCAGTCGTTCGAGAGAGCGCACGAAGCCGTAGGGCAAGGGGCGATACTGGTGCGGGGCGTCGTAGGCGTGCTGGAACAGGCGCCGGTACAGGTCGTCTTGCCAGTCGGCCGCCAGCGGCACGCTATCGACGAGCCGCCAGTGCATCCAGGTTAAATCGATTGCCAGCGCGACGAACAACACGTTCAGGGCCGGCGCGTGCGGTTCGGCCTCTCGGTCCAACCAGGTGCGGACGCCGACGACGAGGAGCATGGCGAGCAGCACGACGCCGCACGCCAAACCTGTTTGCCAGGATTCCGCATAGGGCACGAGGTCAACAAACGACGTGCTTTCCAGCAACAACGGGGCCGCACAAAGCGCGCCGAGGGCTGCGAGTGCCAGGCCGGTAAGCAGCGGGTGCGGCGCGGGCCAGTCCTTTTGCGTGCGCGACAAAACCGAACCCCGTTCAAACCGATGAATGATCGTGAACGATGCGCCAGCCGTCCGCCGTGCGCTTGAAGACGAGGGTGAACAGGCCGGTGAGCTTCGTTTTACTCATTTCGACGAGAAAACGACCCTTGACCACGGCATGGTCGGCTCCGAGGAGGGTAACCTCGATGTCGCTGAACGACAACTTGCCCATCTCCTTCCCTTCGCCCTGGTACTTCTTGGTGTAGAAGTCCAGCGTTGCTTGCCAGCCCTGCGTCTTGTTGCCGCCGGAGAAGAACGTCAGGTCCGGGGAGTTCCAGTATCCCTGCATGTAACCTTTCAAGTCGCCCTTGTTCCACGCCGCCACCTGGTCGTTCAGCACCTGCTTGATCGCGTCCTCCGCGGCCGGTGCCTTGGCGTCGTCGGCGGTCACAACGACGCACGGGGCCGACGGCGGACAACAAGGTCGGCAGCGGTGGCCAAACCAACCCGCCTTTGCCGCTTGCGGCGTTGCGAGTACCACAACACATAAACCGATTGCAACCAAACGATTCGGCATAAGGCAACTCCTGGTTGGTCGGGCGCGGGAGCGTGACTGGACTATTATTTCACCAATGCCGACGGCGGCACGTGGGCGTGGTCGGATAAACCCTGGTGAATCTTGCTGCCGTTCACGTCGAGGGTGAAATAATCGGCACCCGCGGGCATGAGAAACTCCAAATAGCCGGTTAGCCCGGTGTCGGCGAAGTCCTTGACGACCTGGCCTTGCGGATCGAGAATGCGGGCCTTGTCGGCAATGCGGGCGTTCTTGTCCACGACCTCGGCGAAAATCTCCTGCAAGACGCGCATCTCGGAAGCCAACTTGTGGTCCCACAAGTCGATTTCCGTGCCGGTGTCGAGATCGTCCAGTTCCTCCATCTGTTTTTCGTTGACGCTTGGCCCGACGCCGATGAGGACGAACTTGAGGGGGTTGCGCCGCTTGGCCGCGACAGCGAGCGCCAGCTGGGTGCTGTAGTTTTTGACCGCTTCCAGGTCGTACAACTCGCCATCCGTTATGAAAACGTAGAAGCCCCACGGAGCGTCCTTGAAGCGCTCGACGAAATACTTCACGGCGGGGAGCAAGAGCGTGCCGGTGCCGAAGTGTCGCGGTGGCCCGAAGACGTGCCGCTCGGCGTCCTCCGCGCGTAGGTCGCCGATGACCTCGATCTGGCTGCCGTGTTCGCCGGTCGCCCAGTAGATGCAGGTGGTGCCGCCGTCCGCGTCGATCTTGCGGGCGAGGTAGGCGCACAGTTTCTGGGCCACCGGCGTGATGTCGTTGTGCCCTTTTTTCTGGGTGCCGAAAAGCGAGGCGAGGAAGCCGGTTTCCTGCCGGACGACGCCGTACAGTTCGGCCATCGACGCCGAGCCGTCCAGGGCGATGCCGGTCTGCGCGCCTTCCTTGTGCGGTTCCATGAGGATCGTGGCGACGACGCGCTGCCGCCCGTGGTCCGCGGGGTAGACGTTAACCTCGCCGAACGGTTCGACGACCTTTTTCAACTGCGACATGGGAAGCCTTTCGCGGGGTAGGTTACTTGTAACCGTACACCGGCAACTTCTCCCCCCTTCCGACGGGGGGGCGGGGGGGGTAAGAACGGTTGAGTTTAACAGTCCTGGCGTCCACTCCACCCC
>JBBRLG010000521.1:0-5267 GCA_038231495.1 Gemmatales bacterium | reverse complement strand
GGCCTGGGCTTCGAGTTCCGGCGTGAGCGGTTGCTGCACAGACATGCTCGGCTCCTTGGCTAACGGGAGTAAATTGCCAGGCGAACGCGCCTTTGTCGTTTTGTGTACAAAAATACCACCAACTTTTCAGCTGCTCACACCACAAAAGGGGTCAGGTTAGATTTTTCTTGACAGCTCCGTAAGCAGCGGCAGGCTGGGGACATGGCACGCCGCTCGCGCTGCTCCGATGCGGGTTCCGTCCACCAAGTCCTCAACCGGGCGGTCGGTCGCGCCACAACTTCCGCCTGTCCGAGTCTACAACTCTCACCACCCCTCGGCGACAATCTCGACCGAACACAGCACCGGGGCGCGGACCCGCGTTTCGTCCGTCGGCGTCAGCGCGATCGTCAAACCCTTTATTACGGCCACGCCCTTGAACTCCTTCACCACCGACCGCAGCGGCTTGCCCGTTTCGTGCAGGATGTCGAAGTTTTGCAGCACCGGCTTGCCTTGCAGCGCGACGTGGAAACGACGGTCGCCGACTTCCAGGGCGTCCGGCTCCATGAAGTGCAGGCGGACCGTGTAAAGGCGTTCCTTCGTCGCGTCGCGGTCGAGGGTGACGGTCAGCGATTCGAGGCCGCGCAGCCCGGACGCGGCGGCCCAGTTCGGCCCGTCGCCGGCGACGAGCGCCGCGTGACGGCGGAACACTTCGGGCTTGGCCGGCACGGTCGCGATCGTCAGTCGCGGCGACGGGCCGCCGGCGGACGGGTGTTCCAGCCAGAGCGTGCCGTCGGCGTCCTTGCGGTTGCCGGGCGCACCCAGGTTAATGCCGACCCGGCGGATCGCACCTTTGACCTCGCGCGCCCCGTAGAACGTCCACATCTCGGCTTCCGGCATCGGCACCAGGGCGAGCGAGCTTTGATTTTGGTAACTGCACACGCAGCCGCGCGTGTAATCGGGAGCGGTGATGAGGCCGCCGGCGACGATCAGGTTGTTCGTGCAACTCGACCGGAAGCCGCCGAAGTTGCCGGTGCCGCCGTCGTTGCACAGGTCGAAGTAACCAGCCGCGCCGGAGCGAAACGTTAGCAGGTTCTCCGAGGCCAACGGCGTGTTGCAGCCGTAGTTGCGCGTCCAGACCCATTCCTGCTTTTCGCCCGTGAGCGGGTCCAGACGCAGCCGCGGCGCGCCGGTCAGCAGGTCGCAGGCACTCTTGTCTTTCAGCACGGTGTCGCCGTGCAGCATCGCGGGGCCGACGTAATCGGGCCGGTTCCACAGCACTTTGCCGTCGCCGCCGCGGTAGGCACGCATGCCCTTGGGTTCGTCGGTCAGCGTGTCGCGGGCCACGCGCCCCGCCTCGACCAGCACGTCGTATTGCGCCGAGTAACTCAGCCAGGTGCCGAATACGTCGGCGTCGGCGGTCCAGAGCTTTTTGCCGGTGGCCAGGCCGAACGCGACCAGCTTGGGTTTGGAGGTCGGCGCTTCGCCGCGGCGCTTGAGCAGGGCGACGTGGTCCGCCGAGGGCCGGTCGATGACGTAGCAGTGGCCCCCGCCCAGGCACAGCGTGTTGTTGCGGAAACCCGCCTCTGCGGTCGCACGCCAGAGGAGCTTGCCGGTGTTGCGGTTGAGGGCGAAGAGGTACTTGCAGGACGAGTTGGCCTTGCCCTTGCCGTCGTCCACGGTCGGGTTCGCGCCGCCGATCAGGTAGTCGCCCTCGACGTTCAGACAGCACCAGTTCGGGGCAGACTTTTCGCCGGGCAGGTTGGGCAATACGAACTCGGACTGGCGCAGGCCGGTGGCCGGGTCGAGGCGGACGCAGGCCTTGCCGGTCAGGACGTAAATGCCGTCGGGCGTCGAGACGTAGTTGCTGCCGCCGGCGTTGGCACCGGGCTGGTGGGCGAAGTTGTCGTAAATTTTGCCGAGCGCCGGCAGCGACGTTTCCCACAGCAACCGGCCGGTATAGATGTCGATGGCGCGGAGCTTGTCCACGCCTTCGATGAGCAGCCGACCGTCGATGACCTGCGGCTCGGGGCCGTGGCCGTGGCGCGGCAAAATGCCTTCGTTCGACGGGCCGCCAAACCAGAGCAGGCCGAGCGGCGCTTTGACGATCGTGTCGCGCGACACCCGCGTGTTGGCGGCGTCGGCGTGCTCGTGGGTCCAGTTGGCCGCGCCGGGCAACGCGCCCTCCCGCGCCACCAGCGTCCAGCCCGCGACGTGCCGCTGTTTCGCCTGGGGGTAGCGCGCCTGGTCGGCCAGGGCGGCTTCAATCTTGCCCCGGTAATGGTCTGGCAACGGCAGGCACAGCACGCCGCCGTAGGGCCGCAGCGCCGCGTACACCGCCGGCAGCCAGTCGTCCGGGCCGTGCAGCGCGGTCGGCGGCGCTTCCTCCGCGGTGACGAGACTTGCCAGGTACGGTGGCAGCGCGACCGATGCCGGTTCGCCTGGCAGCACCGTCACGCGCTCGCCGGGCACGTCCGCCGCGACCAGCTGCGCGCGGAAGGATTGCACCCTGTCCGCGTCCGGTTCGAGGACGACCACGCGCAACGCACTCTGGCGCACCAGCTCCGCGACGAGCCGGCCGCTGCCGACGCCCCACACCACTGCGTAACCGTCGCGCACGCCGGTCGTCCGCAATAACTCCCTGGTCCGGTGCGTCCAGGCATCGACAACGGCGGTCGGCGGCGCGGGCGTGCGGTAGGTCCGCGGCCGGGCGTCATCTTTGCCGAAGCAGTAGATTGAACCTTCGCGCGTGCTGACGAACAAGCGCGCGTTGCCGGCCGTGAGATGCACGGGCTGCCCTTCGACCGCGGCGTGCCACGACACCGCGGCCGGCTTCTCGCGCAGCGGCAACGGCAGTGCGAACACCGCACCGGGCGACCCGGCGTAGAGGCGGTTGCCGACCTTGATGAGCCGTTCGATCGGCGGCGTCGGCACCGCGACGGCCTTTTCTAAACTCCACTTTTTAAGAGTGACTTTCTCGCCCTTGGGGTCCACCGCCACGTCGGCGGCGCGCACGGCGTCGTCGAGGTTGTAGACGGCACAGTCGTTGGCGGAGCCGCTGTAGAGGAGCTTGTCGCCGAGGACGCTGGCTTCGTTGACGGTGCCGAGGTAGTTGCCGTTGTCCAGCGCGAACGCGCCGGTGCCGCTGAGGAACAGTCGGCCGTTGGCCTGGACGCGATGGCTTTCGCCGCGCTTGGAGCTGTCGGCCAGGCGGAAGTGCAAAAGTTTGCCGGTGTGGCGGTCGTAGCACGCCGGGGCCGAACGGCCGCCGGGCACGAGGAGTTTGTCGCCGGTCACGACGAGGCGACCCTGCGGCGCGACGCCGGCGAAGGCGTCGGCCTGGTGCGGCTGCTTGATGTAAAGGGAACCGTCGCCGTCGTTGGTCCAGACGACCCGGCCGGTGCGGGCGTCGAGGGCGTGCAGGAAGATGCCCATGAACGGCCAGACGCCAGCGGCGAAGTAGACGGTGCCGTCGGCCACGACGGGTGCCCCCCGCGCGGGCCACATAGAGATAAGGCGTTCGTTGCCGAGCACCCTGCGGTCATTCGGCCCGCCGCGGAATTTCCAGGATAAATCGCCGTGCTCGGCGTCGATACAGTAGAGAAAACCGCCGTCGGCCACGAAATAGGCACGGTCTTCCCAAACCACCGGGGCGAAGCGCACCGGCCCGTCGGCCTGGAAGCGCCACACTTCCGCGCCGCTGCGGGCGTCGTAAGCGGTCACGTCGTCGGTGCGCGAGGAGCCGACCAGGACGAAGTTGCCGACGGGGACGGGTTCGTACGCCTCGTCGAACGGGAGCTTGGGCTGGTCGGGCCAGGCGGGCTTGAGTGGCGGCAGCTGGCGGACCCACTGCAAATGCAGGTCGGCGGGCAGGTCATCCTCAGCGGTAGCAGTGGCTGGCCGGGCCGGGCCGGTTTCGGAGCGCAGCAGCAGGCACGGCGTGACGATTAGCAGGGCCAGGCAAGCGAGCGCGCGGGTGGCACGGGGGACGGTCATGGGTGCGCGGTAACTTTCGTAGGGGGTCGGCGGCGGCGGGGTTGCGAGCAAGTCTCTCAAAGAAGTATAACCGCCCGCGGAGGCAGATGTGTCGCGCCGAATGCTGAATTTCTCAAAAAGGGGTGCCGCTTGCGGCTTTGCAAGAGGGGCAAGTGGTTCGGTCGCCGCGGGCAAGGGGGCGCTTGGGGTGAAGCGCCAGCGGCTCCCGGCACAGTGCAGTAGGGAAAGGCCGTAGCAGGGGACGGGGATTGACGATAGAATGTGCGGATGGCATACCCACGTCGCCCCCCCTTCAAGGAGACCGAGTATTCGACTTTACGACCGTCAACCGCCGCCCGACCGTGGCCCGCGAATGAACGAGCAGATCCGCATCAGCCCGGTCCGCCTGGTCGGCGCCGAAGGGGAGCCCCTGGGCATTGTGCCGACCGCGCAGGCTCTGGAGAAGGCGAAGGAGGCTGGCCTGGACCTGGTGGAGGTGGCCGCCGATGAGCGCCCGCCGGTCTGCAAGATCCTCGACTACGGCAAGATGCGCTTCGCGAACTCGCAGAAGGGCAACAAGGCCGGCAAGGTCCGCCAGCAGAAGCTGAAAGAGATCCGCGTCCGCCCCAAGACGGGCGACCACGACGTGGACACCAAGGTCGCCCAGGCACGCAAGTTCCTCGAACACAACGACAAGGTGCAGGTCACCGTCCTGTTCCGAGGCCGCGAGATGCAGCACCAGGAGGAGGGCCGGCGCGTGCTGGACGCGGTCCTGGAGAAGCTGGCCGAGGTGGGCAAGGTGGAGCGGCCGCCGACGATGGACGGCAAGAAGATGACCGCCATGATAATGCCCAACAAGGCGACGTCCAAGGCGCGGCCCAAGTCGGTGCCGGCGACACCAACGGTCTGACGCCGCCGCGCTCCTGGTGCAGGGTCCGGTCGCACCCGGCCCTGCATTACCCAGTCCCGTCAAACCAAAGGTGTTGCAACCGGCTTCGCCGTCACCTACACTTCCGCCGCCTGCATGCCGCCAAGTCGCGGCCGCGGCGTGCGTCGGCTTGGTCAGCAGGGCAGCAATCAGCGCCTCTTCCTTTCGAGTCAGCTGTTGTCCGTGGCCTTTCATCGGCTCGCACCTGCGCTCCTTTTCGCCGGTTGGGACTCTGGACCGTGCCAGGGGTTGCTACCCCTGCCCGTCAGCCGCATTGAGTGTGGCAACTGTTGCGGGTGCGCACTTCACCAACCTCGGAAGCTTTTTCTGGTGCGGATGGTCCGCCCGGTCGTAGCCGCAAGCGGCGCGCCACCCCCCGTGTGAAGGG
>JBBRLG010000520.1:0-5276 GCA_038231495.1 Gemmatales bacterium | reverse complement strand
TCGGAGAAGATCGGGTGTCGGGTGTCGGGTGTCGGAATCGGCTAATAGCTAATAGCTAATAGCTGACAGCTAACAGCTATTTATTTTGCCTTTCATTCGACACCCGACCCCCGACACCCGACACCCGATCTTCTCCGACACCCGACACCCGATCCTCTAAGGTTTTTTCGCCCCCTCCTGCTGGAACCGGATGCGGCCCTTCCCCTCCTTGGTCGCGCCGAAGAACACGAACAACATCTCGTTATCCGTCTGCTCGCCGAAGGTCACGATGCGCGGCGGGTTGAACGGATTGTTGGGATTCTTGGCGCTATTGTCGTAGACCGCTTCGACCGCGAGCTTGGTGCCCTTCTTCAGGTCGATCGGCGCTTTCAAGAAATAGGTCTCCTGCCAGTTGTAATCCCAGTCCTTGATCGCCACGAGCGTAAACGGCTTTGCCTCCGGCGGCGTCACCGTCACCGTAACCTCGCGCCCCAGCATGTGCATGTGCGGCATCACCGAGTAGAGCTTGCAATCGTCCTCCATCTCGATGCTGCCCTTGACCGTGAAATGGTCGTTGCCGGCCGGGATCCACAGGAAACGGCCCGGAATCACCATGCCCTGGAAAGGCGTCTGGATCGGTTTCTTGGCGAAATAGAGGCCGATTGACGACTGGTCTTTCTCGACCCGGCCCGTGCGGTGGTAGTGCGCCTGGAGGATGACGTCAGACCCCTTGGGCAGCGGGAAGCCGGTGCCTTCGGGCAGTTCGCGGCCCAGCTGCCCCGGTGCCCAGCCGGACAGCGCGCCGAACGTGTCCGCTCGCGTTGGCCGGAAGCCGACGCCCATTTGCACCGAGTAGCCGGGGCCGTGGTCCTTGTCGTCGGGCTTCGCGCCCTCTTTCGCCTTCGCTTCCAGCTTGCGGCCCTCGCCGGCCGTGTCCCAGAAATTGAGCGTGTGGTGCAAGACGCGTTTGTTGCCGGGCCGGACCTCGACAGCGACGACGTACTTGTCTTCCGTCAGGCCGGTCGGCAACACGTAGCAGCGGAACAGGTCCTTGCCGGCGGCGTCGATCGTCATTTCCTCCGGCACGGTCAGGATCAGGTCGGGCTTGCCGAGTTGCCAGCCGTCGATGAAGTCGCGCGGCTTCGGCGCGTCCTTGGGATCGCCCTCCGGGGTACCGCCGTCGGCCCACGCGGCGAGGACTTCAATCTCCTTGTCGGACAGCTTGCGGTCGTTGTGGAACGCCAAGCCCTCGACGGGTTTCCACGGCGGCATCTTGCGGTTCTGCGTGTACTCCTTGATGTCGGAGGACCAGTTGACCGCCTGGTCGTAGGTCATCAGTGCGAACGGCCCGACCTCGCCGGGCCGGTGGCACTGCTGGCAACCGGCCTGCATGATCGGCAACACGTCGCGGTAGTACGTCACCTTGGCCGTTACCGTGGTCGCCTTCTCGCGGACGACAGGACAGCCGATAGCTTTGGTCGCCGGCTCGCTCACGTCCTTGCCCGCGAGCAAGTCGTCGAGGGCGTCGCGCAAGTCGTGCTTGGTGACCTGGTTGTTCTTCTTGAGCCGGGCGGCGTAGGCGTTGTCGATGCGGCCGCGGTAACGCAGTACGAAGTTGTGGTCGAGGACGAACGCCTCGGAGACCACGGTGGCCTTGAAGGCGTCGGCGGCCAGGCGGTCGGCGTCCTTCACTACCGGGAACGGATACTTGTACTCGGCGGCCTGCTTGGCGAGCGCGGCGGCGTCGAGGTCGTCGGTGCTGTTGATCGCGAGGAACGCGACGCCCTTGTCGGCGTAGACCTTGTGCAACGCGGCGAGGACGGGCGCGTAGCCGTTGGAGACGGGGCAGTCGAACGACAAAAAGACGACGACGACGGCCTTTTTATCTTTGGAGTCGTAGAGGGTAACGGCCTTGCCGTCGGCGGTCTTGAAGGTGAGGTTGTCGATCTTTTTGTTGAGCTTATCCACGTTCGTCCCGTCGGCACGGACGGCAACGGCCGTCACCAACAGGGCCCAAACGGCGAAAAGGCAGCGCGCGCGCATGAAAGACCTCTCCAGGTTACTTTCCCGAGGGAACGAAATCTCGACAGATACTACTACCGAGAACCGGGAGAGGTTTCAAACGACCGCCGCTTGCGGCTTTGCACTTAATTCCCTCACCCCACATAAGTCCAGCCGCACGCCGGACACTTGGCCTGGCCTTCCGGGATTTCCTTGCCGCACTCCAAACAGGTGATGGCGTCGGGCCGGTCGTCGTCGTCCGGCACGTCGTCCCGCAGGGTGTGGCCGTGTTCGGCCAGCAGTTCGACGGCCCGGCCGAGGTCTTCCTGGTTGACTTGCAATTTGAGGTTCGCGGCCGAGACGCCGAGCGTGGTCCAGTCCATGTCGTCGAGCAGGGCGCGGATGCCCTGGGCTTCGAGCGTCACCTTGGCCGCTTCCGCCTCGCTCATGGTCGCATAGGTCGCCACCGTCACCAGTTCGTCGGCCATCGTCCGCTCCCGCGTGGTTGAAGAAGGGGTCCGTCGTCACGAGTCATTTTACCCGCGAACGCCGCGCCCGATGCAAGGAAAATTGCCGGCCCAACCGGAAGACCTAACGCGGCGCTCCGTTTGTGTCGTAACCGGGTCGCAAATTTCGCAACCGACTCGAATGCCGCGAAGTTTCTGCCTCCGCGGTTGCAATTTGCCGGTAATCTCGATTGTTGCTCGCTACGATAAAAGGTGTGTGCGAAACCGGCCCAAGCGTGCGTTATTCGTTGCGTTTGGCGCGAACCGCGCCACGGAGAGTTGTCAATGAGCCAACCCCTCCCGTCCGTCTCCCTGGCCCGCCACGGCGAGACGGCGTGGACCGTCTCCCGGCAGCACACCGGCCTGACCGACATCCCGCTCACCACGCCAGGGGAACAGAACGCCCGCCAACTCGGCGTGCGGCTCGGCGGCCAAACCTTTGCGCACGTCCTAACCAGCCCCCTCCAGCGTGCGCGACGGACTTGCGAACTGGCGGGCTTCGGGTCGGTGGCCGTGGTCGATGCGGAACTGGTGGAATGGGACTACGGTTCCTACGACGGCAAGACGACCGCGGACATTCGTAAGGAGCGGCCCGACTGGCAGCTCTTCCGCGACGGCTGTCCCGACGGCGAAACGCTAGCAGGCGTGAGCGCGCGGGCCGACCGCGCGATCGGCCGGCTGCGAGCGCTGGACGGCGATGTGCTCGTCTTTTCCAGCGGCCACTTCCTGCGCGTCCTTGCCGCCCGCTGGTGCGGCCTGGAGCCGGCGGCGGGCCGGCTGTTCTACCTGAGCACCGCGGCGCTGAGCGTCCTCGGCTACGAACACGACAAAAGCGAGCCGGTAATTCGCCTATGGAACGACACGCGCCACGTTAGCGGTTGATTCCTGGTGCAGGATCAAGCGCAGCCTTTTTTCTTTGGAGTGCGGCGGCTCGACGCCGCTTTCTTTCTTTTGCGGGGCAGGGTGCTTCGTCAAAGAAAGAACGAAAGCGGTGTCGAGCTGCCGCACTCCAAAGAGCCGCCGGCAACCCCAAGGCTGCGAAACACGTCCTTGATCCCGCACGAAGGGGTTCCTTTCACAACTAGACTGCTCGCGGTCAAAAGTGACGCATTTCACACTAACCCGAAGCGTAAGTGGCTCCCTACGCTGCCCCGCTGCGCGGTGGGCCAGGTCCGCCGTCAGCCGCCGGATCAGTTCCAGGCATGCCGCGCGGAGCGGGCTTTCCACCGTAACCGTTAGCGGTCCGTTCACGCGACGATTTCCTGGACCACCTCGCCGTGAACGTCGGTCAGGCGCATGTCGCGGCCGCCGAAACGGACCGTGAGCCGCTTGTGATCGACGCCGAGCAGGTGCAGCAGGGTCGCGTGCAGGTCGTGGATTTCGACCTTGTTTTTCACCACCTTGTAACCCCACTCGTCGGTTTCGCCGTGGACCGTTCCCGCCTTGACGCCGCCGCCGGCCAGCCAGATCGAGAAGGCGTACGGGTCGTGGTCGCGGCCGTCGCCGCCCTGGGCGAACGGCGTCCGTCCGAACTCGCCGGCAAACACCACCAGCGTCGAGTCGAGCAGGCCGCGCCGCTTCAGGTCTTTCAGCAAGCCCGCGATCGGCTGATCGACGGCCAGCGCGTTGGCCTCGTGGCCGTGCTTCAAGCCGCTGTGCTGGTCCCAGCGGTCGTTGCCGCTGATACTCGGACAGGTCAACTCGATGAACCGCGCGCCCCGCTCCACCAGCCGGCGGGCGATGAGGCATTGCGTCCCGAAAACCTGCGTTGGAGCATATTTGGAGTCGATGCCGTAGAGCCGGCGGGTCGCTTCGGTCTCGCCTTTATTCTCCATCAGTTCCGGCACCGCGGTTTGCATGCGGTACGCCGTCTCGTAATTGGCGATGGCGGCTTCGATTTCGTCAGTCTTGCCGGTGCGTTCTTCGCCGGCGCGGTCCAGGCGGTTTAGCAGGTCGAGCTTGCCACGCTGGAGCTTGTCGTTCGGTTCGTGGCGGTCGATGTTGGCGACGGGCGGGTTGCCGGGACGGAAGACCGACCCCTGGTAGGCGGCGGGCAGGAAGCCGCTGTTGAAGTTGTCCAAACCGCCCGGCGGGATCAGGCCGCCGTTGAGGACGATGAAGCCGGGCAGGTTCTTGTTCAGCGCGCCCAGGCCGTAGCTGGTCCACGCGCCCCAGCTGGGCCGGCCCTGGATGCCGGACCCGGTGTGGAGAAAATAGTTGGCGCTCGTGTGTTCGGAGAAGTTCGACACCATCGAGCGGACGACGGCCAGGTCGTCGGCACAGGTGGCGACGTGGGGGAACAGGTCGCTGACCGGCAGGCCGCTGGCACCGTACTGGCGGAACTTCCACGGCGACGCCAGCACTTTGCCGACGTTGTTGAACTGCGTCGGTTCGACCTGGAGTAAGCCGTGCGGGTCTTTGCCGTCGTACTTGGCAAGGAGGGGCTTGGGGTCGAACGTATCGACCTGCGACGGGCCGCCGTCCATGTAGAGGAAGATGACGTTCTGCGCACTTGCGGGGTGGTGCCGGCCCGGTTTGGGGTCTTCGCGCCGCGCGTCGGCAGCGGGGGCGCGCTCATCCAGCATTGCCGCGAGCGCGACCGCGCCGAAGCCGTTGGCGCAGCGCAGCAGCATCTCGCGGCGGGACAGGGGGCGTTGTTGAAAGCGGTTGCAGTGCATGGGTAGGTCCAGTCATTTGAGGGACGAACCGCTTGGCGAGCCGGGAGCGTCAGCGACCGGAGTTTTGGAACTCACTCTTACGCTCCCGGCTCGCCTTTGGACTCTATTCTAT
>JBBRLG010000519.1:0-5281 GCA_038231495.1 Gemmatales bacterium | reverse complement strand
CCAGCAAGCGGGCCGCTTGCGGCTACGGCGACCACCAAACGGTCCCGAAAAATTTGCCACACCCCCCTTTCAGGAGTACGGGGTTCTTCTTGCGATGTGTAAGCACCCGTGCTAGCATCAACAACATGCGAATGCGGCGTGCCGCTCGCCGGGAAGGTCGCCCGCCATGAAGTTCACCACGCTCATCCCGACTTCCTGGAACGACGGGACGGCGGTCAGTTTGAACCAACTCTGCGTGTCGAAGCTCGTGGCCCAGTTGCGGGCAGTTGTCTAATTTTCCAGTTGTCGGGTCACTCTTGATGAACCCCATTGATACGACATTTCAACGGTTGCGTCAGCACAGCCGAAAGGCGTTTATTCCCTTCCTGACCGCGGGCGATCCGAACCTGCCGGCGACCGTGGAAATCGCGAAGGCATTGGCGAAGAGCGGCGCGAACATTCTGGAAATCGGCTTTCCCTACAGCGACCCAATCGCTGACGGGCCGATCATCCAGGCGTCGTACACGCGCGCCCTGGACCGTGGTTTGCGGCTTGACGACATTTTCACGACGGTTGCAAAACTGAAGTTGGACATTCCCGTCGTCGCGATGGTATCCTACAGCCTGATCCAGCGGAAAGGCGATGCCGCCTTCATCGAACGGGCGCAGCAATCTGGGTTCAGCGGCGCCATCGTGCCGGACTTGCCGTTCGACGAATCGGGCGAAATGGAACGGATCGCGGCACAAGCCGATTTCAAACTCATCCAACTCGTGACGCCGACCACGCCGCACGAGCGGGCCGCCGCGATTGCCAAACGCTCGACCGGCTTTTTGTACTGCGTCAGCGTGACCGGCATCACCGGCGAGCGCGACCGCTTACCCGATGAGGTGCTGGCCCAACTTGCGTTCCTGCGCGGCCAGACGCAATTGCCGTTGTGCGTGGGTTTCGGCATCAGCCGGCCGGAACACGTCGCCAGGTTGCGCGACGCCGCCGACGGCGTTATCGTCGGCAGTGCCCTCGTGCGGAAGCTGGAACATGCCGACAAACAGCCGTTGTCAGAAGTCGTCGCGTCGGTGAGCGACTTGGCGAGGTCTCTGGCGGCGGCTCTCAATCCCCCGTCGAAATGAGTCGCACCGTCCGGGAGGGCGCGGCGTGGACGAGCCGGAGAAGAAAAAACGACGGCAGATCGAACGCGAGTTCGGCGTGCCCATCGCTGGCGAAATCCTCGACCCGTCTTTGTGGACGCAAACCGCCCTCAAGAAGCTTCCCCAAGAAGGCCGCCTCGATCCCGTGGCGATCTTCGGCCGGGACGCGCCGCTCGTCGTCGATATTGGTTGCGGCAACGGTCGCTTCCTGATCGGTAGTAGTGTCTGGCGCACCGACCGCGATCATCTCGGCGCGGACGTGCTGCCCGTCGTCATTCGCTACGCCACCCGGCGGGCCAATCAGCGCGGACTGACGAACATCCGCTTCGCCGTGACCGACGGTCTGCGGCTGGTGCAGAACTACCTCGCGCCGCACTCCGTTGCGGAAATCCACTGCTACCACCCGCAACCGTTTTACGACCCGCGCGACGTGTACCGCCGCCTCATCACGCCGGAGTTTCTGGCCCTCGTGCATCGCTGCTTGGTGCCGGCCGGCCAATTTTTCATCCAGACCGACAACCCTGGCTACTGGCGCTACATCCGCGAGGTGGTGACGGTTTTCTTCGACTTCCACGAGCGCATCGGCAAATGGCCGGACGCGCCGAAGGGCCGAACGCGGCGGGAAATCATTGCCCTGCGCCGCGGACTGCCCGTTTTCCGCGGATCGGGCACGGCGAAACTCGATTTGAGCGAGGAAGAGGCACTCCGGCTAACCGCGGAACTGCCGCCGCCGGTGTTTGATGCGGACCGCCGGTTGCGGCAACTGGACGAGGACGAGAGACGGCTCCCGTGACCGGCCGTCGGAAGGTGGGAGGGTGTAGTGGTCCCCTCTGACAACAGCCGTTCGATTGTCGCCCACTCAGGCCGCAACGTCGGGCGTCCTGTGCAGTCAGTGTTCACCTGCCTGGCGGCGGACGACAAGGCACTTTATTGCGCCGCCGCTCAAATGGTGCCGAGTACGGCTTTGTCGATGGCTGCTTATCGATGTAAGCCACGCCAATCACATTTGGCGAGGGTCACCCCCTTTTGGCGGAAACCCTTTTTCACTCGCTGACGTAAACCATTTCCCGATTAAGACTTCCGCATCCATGACAGGCCACAATCGACCCTCGCCAATCTCGACCCTCGCCAACCTTGTCAACACCATGAACCTCAAAACTCGCCCTCCGTAGCGCCTGGTAGGATAAGGCTATACCGAGGACCGTTTTTCGTCTGGTAAACTCGAACCTCAACTTGTAGCTTGACAACTTCGCCGATTGCAAACGGCTCCATGGTCGGGTTGTAAGCAGTAACGGGGGCATCAAAGGGGACGCATCTCAAATAATACAATGGTGTTGATTCGTGTGATTCGAGATGCGTCCCCCTTCTGCCCCCTTTCTGCCCCCGCTTTCTGCCCCCGTCGCAAAAAGGAACTGGACCAATGTCCGAAGCCACTCTCGAACAGCGAATGACCGTGCTGGAACAAACGGTTTGCCAAATGCAAAAGGCGATCGACGCTCGCCAGCCGGCCCCGGATTGGTTAAACCGCGTGATCGGTTCCATGAAGGACGAACCGGCATTTGACGAAGTGCTGGCTCACGGCCGAGCGATCCGGCAAGCGGACCGGCCGGCCGAGGAGCAAGCGCCATGAAGTTCCTGTTGGATACCGATCATATCAGTATCCTACAAAAGCAATCCGGCCCGGAATACGTCACGCTGATGGCGCGCCTTGCTCAAGTGCGGCGGGCCGATTTGGCATTCGGTATCGTCAGCTTCCACGAGCAAGTCCTCGGCTGCAATACCTATCTCGCGCAAGCCAAGACGACTGCCGATGTCGAGCGCGGCTATCGGATGTTCGATCGCGTTCTTTCGGCGTTTGCGGCGGCGCAGGTGTTGCCCTTCGACAGCAATGCCGCGCTCGTTTTTGACGGCCTGGTAGGGCAACGTGTGCGAATCGGGACCATGGATCTGCGCATTGCAGCAATCGCGTTGAGCCAAGGATTGACGGTGTTGACTCGCAATGCACGCGATTTCGGCAAGGTCCCCGGATTGGTCATCGACAATTGGACGATTTGACAGTCGCGGGCGGCAGCGGAGCATTGTTTGCGCCAGCCGGATAAGCAGCCAACAGGACCGCCACGACGATCCTGACCCCGTAGGTCGAAGAAGAACTGCCAGCGTTAGAGGCCATCAAAGGGGAGGCCATCAAAGGGGACGTATCTCAAATAATACAATGGTGTTGATTCGTATGATTTGAGATGCGTCCCCTTTCTGTCTTCTCTTTCTGTCTTCTCTTACGATCCCCGAGTTTCAATGGCCCTTCATGCGACTGACGACTTTCGCCTGTTCGTCCAAGGCAGCCTTGACGCCATTTGCCAGCTTCTCAGGCGAGCCTTTGCCCCAGAAGTGGGTGAAGTAAAAGACAGGCTCCTCCCCGGCCATGTGGTTGTGCAGCGCGACGATGTGGATGCCCGCCTTGCGAAGCGTCTTGAGGACCGGCTGCACCTCCGCGGCGGTCATAATGAAGTCCCCGTCCACGGCAGCCAGTTCATCGGTGCCCGAGAATGCCGCCCAGGTGGTCAGGCCCATCGACCCGCCGACTTTGACCCCGTGCATCTGGCCCTCACGCTCGATGGTCACCTTCACCACCCCGTCCTGGGTTTGGCTCTTGTGGCCGAGGATTTTCTCCAAGGGTTCGGCGCTCACCTTGCCCGGCTTGGGCGTCTCGCCGACAAAGCGGGTGGCGGGTTGCGCGTTCGCCGCCCGGACCTTCTTGACGGCATCCCAGACGCTCTTCACTCCTGCCGCGAGCTTTTCCGGTTCGCCGGTGCCGCCGATATGCATGAAGTAGACCTTCGGCTCGTCGTAGAAGAAGTGGTTGTGCAGGGCCGTCACCTCCAGGCCGGCGGCGAAGGCGGCGTCCATCGCTGGCGTCACCTCATCCTGAAAGACGACCGTGTCGCCCATGACCATCGCCCCGTGTTTCGCTGGCGTGAATGCCGCCCACGAACCCAGGCCGGCGAACGGGTGCAGCGGCATGCCGTCCACTTTGACGGCAACGTCGGTCCTGGCCCAACCTAAGCGGACAACCCCGTCCGGGCTGGTGGTGGCCTTCACCCCCGCCGCTTGACCGATCTTCTCTCCGTCCAGCCGCATCTCCGGCTCGGCTCCGGAGAATGACCCGGTCGCCGCCGCGAGGCAGACGGCCAGCATGGCGGTGAACAGCACGCTGAAACGCATAGGAAGCTCCTCCTTCACTTGGTCCGTTACTTGGCCTGGAAGTCATCGAAGTACGTCTGGGCGTCGGCCTTCGTCCATAGCCCGACTTTGCCGGCCTTGGTAAGGGTCGTGTCCTTCGCCTCGATCTCGATTTTTCCGTTCAGCGAACAGGTGATCTTGTCGCCGACCATCTTGACGGTGAGCGTGTGCCACTCGCCGGCCTTGGCCTTCAACTCTTCCTTGCCGCCGAACTGAGTCCGCTTCCCGTCCACGACGTGATAGAGGCGGTAGTTGTCTTCGAGCGGGTTGAAACGCGCGACGTAGTAGTTGTTCGCGTCGGCGTACCGCCAGACGATCCCGCCGCCCTGATCTTTCTTCCCCTTGACCGCCTTGAAGGCGACCGTCACCTCCACGTCCTTGAAGCTGGTGTCGTCGGCCACGCACAGGTTGAACATGGGGCCGGGGCTTTCGGCGGTCTGGGCCAGCACCTTCGGCCCCTTCGGCGCGGTCTTGTCCTCGGTCACGGCCCAGGCACTGCCCTCACCGGTACCGGTCTTAGCCGCGGTCCAGCCCTTCGGCACGCTCCCGACCGTAGCGCCCTCGAAGTCCTGTTTCACGGCTTTCGGCTCCTCGGCACCGGCGATCCTGGCCCCAGCCAGCAGCAACAGCACACAGACTACCCTTGACATACGAGCCTCCAGTTGACGAGAGATGACGTATCGACTCCGCCGCCGAACGACCCAGCTCAGCAGCGGCGGGGGCTGAGTGAGCTATGACCCTGGGAAAGTAATCGTGCCCCCGCCGTCTGCTGCAGCGCCTGGTTAACTCCGCGCGCCGCCCTGCGGCCCCTTGGGGCCCGTGAACGAGGGGCGCGACTTTTCTTCCGCTCTTCCTTGTGTTAATCTCGCCGCTGGCGGGTTCCTGCCGTGGCCGATTCTGCCTTGGTGCTTCGTGCCCGT
>JBBRLG010000518.1:0-5291 GCA_038231495.1 Gemmatales bacterium | reverse complement strand
GGCGTTAGTGTGTTCATGGGTGCGTGGCTGTGGAGGACGGGGGGTAGTATTCCCGTCATTGCAGCTGCGCACCCCTCAACTGTCCACTCCCAACGCAAGAAAAGGCGACATCAGAGAAAGTCCCGACCTTTTGATCCTGCTTCGCGCCCGTCCGTATATGCCCTTTCTTATCGTGACCACCGATGGCACGGTCTACGAAGTTCATCACCCGGAACTCGTCATGGTTGGTATTGCGAGTGCGATCATCGGCTACCCCGACCACCATCACCCCGGCACCTTCGAGCGCTACGACATTGTGTCCATGCGGCACATTGTTCGCCTCGAACCCGAAGCCCAACCTGCCAACCCCGCGTGACATTCGTCCAACTTTACTTCCCCAACACCCAAAGGGGCGACGCCCACGCCATTTGTCCGTCGCGCTGCTGCACGCGGACGTAGTAATAGCTTGCCTTTTCACCCTTGTGCGGCGCCGGGTCGTCCCAGTGGAACCGCGCCTCCGCCGCGTTCTTCGCCGGTTTCTCGGTGTGGACCACCGCGCCGTCACGCAGCACCTCCACGCGCTCCAGCGGTCCGGTGCCCAGCACGACCACGTCCAGGCTCGGCTTGTCCGTGCGCACCTCGTCGCCCATGATGTTGTTGCCCATGCGCACGTCTAGCACAAGGTTGTCCGTCGCGGCGTAGGTGTGCCGTTGGCGCATCGCGTCGATCAACCCCTTGCGCGAAAACTCCTCCGCCAACACGCACGCATAACTCACGTGTGTCGAAACGTGGTCGCTCGACGACTGGAAGCCGACGCGGTAGTCCTTGGCCAAAGCCTTCGAGATGAATCCGTCCGGCTTGTACGGGCCGTGGACCAGCTCGGTCTTTTCGTCGGTCGTTTTCGGCGCGCCGGGCGCTTCGTACGACGTGTGATAGCCCTGAAAAATCTCGACAATCGGTTCGAGACTGCCGTTGAACTCCTCCCAATTGGTGCCCTGGTCCGTCGCGGAGGTGTGGGCCGTGCAGATGCCGTTGGTCCGTTTGAGGTAGGCGTACAGCTTGCCCGTGTCGTCCGCCATCAGCTTGCCGTTGGCCCGCGGCGGCACGGGCAGCGTGCGCTGGCCGCGCTCCGGCCAGATCACGTTGCGGTGGCCGTTCGGGTACGGCACACTACGCTCGTAGCCGTACATGGAAATAAACGATCCGTTAATGGTGTAGAGATCGTTGGCCTTCTGCGTGCGCCACCACGGGTATTCCTGATCGCCGCCCATGTTGTGGTCGCTAATGAGAACAAAATCCAGTCCCGCGGCGTCGAGGGCGTAGCGGTGCAAGTCCATAAGCGAACCGTCGCCCATGCCGTCGCTGGAAATGTCGGTGTGCCGGTGCAGGTCGCCGCGGTAGACGTGGTACGTCTTGCCACCGGCCTCGATCTTGAACTTGCGGATGCGGGCTACCTGCTCGGCCTCGTCGGGGTGGACGGGCACGGCCTTCGGCGGCGCGGGGGCGTCGCGAAAGCGGAACTCGCCCGGTTTGGCGGCACCGCCCAGGCGGCTGACAGCGACGTTCAGGTTGCCGGGTGCCATGTTCGGGGCGCGCCAGGTGCGGTTGTCGGTGGCATGGGCGAAGTAGACGTTGCCGGCGCGGTCGCGCTGCGAGCTGACGCGCATGTCGTTGCGCCCGCCAGAGTGCGGCAACTCGACGGGCGTCGTCCAGCGGTCGCCAAGGCAGGCCGTGGCGTACACGTCCCAGCGCGCCTGGATGGCCCAGCCGTCGATGCGCGGCCGGCGACAGGTGCGGTGTCGGAACGCGAGCCACATACGGCCCTCGCCATCTTCCTGCAATTGCGGCAGCTCGTTATACTCTTGCATGTCCGCCGCCAGGACCTTGTTGAAATCGGCCTCCGGTTCCTGCCACTTGCCGTCAACGAGGCAACGCACGCGCACCTGCCGGTCCTGGTAGAGGCGCGTGCCGCCGGTCTTCTGATAGAGGAACCCGGTGTCCTTGCCCCAGTTGGCACCGGACTGGTCCCAGGCGACCCAGAGCCGGCCCGCGCGGTCGCACGCCGCGGTCGCATGGGCCTGGAATTCCGGGCCGGCTGCCGGAGTAAGCACCGCGCCGGCCTCCGGTTTCGGCCCTCCGCTGAGGCCGCGGGCGTGGACGTTGTAAGCACCGGTCTCGTAGCTGTCCCATGTGACCCAAACGCGATCTTCCTTGGGGTCGGAAGTGATCGACGGATTCCAGTTGTCGGCGTCGGCGGTGCTGACGCGGACCGGGTCGTGCCATTTGCCCTCGTCGTAGCAGCGGGCGTAAATGTCGGCGCGGGTGCTGCCGTCCTTCGCGCGGAAGCTTTGCCAGACGAGCCAGGGCCGGCCCTTCTGGTCGGTCGTCATGCGGTGCCACAGGTCGGGTCCGGTGCCCTCGCTCAGTCGCACCTCGTCGCCGAGCTTGCCATCTTTGTAGGGCCGCCCGAAGAGGTTCCAGCGTTGCTCGCGGTGGTCGGCCCACACGACCCAGAGCGTGTCGTCGCGCGTCGTGGCCAGGGCGACGCGGAAATGGTCGCCGGGACCGGCCACCTCGACCGGATCGGACCACTTGCCGTCCGGCCCGTCGCGCTCGACGAGGAGGACGCGGTCCTTCTCTTTCTGGTAGGCTACCCAGGCGAGGTACTGTTTGCCCGTGCGGTAGCGCACCCAAAACGCGGGGTAGTCGTCCTGGACCGCATCCTCAGCCTTCGGCGCGGCGGCTTCCCGCAGCACCGTCGTTGCCGGCAGCCGTTCGACGCTCACCTGTTTGTCCAGGAACAGCTTCGGGTCGCCGAGGGGAACGTCGCTCGTCTTGAACTTGACCTCGCCGCCCGGCAGCGTGAGTGTCACGGTCGGCGTGGTGCCGCGCACGGTGAGCGTGACGCCGTTGGGCCAGGGTTTTTCCGGTGCCTTGGGCGGTGTCTTACCGGGGCTGGTCAGCGGGTAGCGCGCTTCCGGGGCGAGGAAGTTGCGCGTCGCACACTTCCAGCCACTTTTGTCCTCGACTTTATCTTTTTCCTCGAAACGCCAGCCGGCGATGTCAACGACTTCGCCATCGGCAACGGCGGCCTTGCCGCTCCAGTCGGCCGGCTCCTTGTCGAGCAGGCCGAGGGTGACGCGGAAAGTGTAGGTCGGCGTTTCGTCCTTCTGGCTGCAGACGGCGACGGCGACCAGGGCGGCGACGGCGACAATTCCAACGGCGGTGCGACGAAATGGGATGGACATGACAAATCTCCTGTTTGCCGCTTGCGGCTTTGCGGTTTCCCCCGCAAAGCCGCAAGCGGCACCTGGCACCCTTCGCGGAAGGCTGCTCAATTCCCTGGTTTCTTGACCGACTTCCCCGCCCCCCGTTTCAAATCCAATTGCCGATCCACCTTACCGCAGTCGAACTCCTCTTTCAACCCGTCCGGCCAGGTGACATGAATGCGCTCGATCCGGTCAACCGCCCCCAGGCCGAAGTGGGCACGCGGGTCGCTACTCGACAGGTAGCTGCCGCCCGCGTCGATCTGGCGTAACCAGTGCTTGCCACCCTGGTCGATGCGCACCTCGGCACCGTAAGCGTCGCGGTTCAAGGCGGGGTCGATGGCCCGCACCAGCAGCCAGTGGCCGCGGTTCGGCGCGACGTTGCGGTACACACGCGCCCGGCCCGCCACCGTGGTCGTTACCAGGTCCAGGCCGCCGTCGTTGTTCAGGTCGCCGACCGCCAGGCCGCGCGAAATGGCCGGCGTGCCGCAAAACGCCTTGTTTTGCGGCGAAACGTCGTGAAACTTGCCCGTGCCGTCGTTGCCGAACAACTGGTTGCGCTCGGCGTAACGGCTCCAGTGCGGTCCCAGCACGTCCTCGTTGACGGCCGGGCCTTTGGCCACGCGGCCGTTGACAATGGCGATGTCAAGCGCGCCGCCGTTGGTGAAATCGCCCATCACGGTGCCGAAGCCGGTCGCCTTCCACTTCGGCGCTGACAGTTCCGCCAGGGCCGTCTGGTCGCGGAACTTGCCGCGCGGTCCTTGCTTCCACAGCGTGTTCGTCTCTTCGGTCAAGTGCGTCACGAACAGGGACGGCAAGTCGCTGCCGTCGACGTCGCCGTACGCCACGCCCATGTTCGCCCACGCCTGGCCCAGGCCGTTGTAGGCCACGCCGCGCTGGTACGCCTCCTCGGTGAACGTCTTGCCCTCGTGGTTGATCCACAAGTGATTCGGCTTGCCGTCGTTGGCGATGAAAATGTCCGGCCAGCCGTCGCCGTTGAAGTCGGCGCAGAACACGCCCAGGCCCGGCCCCGTCACGCTGCCCAGGCCGGTCGCCACCGTCACGTCCTCGAACTTGACACCCTTGCCGCCGTCGATCCGGCCCAGGTTTTTGAACAGCCGACTGACCCGGCCGGCAAACACGATGGGGGCGCAATAGTCCCGCGTGCCGCGCGCGGAGCTGCACGGCCACGACGGGTCGTAATCGACGTAATTGACGACGACGAGGTCGAGCCAGCCGTCGCGGTTGTAATCGACGAACGCCGCCGAGGTCGCCCACGCCGGGTTGTCCAGTCCCGCGGCGGCCGTCACGTCGCGGAAGGTGCCGTTGCCGTTGTTGAGGAACAGCTTGACGCCGCCGTATTGCGTGACCAGCACGTCGGGCCAGCCGTCGTTGTTGACGTCGGCGATCGCCACGCCCATGTTCCGACCGCCGATGTCGAGGCCGGACCCAGTGCTCACGTCCTTGAACTTGCCGCCGGGGAGTTGCTGAAAGAGGCGGTTCCTGGAAGTCGAGTTCGGCCCTCCGTTTTGGAGCAAGTAGAGGTCGGGCAGGCCGTCGTTGTTGAAGTCGAAGATGGCGACGCCCGACCCGACGACCTGCGGCATCTGGTAATCGCCGAGCGGCCCGGCGTCGTGGACGAAGTCGAGGCCGACCTCGTCGGTCACGTCCGCGAACCAGGGCGGGCCGGTGGGTTCTTCAACGTCGGGGGAAACGGTCGTCGTGCGGTTGCAGCCGAGAAGGGTGACGGCCAACAAAACCAAGAGGCTGTTTAACAGGGCGAGCAGGCGGAACGGCTTCATGGTGCCTTCCAGATATAGGGTATTTGATTTGCGGGTCGGAAGCACAACGGGTCGAAGGAGCAGCCCATTGCTTAAGGCCCGGAGTGTTTGGCTGACGAAGTCCACCGCGGCCGGCGCTTGCTGTTTACCGGTTTGCAGCACGGAGGTCAACCTGGTGCCCGTTGTTGTCGTAAGTATACTCGCCGTGGCTGGGAATGACACAAGCCCGAAGCGCCAGCGAGGGACGGTCCCTCGCTGGCGCTTC
>JBBRLG010000517.1:0-5294 GCA_038231495.1 Gemmatales bacterium | reverse complement strand
TGGCTCCGCAAGCAGGCCGCTTGCGGAGCCAGCAAGCGGGCCGCTTGCGGCTACGGCGACCACCCCACGGTCCCGAAACATTTGCCACACCCGGCTTCGCCATTTGACCTTACTGCATCCCGCGCGCCTGCCGTGACTCGATCGCTGAGCGACTCAGGAACCACGTCACATTACGCGCTCTGCGCAAGGCGACGAACCCTTGCCGGTTGTAGGCAATGCGCGCAAGAGGCAAACGCCGCGCGCAGGCCGATAAACCGTTTTAAGCGTTATCGAACGCTCGCCCAACCGATTCTAGTTATGCCGGATGCGGCGTTCCTGACCTAACGAGGCCGCATCGCGTTTTACTCGCCGGATCGCTGCGATGGAATGCCCGGTCCGGGAAATACCCCGTGAAAGGAGTCGCGATGAAACGGATCGCCGCCTTAATGTTCTGCGCCGTCGTCGGCGTGGCGCTGAGTGGAAGCCAGGCCCGCGCCAGCTGGTGTGCCGAGTACGGCTACAGCGGCTATCAACCCTGGTGGAACATCTTCGCCAAGCGCTACAAGTGCCTCACGCCCGAAGAGGAACGCCTGCAGAAGTTCTGGCACGACTACTACGACGCCATGAAGAACTACTACGGCGCCCTCGACCACATCGACTGGGTGGCCTACTACAAGAACCACGGCTACGCGATCAACGCGGGCTGCGGTCGGGTCAACTACGCCCCGGTGTTCGTCAACCCGTCGATCCAGTGGGCGGTGCCGAACACCTGCGCCGGCGGCCCGCCCGCCGGGCCGATGTACGGTAGCCCCCAGGGGATGCCCGCGGGCTACCCGGGTGGCATGATGATGCCCGGCCCCGGCTGCCCGGCCGGTCCCGGTGGCAACTAAGCCGTCCGGCAACAGGTCCCGGTCGTCGCGCAAGCACGGCCGGGACTTGTTTCATTTACCCGGCCCCCGTCACAGCCGCCCCGTCCCCTCCAACCGCTCGTTTCAGCCGACAAATACAGGTCCGAATGGCGTCCGGCGTGCCGCAGCCGTCGTTTCGTGGGGTAGGTTTCGGGTGACCGCTTTTGCGCGTCCCACGGACCGGTTCCCCCTCGAAAGGAGTCGCCATGATCAAAGCAACGCTCGTCGGCCTCGGCGTTCTGCTCGCCGGCCTTATCGCCGCCGCGCCCGCCCAGGCTCAAAACTGTTACTACCCCGTGCCGCAGGCACCCGACATGCGCGGCGGCGGCTTCTACTGCCAGAACTATTGCGGTGCCTGGTACGGACCCAATTATTGCGTGTACCCGCCGTTCGCGCCGTTCCAGGGCATGGTCCCCGGCCCGCCGCCCGGCAACGGCAACGGCGGCATGGGCGGCCAGTTCCCGTCGCACCCCTTCGCCCGCAGCCCGCGCGACTTCTTCATGTGGGACGGAAAATGATATTGCCGCTTGCGGCTTTGCAGGTTTTGCAAAGCCGCAAGCGGCATCGTCGTCAGACCTGTTTCCCTTCCAATTCAGCAATCCGCCGCCGCAATTCTTCCGGCATCGACACCTTCTCGCCCCGCGCGTAATGAAACGTGACGATGACCCCTTCGCCCTCCGTCGTCACCGCGTCGAGGTTCGTGCTGACGATGCGGTGCTCCAACACGAAGCGATCCGCAGCGACCGACTTGGCGCGCGCCCCGATCCAGATCGTGTCCGGATAGGTCAACGGCTTGCGAAATCGGGCCTGCGTCGAATGCAGGATCGGTCCAATCCCGGTCGCCGTTTCCAGGGCCGGCCAGTCGAGTTGGCGGATGTACTCCAACCGGGCGTTCTCGAAATAGCGGAAGTAGACCACGTTGTTGACGTGCTGGTAGGCGTCCATCTCGCCCCAGACGACGGCCTGCTCGACCACGACGGGATAGCCCGCCAGCAATGCGTGCGTCATTCGCCCCCCTCGTTCTGGCGTTCCAGTTCGCGCAGGTAGTCCAGCGCCTCGTCCACCGTGCCGACGACCGCCCCCGGCACCCGGCCTGCGTTGTCGCACTCGTTGAGCAGCATCAGATCCTCGAAGTCCGGCGACGCGGCCAGCTCGCGCTTCAACTTGCCGCCGATCGTACCGTTGCGCACGTCGTGGGCGTTCATGTGGTTGGCGATGAGCCAGTGCGTCCGCGGCGTGATGAGGTCTTCCAACGCCTGCAACCCCGCCTCGACGTGGTTATACGGCTCGATACCCTTGCCGATGTCGTGCAGGAGCGCCGCCAGCAGGAACTCCTCGTCGTAAGGCAGGCGGTCGCGGGCCTGCTCGAACACCTGGAGCGAATGGTACAGCACGTCGCCTTCCGGGTGCCAGACCGCCGAGCCGCGGACGTTCTCCAGCGGCAACAGCAGCAGGCGAAAGACCGGGAAGGGGTCGAGGACTTCGGCCCGCGCTTCGAGTTCGCCGTCGAGGTCGATGTCCGGGTATTCCCGCGCCAGCAACTCTTCCAATTCGCGGATCGACGCCCGCTCGATGGCCTTGCCGGTGATGGAACTCTTGAAAACGTAGTGTGCCTTGTCCTCGGCATACACCGTCAGTTCAAAGTTGAAGCGGTCGAAAACGTGGATGTGCGTAAAGACGCGGGTCTCGTTGTGCTTGACGACCTGCTTGCGTTCGAGGTCGAACTGCCAGCCCTCCTGTTCGAGCAGTTCCGTAATGAGACCGGCATTGTCGCAAAAGACGTGAACGTCGATGTCGGAACCTTTGCGGACGTGGCCGGTCATGACGCTGCCGATGAGTCGCGGCCGAAAGAGCCGCAACAGCCGCATCATGCGCAGGGCGTCGAGGCGCATGGCGCGGAGGTTTTTGGTGCGCTGGTCGCCCTCGTGGAGGCGGGCGAAGAGTTGGATTTGCTCGCGGATTTCGGCGTTGGAAGGGAGTTCTTCGGGTTTGACCCACTGCCGGCACAGGCGTTTGGCGGCCTTACGCTTGGCGGTGAAGTACTCGGACTCGACCCGCTCGTACATGAGGCGGGCGGCTTCGAGGGCGATGGCTTGTCGTAGTTTTACATTGCTCATCCGTTTGAAATGCGCCGTTATCAGGCCCATCAATGCGGCGCGGGGCCACTCGCATTATACCACGCGGCCGGGGCGCGCCAACGGGATTTGGCAATCCTTGGCGAACCGCGTGGGGGAAATAATTTCGACGAAATCGCGAACCCCGCGCCGGGCCGCGCCTCTAGGAAAGGGTAGGACAAAACGAACCCTTGACCCAAGAGCGGGCGATGACCGAGTTACGCGGCGATTATTGTTTGGAACCCGAATTGGCCGGGCATCCGGCCGATTGCCGCATGAAGGGCTTTCCCGCTCAGCCGCTGCACTTGTGACACCGAACTTCCCTTAAAACGAAGTTCGCGGGGCCAGGTGTCACGAGGGGATGCCTGGCCTTTTTGTTTGGACTGGTAGCTGAGACGGAGTAGCGGCGGTCCGAAAAACCGCAGACGAGGATTCGAGCGCCTCCCGGTCCACTGACTCACGGCTCGCTCGGCTTTCGGTGAGGCCGGCGGTCTTTCAAGCCGCCCAGAGGGGTTCGACTCCCCTGCGAGCTACTTTTCGTGAAATTGTTTTACCGAGGAGGCGAAGAGCAATCATGGCAACCACGGCCCGCTATAAACGCCGCGTCCCGCAACCGCCGGGATCGTGGCGTAAAGGCAGCGTACACGCCTTTTAAGCGTAGAGGTGTGGGTTCGACTCCCACCGATCCCATTGGCATTGGCCCGTAGCTCAGGGGTAGAGCGGCCGTCTGATGCACGGCCGGTCAAGGGTTCGAGTCCCTTCGGGCCGACTTGGTTTTTCGGGGGTGTGGTGTAACGGCAGCATACCTGTCTCTTAAACAGGATGGAATTGGTTCAAATCCAATTGCCCCCATTGTTGACGACGAGCGCCTGTGAGGTAGTGGCAGCCTGCATCCTTGCCGAGGATGACGTGCGGGTTCGATTCCCGCCGCGCGCACTGAGCGTTCAGGATGTAGGAAAGACTGGCAATCCGCCAGCTTGGGGTGCTGGAGATCGTGGGTTCAAATCCCACCATCCTGACTTCGTTACCCTGCTCCGGGCCGAGCGCCCACGGCCCGGAGCCGCCCAGTTACGCCAATTGGTCGAGCGGCGCGGCTTAAACCCGCGTGCCTGTGGGTTCGACTCCCACGCTGGGCATCGTTAAAAGAAATCTGGCTCGGTAGGCAACCGGTAGACCAGCGAAGCTCAGAACTTCGCATGCTGTGGGTTCAAATCCCACCTGAGCCACTTGGAAAGTTATCCCCTCATGGAGCAGCCAGGAGTGCTCGCCACTTTGTCACAGTGGAGGTCACGGGTTCAAATCCCGTTGGGGGGGCTGCGACGGCACAGTACGCAAACCGGTAAAGCGACCAGGCTCAAACCTTGGCGATTGTTTGTGGGTTCGACTCCCACCTGTGCTACTGCTTCGCCGCTTGCGGCTGAGCGATTCTCGGCTCGTTCGGCTTCCGGCGAGGCCGCCTGTCTCTCCAACAGGCTAGAGGGGTTCGACTCCCCTACGGGCTACTGTTTTCTTACCGGGTGGGCGAGTGTCCAGCCGTGGCTCATAACCACAGCACGTCAGGTGCGACTCCTGAACCCGGCACTGTGTTTCGGCCGAGTACGCAAACCTTGGTAAAGCGGTCAGGTCGAGAGCCTGGCGTATGTGGGTTCGACTCCCACCTCGGTCACTGTTTGACACCGGGGCGTCAATCACGGCGGTAAAGACAGACGCGACCCTCGCGCCGATTGTCGCCCGCCGCCGACAAACCGGCACGATCCCGTGGTCCAGCGGCAACGACGGCCGGTTTACACCCGGGCAACGATGGTTCGAGTCCATCCGGGATCATTGATGGGGTATGTGTTGTAACGGCGAGCATGCGACCCTGTGAAGGTCGTGGCGGCGGGTTCGATTCCCCCTGTACCCCCTCGGTTCGTTTTCAGGGACATCTTCTAACGGTAGGATGACGGTTTCCAAGTCCGTAAATGAGGGTTCAAATCCTTCTGTCCCTGCTGTGCCGACGTGGCTCGATGCAGAAAGGCACCGGTCTCGTAAGCCGGACCATACTGGTGCGAAACCAGTCGTCGGCCCTTGCTTATGTCCTCGGAGTGTAACGGCGGCATCCGACCGTGCGAAGGTCGTGGACCAGGTTCGACTCCTGGCGGGGATACTGGGGAACTGCACTTTCCGCGACCTGCATAATCTTATGCGGCCCGTTGGAGCAGCTGTTCCGCCAGTTCGCGGAATCTCTCTTTGTTCGGGCGTCCGGCCAGAGCCGCTTGGATTTCCGCGCCGAGTACCTGCCGTTGTAAGGCTT
>JBBRLG010000516.1:0-5310 GCA_038231495.1 Gemmatales bacterium | reverse complement strand
TTGAGTATATTTCCAAGGGAGGCTCCTGATGAGCGATCTATCGACTCAAACGACCTTTGAAGTCGCAATACCGCCAGCCGAGCCGAGTAAGGGCGAGCGCGAGTACCAGCACGGGCGCGAGCGAAGCGGGGCAAAAATGGCGTTGGTTCATTTGCCAACGGGTGTGCAAAATGAACGGACACCATTTTCACGGGTATAATAGGTGTTTTCCAAGATTAGGCCCCGCAGGCACCCGGAGAGTCCTATGTGTCCACAATCGCGCGGTGAAGGGAAGTCGATCCCGAAAATCCTTTGGCTCGGCCTCGTGGTTCTCGGCATCGGTCTGAGCGGTTGCCAGCGCCAGGCCGCGACGCCGTCCTTCGCCGGTGCTGTGAAAGATCTGCCGCCATTGGGCCCGCCGCGGAAGTTCCAGGAAGGGATCCTGGTCCGCGAGGCGAAATGGGGCGCGGGTCTGACCTCCGGACAGATTTGGGTCTACCTGCCGGAAAAGCCGCCGGACGGCAAACTGCCCTGCGTGCTCGTCGCCCCCGCCGGCTCGACGCTCCTGGAAGGAATGGTCCTGGCCGATGGCGACCGCCCCGAACAGTTGCCGTACTTGTTTAGCGGGTCTGCCAGTAGTTTGTACAGGTACCAACCGTCGTTTTTCACTTGGATTTTGAGGTGACATGCCGTTGTCACTAGATGTAGCAGGCGCAATTTGCGCACTCTCGTCGCCGTAAGTCCTTATGCTGTAAGGGTCGGGCCCGCTAAACAAGTACCGGCAAACAGCGTCCGCTCAGGGGGCCGAGGGCAGAAGAACCCGTTGCCACCGCCGCGGCAGTACGTCAAAAGCGGTGCGGTACGTCGCCTCCAACGGCACCAGGACGCAGCCGTTCGGTTCCAGAAAGAGGCCCACGTCGGGCAAGGCGTCGCCCACGGCAACCGGCTCGATGTAGGCCCGCGTGGTCAGGTCGCACTCGTAGGCCGCCAGCGTGAGCGGCTTGTCCGCCGGCAATTGGAACGACTCGTCGCCGGCCCAGTCGGCCCATATGGCCGCGTGGACGCCGTTGGGGTCGCGCGGGCCGGGCGGAAACGGATCGATGATGAGCAAGTGGATACGGGCCTCAAGGAACAGGCAGGCCTTGTCGATGAACGCCCGGAACGGGTTTAGCCCAGACTTGTTGCCGGGCGACACAATTTCGATCAAGGCCACGACGCGGTCGCCACTCACATGCCGGACAACGATGGCACTCTTCTTGCGTCGGTAATACTCCCCCTCGTTTTCCACCATTAAGCGGGTCTGAGGGCGCGTTTGCAGGGCCGTCGCCGTTGCGACCCCGCCGCCAGTGTCTCCGTTTTCTTCCCCACGCTCGTACTGGAGGGCGAGAACATCCGGCCCGAATTTCGTCGCCACTTGTTCGGGCAAGGCGTAGTAATCCGGAGGAAGCAGACCGGCATTCAGCGTATCATGGATGGCAGAAATCCACCGATGGTGAAACGCATGAAAAATCCCGTCGGGCACCCGCGTCCAGTCGTGCATTGGCATGGTTGCGCTCTCCGGTACGTCCCCCGATCCGCTTGCCGTCATTCTAACTGCCGGGTTCGCAGCCTGCCACGAACCGCCGAAAATAGTCGTAAAAGCGGCGGACCCGGCGGCTCGTGAGGTTGACTCGACCCTCCACTCCGGCCCACCAACGGCCCAGGCCGATTTTCCGGGCCAGCCGGGCATATTCCCCGTATTCCTTCGGCGTATTGCCGGCGATCAACATTTCGACGACCCGTTTGCGGACCCGCTCCTGTTGCACCTCCGTGAGCGTGGCACGTCGCAGCGCCCGCGCGGTATTGGACTTCAGAATCATGCCGAACGGGAAGCCCATATCCTCCTCGATGAATTCAATGTCGATCTCGATGCAGGCGGGGTCGCCGCGCTCGATCCCCTCGATCACGCAGTACATGACGGGGAAAACCCGGTGGCCGTCGGCACATATCGATTCGTGCGGGCGAAGGTCCGACGGCTCGGCAACCCGTAGGCGGCGCGCGATCGCGACGTAGCGATTCTGGATCGCCCAACGGCTCCAGCGCCCTAACCCGTTGTAGTCTTGAAACGTCATGCTATTATCGTGGAACTTGCGGCCGCGGTTCGCACGGTGTCAATAGAGTTCAATGACGTGTTCGCCGCCGTGGGCCGGGTTGCCGATCAGGCGCTGGCCGCCCGGATCGACCACGAAATCGAGCAGTTCCAAAGGAACTTGTCCGATCAAGACCGGGCAGTCGTCGGGAATCTCCACCACGTCGCACGTGCAGTCTCGGCCCTGCACCGCCAACCGGACGGTCCCGTAGACTTGCAGAGTGACGGGGCCGGCACTCGTCCGCGCCGACCGGCTCCGCAGCGGTTTCAGGCCGAGTTGGGCGACCAGGCGGCGCGGCAGCGCGAGGGTAGAGGCACCGGTATCGACCAGGGCGTCGATCACGTCCACCCGGCGAACGGCTTCCGGCGGACGACTTCCCAGACCGACCTCGTGCAAGTCGTAGACGTTCTCGATACGAGCCGGCACCAGGACTTTGCCCATTGCGGCAGTCTCCACGGCATACCCTCCGGTACAAGCAATCCGGTTGCAACGACCATTATACGGCGTCCAGGCTCCTATCACCACAGACGGGAGCCACTCCCTGGCGATGGTTCGTAGGACAGTTGCAAACCGCGTCCGGACCGGAGATGATATTTGGTAACCGTTCACCGGCATCAACTGCTCCCCCCCTTGCGAAGGGGGGGTAAGGGGGTAAGAACGATTAAAGTACTCGGTCATGGCGCTCTTTTCACCCCCCCTACCCCCCCTTCGTAAGGGGGGGAGTGAACGGTTACGATATTTCCATGTGACCAGCGCACCAAAATGGAGACGCCATGAAACCACCCCCCGTCAAGAAACGTCCGGCACCGCAGCGCGCACCGCGCGGCCGTTTGCGCTGGCTGCTGTGGGCCGTCCTCGCCGTGCCAGTGGTGGTAGTGGGCGTCGTCCTCGCCGCCATCGCGGTCTAGGACCCGGGGGCCGCGCCCGGAAAGGCCCCCGACGGCATGGTGTGGGTGCGGCCCGGCAGCTTTCGCATGGGTTGCGCCATCAACCGCGTGCCCGGCGGCGACGACATCTGCGCCGACGGCCTTTGTACGTCGGCCAACGACGCCCTGCCGGTCCATACCGTTACGCTCGACGGCTTTTGGATGGACCGCACGCCGGTGACCAACGCCCAGTTCGCGCGCTTCGTCGAGGCGACCGGCTATCGCACCCTGGCCGAACGGCGGCTCGACGCGGAGGACTATCCCAACACGCCGGCAGACCGGCTATTGCCCGGTTCGTTCGTGTTTCGGCCACCCACTGCCAGGGTCGATCTGCGCGACCACCGCGCCTGGTGGGAGTACCTTCACGGCACTGACTGGCGGCACCCGGACGGACCGGACCGGGACATCAGCGGGCGCGACAATCACCCGGTCGGTCACGTCGCCTGGGACGACGCGACGGCGTATGCGAAATGGGCAGGCAAGCGGCTGCCGACCGAGGCGGAATGGGAGTTCGCGGCCCGTGGCGGTCTCGACCAGCGGCGCTACGCGTGGGGCGACGAGTTGAACCCCGACGGCAAGTGGATGGCGAACATCTGGCAAGGGCCGTTCCCGCACGCGGACAGCGGAGCGGACGGCTTCCGCGGCACGGCACCCGTCGGCTCGTTCCCGGCGAACGGTTACAGCCTGCTCGACCTGTCCGGCAACGTCTGGCAGTGGTGCCAGGACTGGTATCAGCCGGACTATTACGAGCGCAGCCCGGCAAGCAACCCGCGTGGGCCGAACGACAGCTTCGACCCCAGCGAACCGGGCATCGCCAAGCGGGTGCAGCGCGGCGGCTCCTACTTGTGCAGTGACGTATACTGTAAGGGATACCTACCGGGCGCCCGCGGCAAAGGCGAGCCGAACATCGGCGCGGCACACATCGGTTTCCGCTGCGTCCGCTCGGCCAAGTGACTGGAATATGGAACCGTTTATACCCCTCTTGAAAACGACGCCGGAAACCGGCCCGCTCTTGCGCGTCTACCTGCTCGGCCACATCGATTTCGACCGCGCGCTGGCCTTGCAGCGCGCCCTGGTCTATCAGGCGACGCAGGACCCGGAGACGGCGGCGCTGGTCGTGTGCGAACACGGACCGCTCATCACCGTGGGCCGGCAGGGTGGTCCGGCCCACATCCGTTTCAGCCCGGACGAATGGGAGGCGCGGCGCTGGCCGGTGCGCTGGGTCAACCGCGGCGGCGGCTGTTGGCTGCATCTGCCGGGACAGCTTGCCGTCTACCCGGTGTTGCCGTTGCAGCGCCACGGGCTGGGGGTGCGGGCTTACTTGACGCGCTTGCAATTAGTGCTGGTGGATTTGCTCGACGATTTCGGCGTGCGGGCGAAAACGCGGCCGGATGAGACGGGCGTGTGGGTCGGCTCGCGGCCGATTGCCGGGGTGGGCGTCGCGGTGCGCGACTGGGTGACGTACTTCGGCCTGACGTTCAACGTCCACCCGGACCTGGTGCCGTTTCGTTCGGTGCAAACGTCCGCCGGGGACGACGGGCCGATGACCTCGTTGGAGCGCGAACGGCACGGGCCGTTGCGGCCGGCGCTGGTGCGCGAGCGACTGCTGGAACACTTCGCAGCGCGGTTTGCCTTTGCGCGGACGGCGTTGTTCTTCAACCACCCGCTGCTGGAACGGCCGGCCGGGCGGGCGAATGGCGTGCTGCAACGCCAAGGCGAGCCGGGGATCAGATCGCACGCTT
Organism: Gemmatales bacterium; assembly: GCA_038231495.1. Classification (GTDB taxonomy): domain Bacteria; phylum Planctomycetota; class Planctomycetia; order Gemmatales; family Gemmataceae; genus JBBRLG01. Next base: position 534 of record JBBRLG010000516.1, on the reverse strand, counting down.
CTTTAGCGATCCTTGTCCTTGTCCTTATTTTCCTTGTCCTTGGCTGGCGGCGGTTTGCGGGCCGGCTCAACCGGCTTGGCCGGCGGATTCGGATGCATTTCCGGGGGCGGCTGGCCTGAACCGGTCGCCGGCCGACTGCCGGGCGGGCCGCCCGCCGTGGTCGTCGCCGGCGTGTTCGTTGGCTTGACGGCCGATCCCGAACCGAACGACGACGGCGGCGCGGCCACCGGTGGCAGCGGTGTCTTCGGTTGGGTGGCCGGCCCGGTCGGCAACGGTTTGACGCCTGTTGTGCCGGTGCCAGTCGTCGTCACGGGGTTGGTGACGGTTGTCGGGATTGACGGCTTGACGGCCGTCGTCGCCGGGTTCACGCCGGTTGTCGCGGTCGGCGGCTTGGCAGTGCCTGTGCCGACAGCTGTGCCGGGTGTCGTCGTCGTCGGGTTCGCGGCGGTCGTCGTCGGCAGCGGCTTGGTAGCGGTTGTACCGGCCGTCGTGCCAGTCGTCGGCATCGTCCCGGTCGTCGCCGGCTTGGTGCCG
>JBBRLG010000515.1:0-5330 GCA_038231495.1 Gemmatales bacterium | reverse complement strand
TGAAAGGGTTGCAGAAGCGCGCCCCGGGCTGCCGCTCCCGCTCCCGCCCCAGGGTAGCCGCTGCGCGGCAACCCTGGGCTGTGGTATGTAACCCCTTCGGGGTAAAGACATTACAGTCCATCACCAAGTGACACAGTAGAACTAAACGGGACCGTCACGCCTTCTTCGGCACCTCCGCCACCAGCCGCATCGACGTGGTCAGCGTCTCCAGCTGGAAGTGCGGCCGCAGCCAGGCGATGGCCTCGTACCAGCCGGGCTTGCCCTTCACCTCGCGGACCTCGACCTTGGCGTCGGCCAGCGGGCACTTCGCCTTCATGTCCTGGCCGGCGTTCTCCGGATTGGCGATCACATAGTTGAGAATCCACTCGTTCAACCAGCGCTGGCAGTCGGACACCTCCATGAACGACCCGATCTTATCGCGTGCCATCACCTTGAGGTAATGGGCGAACCGCGACGTACACAGGATCATGTTGAACTTGGCCGACAACTCCGCGTTGGACGACGCCGCGGCCCCCTTGGGCCCGTCGTACACCTTGGGCTTCTGGCACGATTGTGCCCCCATGAAGACGGCGAAGTCGCGGTTCTTGCTGTGCAACAGCGGCAAGAAGCCGAGATTGGACAGCTCGAACTCACGGCGGTCGCTGATGGCGATCTCGGTCGGGCACTTCATGGCCACGTCGCCGTCGTCGGTCGGGAACGTGTGGACCGGCAAATCCTCCACCTTGCCGCCGTTCTCCACGCCGCGCGTCGCCGCCAACCAACCGTGCTTGGCAAAGGCGTCGGTGATGCGCGAAGCGTACGCCCAGGCTGCGTTCATCCACAGGTACTTGTCATGGTCCTTGCCGTCGACGAACTCCTCGAAGTTAAACGCATCGACGCGCTTGAAGTTGGCCCCGTAAGGCAATCGGCCCAGGACGTGCGGCAGCGTCAGCGCGACGAAGCGCGAGTCCTCGGATTCGCGGAACGACTTCCAGGAGGCGTACTCCACGGTGCTGAAAATCTTCGTCAGGTCGCGCGGCGCCGTCAGCTCGGTGACGCGGTCGAAGCCGAACAGTTTGGGGTCGGCGGCGGACACGAACGGCGCGTGGGCCGACGCCGCACAGCCGGAGATCATCTTCAAGAGGTTGATGTCTTCCGGGTGCCGGCCAAACTCGTAGTCGCCGACGAGCATTCCATAAGGCTCGCCGCCCAGCTGGCCGTACTCCGCCTCGTACACCTTTTTGAACAACGAACTCTGGTCGAACTCGACGGCCTTTTCCAGGTCCTTAAACAGGTCGCGCTTGCTGACGTTCAGGACGCGAATCTTGAGCGCCTCGCCCGTCTTGCTCTGTTTGACCAGGTAGTTCAACCCGCGCCAGGTCGATTCCAGTTTCTGGAACTCCGGCGCGTGCATGATCTCGTTGAGCTGCGACGACAGCTTCTTGTCGATCTCGCCGATCCAGAATTTGATCGAGGCCTCGGCGTCCTTGGAGACGGCCTGGCCGGGCTTGACGGCCTGTTGCAAAAACTGCTTGAAGTAGTCGCGCGCCCGCTCGGCCTCCTTGGGCGATTGCGGGCGGGTCGAGGCGACCAGCTCGTCGATGATACTCGGCTTGTCCTTGGCCTCGGTCGTGGCGGCGGCGCCCGCGGCGGGGGCGGCTTGTTCAGCGGCACTCATTAGTTACCCTCCGGTTTGGGAGCGTCCGTCGCCCCGGTGTCGATGCCCATTTCCTTGGCCAACGCGCTGGCCTTGTCGTTGTTCGTGAGGACTTCCGACAGCAATTGCTCCAGCTTGTCGTTGCCTTCCATCTTGCCCAGCAGGTTCGTGAGGCGGGCGCGCATGTCGAGCAGTTCTTTCAGCGGCGCGACCTGCTCGGCGACGCGGGCCGGCTCGAAATCGTCCAGGCAGCGGAAGTTCAGTTCGACGGCAATCTTCTGGTCCTGGCCGGTCAGCCGGTCCTGCACCTTCATGGCGACGCGCGGGGCGGCTTTTTCAAGCACCTTGTCGAAGTTGTCGCGGTCGATGGGCGTGAACGACCGTTCCTTGAGCGGCTTGAGCGCCTCCTTGGGCTGCCCAGAAAGGTCGGCCATGACGCCGACGACGAAGGGCAGTTCCACTTTCTGGGTGGCGCCTTCCGTTTCTACGTCATAAGTAATCTGCACGCGCGGGCGGCGCACCAGGTCGAGGTCGTGTTGCTGACTCGATGATGGCATATGCGAGGTCTCCAATAGGGGGTGAACGGGTTTCAGCTGGATTTGCCGCTTGCGGCTGAGCGGTCACTTGCGCTCAGCCGCAAGCGGCAAACACCTTATTCTTCCGTCTTCAATCCAAACTCACGGGTCAATTCCGTCAGGACGTTGGGGTCGCGGATCAGCGCCCTCATTAGCTGCGGAAACGGTAGCGCGCCAAGCTCCACCGCCCGCTGGACGAGGTACGGGATCGGGCTGTGCGGCTCCAGGCGTTGGAGCAGAGCCGCCGCCTCGGCCAACTGGCGGTAGGCGTCGGCGCGCGACGCAGCCGTGGCGGCACGGTTCGTCTGGTTATCCGTTTTTCCGTCCGCTGCCGGACTGTCGCCGTCGGATTTTTCCGACCCCGCGGCAGCGCCCTGCTGGCTGGTTGCCAGCCGGGCCACCCGGCCACAGTCCTCCAAAGCACGACGGAAATTGCTCATCGCGGGGCCGACGGTGCCGAACCGCTTTTCGATCGACTTGAGCAACAGGGCGTGCTCCTGCAAACATTCCTCGACGGCCAACGCAGTCTTCGCCCCGTCCTCCGGCTTGACCGCCTTTAGCGCCTTGGCGAACGACTCCGCCAACTCGCCGCCGCCCTTCTCTTGCGACTTCTTCCAGTCCTCGTAACTGTGTTTCAGGCCGCCGCCGACGACGACCGGCAGCATGCGCAAAATGTTGGGAAACGGCGTGCGGCCCTTGGTGTTGAGATCGTCCAGCGAATTGAAGACGCCGACGCGCACTTCCACGTCGCCGTCCTCGATGCCGGGGTAACTGCGGTCCCAGCATTGTTCGAGTATTTCCCGCAACAGCCGCAGCCCGTCGCGCAGGCCGGCGAACTGGTACTGATGCACCAGCGCTTCGACGAGATAGCCGGCCAGGCGCAGGTCTTTCGCGTCCTTGGCGAGTGCCGAGCGGGCTAGCTCCTCGATCTTGTGCCAGTCGGCGTACTGCGGCTGGTCGGGCCGTTGGGGGTCATCCTTGTCGAAGTCGTCCGGGTTGAGTTCTTTGCGCAAGTCGTCGAGCTGGGAGCGCAACTCCAAATAGGTGGAGGACGAACCCGCCGGCTCGGCACCCGCGATGGGGGCGAGCAAGGCGTCAAAATCGAGCGGCAATCCAAGGGGCATAGGACATCCCGGATGCGACGACGACAGGGGTGCAACGGAAACTAGCGTCCGCTTTGTGATGTACTGTAGCAGTCGTGCCGGAGAACGCAATGAAAAAGCCGGCGAAGAAAAGTTGGCGCCTATTTGTTGCAGACGCAGCCGGTTCGCCAAAAACCCGGCGAGATGATAGGATGGCCCTGGAAGCGCTGGAAAGAAGGCCATTGCCTCACGGGAACTTTGGATGTCCGCCACGCTGCGCCGTCAGGTCCTCGAACTCTACCAGGAAGTCGATCGCGACGTGGCGGCCGCGGGTCCGGTGTGCGTGGCCAGCGGGCGTTGCTGCCGGTTCAAGGAGTACGGCCACGTCCTGTTCATCAGCAACCTCGAAGCCGACGTGTTGTTGAACGCCGCTCCGCCTTATGAAACGCCGGTGACGCCGGACTTCTGCCCGTTTCAGCAGGGCAACCTCTGCACCGCCCGCGAGCCGCGGCCGCTCGGTTGCCGAGTCTACTATTGCGATCCCAATTACCAAGAACGCGCCGGCGAAATCACCGAAACCTACCTGCGCAAGCTCAAGGACCTGGCCGAGGCCAACGACGTGCCGTGGCTGTACGCGCCGTTGCACGTTTTCTTGAATAACAAAGAAGCGGGTGTCGGAATTGGCTGACAGCTAATAGCTGACAGCTAACAGCTATTTTGATTCCCTCTTCCGACCACCCCCCACCCGATCTGAGGAGTATCCCCATGCCGTACCTCCGTTCCCTTGTCGTCGTCGTGTTGACCGCGGCAATCGCCGGCGCGGCGGACTGGCCGCAGTGGCTCGGTCCCAACCGCGATTCCAGCTCCACCGAGAAGGTCGTGCCCTGGAAAAAAGACCTCAAGGCCGACTGGCACCTTCCCGTCGGCGAGGGCCACAGCTCGCCCGTGGTCGCCAACGGCAAGGTGTTCCTCTTCACGCGGGTGGCCAATAAGGACATGGAAGAAATCACCGCCTATGCCGTCAAGGGCGGCAAGGTCGTGTGGACCTTTAGCTACGACCGGGGCGAATTCAAGAGCCAGTTCGGCCTCGGACCGCGCGCGACGCCCACCGTCGCCGACGGCAAAATCTACACCTTCGGCGCGACCGGCTTGCTCTATTGCGTTGATGCCGAGAAAGGTAAGGAAATCTGGCACGTCGATACCCTGAAGGAGTTCAAGGCGAAGAACCTCGGCTTCGGCATGTCGTGTTCGCCGCTCATCGAAGGCGACCTCGTGCTGGTCAACGTCGGCGGCGAAGGCGCGTCGGTGGTGGCGTTCAACAAAGACACCGGCAAGGTGGCGTGGAAAGCGTTGGACGACAAGGCGAGCTACTCGTCGCCCATTGCCCTCGGAAAAGGCAAGGAACGGCAGGTGGTGTTCCTGACGGCGGCGGGCCTGGTGGCCCTGAACCCGGCCGACGGCAGCACCTTTTGGAAGGTGAAGCTGGTGGACCTCCTCAACGAAAGCTCAACGACCCCGGTGCGCGTCGGCGACAATATGCTGCTCGCCAGTTCGGTGACGACCGGCAGCATTGGCATTGAGCTAGAAACGAAGGACGGTAAGCCCCCGACGGAGCCGCTCTGGGAGAACAAGGCGTTGACCTGCTACTTCTCGACGCCGGTGCCGGTCGGCAAGGAGTACGTCTACATGGTGAACGGCGTGCTGTCGCTCACGTCGCCCGTGACCTCAACCCTGCGCTGCGTCGAGGCGAAGACCGGCAAGGAGAAGTGGAAAAAAGAGAAGGTCGCGAACTACCACGCCGCGCTGCTGCGCACGGCGGACGACAAACTGCTGATGCTCGACGACAAGGGCGACCTGAGCCTGATCGACCCCAACCCGGAGGCGTACAAGGAACTGGCCCGGTCGAAGGTGTGCGGCCCGACGTGGGCGCACCCGGCGCTGTCGGACGGCCGGGTGTTCTTGCGGGACGAGAAAGAGTTGATGTGCATTCCGCTGGGGCAGTAAGCAAAGTTTGCCGCTGGCGGCTGAGCGCTCAGC
>JBBRLG010000514.1:0-5333 GCA_038231495.1 Gemmatales bacterium | reverse complement strand
GGCGGCCCCCTCGCCCGCCGCTTGCGGCTTTGCAACCCCGCAAGCGGCGGACTAGAGGGGCGGCCACTCGTGGTCCAGCCCTTCATCCTCGATCTGCTTGACTTGCTTCTCGCTGACGCCGAAGCGTTCGGCCACGACTTTGCGCGACCGGGCGACGCCGACCTCTTGGTCTTGCGTCTCCACCAGCGCTTGAAAGATCTCGCGCCGCCGGGCCTCCGACGGCGTTTCCTCACGTTGTTCCACGGGCATTCGCATTCTCCTTGATGATACCCAAACCGCAGGGGGCCCGATTTCCGGTCGTCACACTCTATTCATTTTATCACAGCCACGACATTATCCGCTTGAAATCCATTTTTTTCGATTGCGCGACCGCGACGGCGGCCGTCAGGAACGGCGCAACACGTTGAATTGCCGCTGGCGGCGTTGCGGTCAGGAACGCAACGCCGCCAGCGGCAATTCAGCCTGTTGCCTTTTCCCCTGGCGGTCCGTCGTTGCGTCCGGTACAGTAAAATGCAGAGAATGCGTGCAACCATCCCTGGCTGGAAAGAGCACCTCTTTTGCCCCCTTCGCCCGTCCCGCTTCACCAGGGTCGTTGTTGGACGAAACCGCCGGCGCTCCAGGCACGCCGGTGCGGGCGGTTTTTTTGCCTGGTCTGAGGCAGGAGGAGTTTTTATGGCGAAAGAAGAATCGATCCAGGTGCAAGGGAAAGTGGTGGCCGCCCTGGCCAACACCCAGTTCCGCGTCAAGCTGGAAAACGGCCACGAAATCATTGCGCACATCGCGGGCAAAATCCGGAAGAACTTCATCCGCATCCTGCCCGGCGACACCGTCACCGTCTCGATTTCGCCCTACGATTTGAACAAGGGACGCATCACCTACCGCGGCCCGTTGCGCGTCAAGACCCCCGAAGGCGCTCCCGTCGAATAATCCACCGCCGGTCGGACGCGGGGCAATCGCGCCCCGCACCGGACCGGGCGACCCTCACTTCTTCTCCGCCCCCACGCACTCCAACACACTCCACAACGTCGGGTCTTCGCCGTACGGCAAGTCGGTCGCCGCGCTCAGCGTCTGATCCCCCAATTCCAAATCGTGGACGACGTAAAAGAAGCCCAGCCGCGGGTTTTGCTCCGGGTCGAAGCCGTTCAACACGGTCGCGGACAGGAACGCCTCCAGCCGGTAGCCGCCGCGAATGTTGTGGAAGCGGAACGGCACGTCCCGGACCGACACCTGCGGCGCGTCCTGCAAGGCGCGGTTGATCCGCCACTGCACGAAAGCGGGGCCGTCCTTGTCGGGACCGCCGCCGGTCGCGAGGAAGTGAAACAAATGACAGTGCCGGCTGGCGCGGTGGCTGGTGCGGGCGTCGCGCGTGTCGATCCACAGGGAAAAGCCGTCGGAGTGCCGCGGCCGCGAGGCGTCGCCGGCGACCGGCTTGTCCTTGCCGCGCACGTCCACCTGGACGCCGAGGCCGCGGTCGTTCCAGGCTACGCGGAAGTCGGCGAAGTTGTGCTGGTCGTCCATGCCGGCGAAGTTGTCGATGCGATAGCGTTCCGGCAAGTCGAGCAGCTCGTCGTCTTCGAGCGGCATGTCGGCGTGGTGCAGACACGGGTAGGCCACCCGGAAGAGGAAGCGGTTGGGCACGAGCGGCATACGTGACTCCATGCGGGTGTACGGAAGTCCAATAGTTGTTTTAGCCCTGGAAGGTGACATAGGGTAGGGTGGGGAGATCGAGAAAGGAAACTAGCGTAGACTTGGCGTATATGACACTATAGACTGACGACATGGGCAAGGAAACCGTTGACCCCACGATGCTGCGCCTACGCGAACTCTTTGAAGCCTCAAAGATGACCCTGGACGAATTCGGTCAGCGGATGGGTTACGCTGGACCAACCGCTAAAGCGTCGGCGTGGCAATTCCTCACGCGCACGAACGATCCACGTCTTTCAATGCTGCGGAAGTTCGCGCAGGCGGTCGGGGTGCCGGTCGCGGAGTTGTTTACGGAAGAGAAGAAGCGGCGGAGGAAGTGAGTTAATCGCTCGGCCAATTCCATTCGCTGTCGGTGTGCTGAACGAAAACGACCGCAAGCCTCCCTTGAAAAGCTTCCGAATCGTCTATTACGAATTCGATCCGATGAAAACGTTCGTCGCCCCAGCAATCCACAAGAGAGAAGTCGCAGCGATAGAATGGCTTGTTAGGATCGAGCCGGTTCGCGGGATCGGTACGGATGTCGTCGTTGGCATTCCCTAAGTCATGCGCAACAAAATCCAAAACCCTCGCTATCGCTTGTTGCGACAGCGAGAGTTGCTTGATGTAGGCTTCGTCATTTTCGTTCAGGTACACGTCAAAGGGCAAAAAATGGCCCCCGATTAGTTGCCGTTTACTTCCGACGGTCCCTTAAACGGCCTAGTTGCGCCATTGGTGAAAGCCGCTTTAGCCTCTTGAACGCGCTGCCAATCAATCGGTTGACGAGGCGCACTCATCTTCAAAAAAGCCTCTTTGAGCAAGTCACGGACCCTAGCAATTGCCCTGCCCAGATCGTTAAAATCAGCAAGCAATTTGTGACCTGCCACCGTCTTCGCCTGAAAGCGATCTGGTTCTGACAGGGACACCCACTCCCCGTCAAGTAGCTTGTTGATCCGATCCAGAAGAGGGTTTGTTCGCTTTATGAATGCAGCGCTGTCTACCCCCGACTTTAGCTCTTCTTGAAGCGAATCTTCCGTTGCCGTGACTTTCTCAAGAGCTTTTTGACACAATTCGCTGATTTGCCGAATATCCTCCTCAGACCAGTCTTTATCTTGCCAATCTTCTACGGCGTGCGTGACGTTTTCGGCAAACTCTCTCACTCTCTCAGGAAAGACTGCGCTACAGCTCATTTTCAGCCCCTCCTTCGTTTTTTTCTTCGCCAAGGCAAAATGGTTGCCTCACGGCTTCAGCCGCGAGGTTCCTATTTCATTGTAGCATGATTAGTTAGCGCTAACCACGATGATTAGCATTAGCTAATCATTATTTTGACCTAGAGTCGGTTTACGCGATCAGCGAGCAAGACTGCTGATCGCGCAAACCGAAGCGTACCGGTGCCAGGTCAAAAAGTCAAGGTGCCGCGCTAAATGGGTTGCAAGTTGCAAGTGGCAATTGCGTTGCAAAGCCGTGTGTGTGTGCCGCGCGCAATGCAATCAATCAAACGATCGAGAAAACATGACTTACGCCGACGATTGTTGGCACATGCTTGTGCCAGCGGTGTTGCCCTGGTTTGCCCATGCCCGAATGCGGCATGGTTCAAACTCAGATGGCTAAGGAAACTACGTTTGTTCAAGCACGTGACGCTGGGGCGGCACCCGGAATGAATGCTTTAAGTCTTTGCCCGGTAAGAAGTTCCACTTTGGGATATTCGTTCGGGGGGGTGTATGGGGGTGGTGAATGAAACGAATTCCACTTGTTGCCTCGTGCTTGCGGCCTTTGAACCGTGCCGTAATAGGACACGCATGCGGCGCGACATGAAAAAAGAAACCCCCGGCGCCGAGGATGCTGTCCTCGACACCGGGGGTTCATCTCACCGCAAGATCGTTACGGTTTCCCGCCCGGAATGGCGGGGTTGCTAACCACGGTTTGCGTCGTGCTGACCGAAGCCGGCGTGAACTGCGGCGTCACCGACAGCCGCACCGTCCGCCGGTCGCCCGACAACACCGCCTGTTGCGTCACGTCCATGCTCTGCTTGACGAACGTGGCCACCTTGTTCTGGTACACCACGCGGTCGTCCGCCGACGGGCCGGACGCCTTGGCCGACGTGCCGCTCGGCAGCGGCCGCGACGGCACCACCGTGCCCGCCCCGCCCTGGAAGCCGGCGTGGCCGCCGAACAGCTCCGGGCTGGCCAGGTCGCGCAACTGGTCCGTCATGTTCGCGACCGCCACCGGGTCCGCGACCGTTTCCGGCACCTGCTGCGTGGACGGCGGCGGCACGTAAGCCGTCTCCGTCCGGCGGCCGTTGTCCAGCTTGATCTTGACCTTCGTCGCCACCTTGGCGTTGAGGTCCACCGTCACCAGCTGCTCCGACTCGTCGTCGGTGCCCTGGTGGCGAATGATCCGCAGTTGCACCTTGTCACCCAGCGGACGACCCCAGACGCGTTCCACCGTCAGCTCGTAGTCGCCGGGGAAGGCTTCCGCCGCAGTGTAGGTTTGCACGTTCAGGTCGCCGACCGTGTCGCCGGTGAACGTGCCGCCGCCGATCGTTTGCCGATTCAGCGACCAGCAGGTGCCGCCCGTCGGCTCCTTGACCTTGAGGTCCACGTTGCCCTCGCCCTGGAAGCTCGCCTTGACCACCAGGTCGCGCCGGCGTTGCAGCGCCACCGAGTCGCGGAGCCGCTTGCTCTCCTCGCCGTGGTTCTTGTCCTGCAACGTCTTGGCCAACGATTCCAGCTTCTGCTGGGCCTTGAGCTGCAGTTCCTTACTCTGCGACGGCCAATCCTGCTTGAGCAGGTTGCCGGCCGCCCACTCCATCGCTTTGCTGTCCTGGCTGTACTCGGCGTACATCAGAGCCTCGGCGTAGGGTGCCGCGGTGTTCGGCTCCAGGATCGACGCCTGCCGGCAGAACGCCACGGCGCGGTCGAAGCGCTTGTGAGCCGCCATCGCCTGGGAGGCGCGGAGGAAGCCCGTGGCGTTGCCCGGCTGCAAATCGACCACGGACACCTCGGCCCGTTCGATCTCTTCGGTCGAACCGCCGCTCTCCTTCAGAGCGATCGCCAGCGACTCGTACACCCAGGGCTTGACGACGATGCCGAGCCGGAGGTTGGCTTTGAGGAATTCGGCACAATCCTCCCACTTGCCCTGCAAGCCGAGGAAGTCGGCCACCGCGATGATCAGGCCGGGGTTGTCTGCCTGCGCCTTGACCAGCGCGTCCTGCCAGACGAGCTTGGCGTCCAGTTCCGGATTACGGCGTTCGTTGTTGCCTAACACCTTGCCTTTACCCGGCTCGGCGAGCACGAACAGGATGTCGCGCTTGTTGTCGTCGGCACGCGTCAGCCCGCCCGGGGGGCCGGCGCCGCCGGCGCTGGTGGGGAACGGCGGCCGGAACCGCCCGGTGATGCGCGACGGCCCCTTGACCACCAGCGCCTGGGCCGGCGGGTAGAAGCCGATGTTGTTGTTGTCGCCGCCCGACAGCGACTCCTCGCCGGGGGGCGGGACGACGGGCAAGCCGGTTGTGGGATCGATCTGGATCAGCGGTTGCCCCGTAAAGGGGTCGTAGATGGCGCGCCAATCGCTCGGCTTGCCGACCACCTGCCGAATTAACGTTTGCAAGAACTGGCCCTGGCCCAGGTTGCTGCCGCTGAACTGGCCGCCGC
>JBBRLG010000513.1:0-5339 GCA_038231495.1 Gemmatales bacterium | reverse complement strand
TTATCCGCGGATAAACTCCGGCCGCTGACGCTCCCGGCTCGCCATTCAATTAACCGCCAAGCTTCGTCGTCACACTGTCGAGAATCTCGCTCAGGTCGGACCGAACCGGTGCCGGTGCCGATTCGACGACAAGGTTGCGAACAAACCCCATCGTGCTGCCAATAGCCTTCTTCTTCAAATGATCGATCTCGTCGCCGAACAGTTTGGTCAAACCGCTTGGCTCCGCCTTTTTCGCCAGACCCTTACCGTTTTCGCCCCCGGTGTGGCCGTTGCCGTCGTGGGTAGGCGCGGTTGAGGTCTGTCGTTGGAACGCGGGTGGCGCGGGCGGTGCCGACCACGGTTGATAAGCCGGCGCGCGCGGCTCTATCAAGTGACTGACGATTCTTTCGGCCACAAAGCCGGCCGCGACGGCACCGGCGAACAGAAGCCACGGATGTTTGTTTACATGGTGCGTCACGTCGAACGTCGATTTGACGGAGTCCACGGTGTCGTGGACCGTCTCGCGTACTTCGGCGACCGTGTCGTGAATGCTTTCCTTGACGTTTTCCACGGTATCCGTCACGGCGGAAGTCGCACCCTGGACCGTCTCGACGATTTGTTGTTCCAACGACTCCAACTTCTCCGTGAGGGAGGCGCGGGTGTCTTCCATCTGCTGACGAATGGCGGCGGCTTCGTTATCCATCGATAGTTTCTCCAGCAAGAACCGTGCGAACCGCGACTGGCAGAGCGCTGATTTGTCAAAGGCGCGACCGTAAGGGAGCGGGGGTTGCTCGCTCCTTTACGGTCGCGGCTCCGAAAGGCAGGGTCCTGGCGACTCATCAACTCTTCATCGTCCGCCCGACGAGGAAACCGACGCCCGCGGCAATGAACAGTGCCGGGATCGGATTACGGCGGATCAACTCCGTCACGTCGTGGGCCATGCCGCTGAGTTTTTCTTCTTCCAGGTAACGGCCCGTGCTTTCCAGCGCACCTGCGGCGGCGGAGGTGGCGCTGCCGAGGGGGCCGTCGTGCGGTCCCTTGGAGCGCACCGTATCCGCGGCGGAACGTATGTTGTGGCCGAAGGAGGCGGTGGCGTCGTCCGCTTTCTGGCCCGCTTGCTTGGCGTAATCGCCCGCGTTCTTGGCCAGGTCTTCCGCCTTGTGCGTCACGTTTGAGGTGGCGTCTTTCGCCTTGTCGGCGAGGTTGCCCGCGGCGTCTTTCGCTTTGTCGGCGAGGTTGCCCGCGGCGTCTTTCGCTTTGTCGGCAAAATTGCTCGCGGTGTCTTTCGCCTTGTCCGCGAAGTGGCTCGCGGCGTCCCGAGTTTTGTCCCCAGCCGTGTTGTTCGCCATAAGGATTCTCCTAGGTCTGTTCGGCAAGAAAAGATACCCGCCGTTGAAGCGTTGACCCAACCGCTGAGTCCTCCCGCTCCTGCAAGGGTATGTACAACTCTCCGCTTGGCTGTCCGTCCTACCAGTTATAACTAAGCAAGATTGGGGCCAAACGAACTGGGTCCGGTAAAATAGGCGAATTTTGCGACAGTTGAGGTCTGGAAGCAAATGGGTGCGCGAGAGATCGGAACCAGGCTGCTGGCCGATGGGCAGACGGCTGCCCAGCGGTGACGGCACTTCAACTCCCCGAAGAAACGGGCGCACCCGGCTTGGCTGGCACGGGGGGCGTTGCCGCCCGCACGGCGTTCTCGGCGGGGACAATGTGTTCGCCCGATTTCAGGCACAGAACCCGCGTAAACTCCGCCCCGAACAGAATGATCTGCGACGAATAATACACCCACACCAGGATGACAACGAGCGAACCGGCGGCCCCGAACGCCAGCGTGGTGCCGCTCTGGCCGAGGTAAACGCCGATCAGCGCCTTGCCGATGGTGAACAAGACCGCGGTCACTGCCGACCCCGTCCACACGTGCCGCCATTCGATCGCGGCGTCGGGCAACACCTTGTAAATAAGCGCGAACAAGAGCGTGATGAACACAAACGAAACGCCTTCATTAACCACACGCCAAAAGAGCACCCCGCCCGGTACGGTGTCGGAGGTCAGATGCCGCGTCACTGCCGATAGGCCCGCACTGAAGGCGAGGGACACCAACAATAAAAAGCCCGTACCGAAGACTGCCGCGAACGACAGAAAGCGGTCGCGCAAGACGCCCAGGATGCCGCGACCTGGCTTGGGGACCACCTTCCAAATCGTGTTTAGCGAATCCTGCAACTGCACGAAAACGCCCGACGCGCCGAACAGGAGCACGGCAACGCCAACGATCGTCGCGATCGTGTAGCCTTGCGGCGAGGCGGAGTTTTTGAGCAGTTCGGTAATCGCCTGCGCCACCTCGGGGCCAACCGTGCGTTCAATTTCGCCGGCAATCGCCGTGCGCGAGGCTTCCTCGCCAAAGATCAGGCCGGCGATGCTAATGACGATCACCAGAAAGGGCGCGATGGAGAACACGGTGTAATACGCCAACGCCGCCCCCATCTGCGGCACTTTATCATCGACCCAATCGATAGCCGTGGTCTTGATAACGTCGTAGAAAAACTTGAGATTCATGGACGCGGCTCCTGACGCGGACCCTGGCGAAACCGAACCAGCACGGGTGGTAACCGTTCATTCCCCCCTTACGAAGGGGGGGCGGGGGGGGTGGAGTGGACGCCAGGACTGTTAAGCTCAACCGTTCTTACCCCCCCCGCCCCCCCCCCTTCGTAAGGGGGGGAGAAGTTGCCAGTGAACGGTTACCACGGGTGTAGATGAAAAAAACGTGCCGCCAATCGTAAGATTGGCGGCACGTTCTTCCGTTTCCAGGATTAAACGGGTGCGAAAGGGCGCGTGCGTTACTCCGGGGGAGGCGTGCCGGGCGTTGCCGGCTTCGTGGTGTCGCGCGGGGTGCCGGGGACGTTGCGCGTACCGTCGGGGGTCGTAGCGCCGTCGTTCGTACCCGGCGTTCCCGGATTCGGGCGGTCGCCGGTCGTCTTGGGAACTGTCTTGTCATCGCGACGGTTGCCGGGGATGCCCGGCTCGACCTTGTTATCGCCGTTTTCGCGGTTGCGGTCGCGCAGGTCCGGGTTGTCACGGTTGCGGTCGCGCAGGTCGCCCGGCGTGGTTGCATCGCGGTTATCGCGATTGTCGCCCTGGGTGCGGAAATCGACCAGGGCCATGCGGCCTGCCTGGACTTTTATGTCCTTGCTGGTGCTGACTTCCTTACCGTTCGCCATCCACGTCGCGCGGATGCTATAGGTGTAGCTCTTCCCGGTGTCCAACGACGGCGACGTGAAAACGCGGTCCATGCCGGACTGCTGCGTCATCGTGTCGTCGAAATAGACGCGGGCGCTGGCGTCGGGCACCATCACGCGGATCGTCGCTTCGTTTGGGTTGCTATTCTCGCCGGGGGAGTAGCCCGCGCGGTAGCTGTTCAGGTTCCGCGCGTTCAGGGAATACTGCGGGTTCGAGGTGTCGTAAGACGCGGGCGAAATTAGCGATGGGTCCTGTTGGTAGCTGTAGGAGCCGCCGTAAGTGTTGTTGTAGGCGGGTGGCCAGCCGTAGTTCGAGGAGGCGAACGGGGTGTAGTACGAGTTGGAATACCCGTAACCGCTGCCGTAATTCCCACCGTAACCGCTGCCGTAATTCCCACCGTAGCCGCGACCATAGGAGCTACCGTAGCCGCTGCCGTAATTCCCACCGTAACCGCGGCCATAGGAGCTACCGTAGCCGCCGTAGCCGCCGCTCCAACCTCGACCGTAGCCGCCGCCGTTACTACGCCCACCCATCCACTGGGCCTGAGCGGGACTGGCCGACAGTGCCAGCGACAAACCGCAGGCGACAACTGCCAGAGCAAGGAACTTCTTCATCGCACGCTCCTTTTCGATAATAGGCAACTTCCAGGCGAAATTGGACAATAGGGGTGAACAATGCAAGGGGGATGCCAATCAACCTCCATTGCAAGCTCGTTTCACCCTTGAGGGTCACCATCGCCGCAAGTCGTTGGTTGTACAATCGTTGAGAAGAGTGTTGCCGAACGCTGACCCAAAATAAAATGCACGAGCCTTGTTCGGTGGCGAGATAAAAGCCCTCCAAGCATAACAATTCTCACGATTGCGCAGTCACTTCCGCAAGACATTGGTTCGGTATCGTTCCCCCAGAGCGGACGGATGCTACCCCTGTTTTACCTCACGGCACGAAAGTTGCAGGTCTCCTGCGCGGAAAACCTGCTAAACGGTTTTTCCGCGCAGGTGTTACGGAATGACCGCGTCGTGGATGTAACCGACACCGTGTCTTGTAAGGGGAGGCCGCCATGCCACTGATGAGTAAGCCAGCCAGCGAGGCGAAAATCGCGCTGCTCTTTGTGACCCTTGGTTCCGTGATGCTCGTCTGGAGCGGCGTCTGGTATCTCTATCAGCACAATCAGGAAGGGGCCGGCACGCCTCCCTGGGAAGAATACACCTGCTACGGCAGCCTTGGCACTGGCGCGGTCCTGCTCATTATTGGCCTGGCCGTCGGGCGCATTGCCCGCGCGGCCCGTCAAGCCGAAATGCCCCCGGCAGAGATTACGCAGGCGGAAGGCCAGATTGCGCACGAAGCCGCCAGCCGAGCACCTATCGTCACGCCGGTCGGTATTGGTGGCGCGGCCGTGACCGGGGCCAACAGCGCTGCCCTTGGAGTTAATCCCGCGGCAACCACCGGCATGAACCCCGCAGCCCCGGTGGTGCGTGCCGTGGCAGCCAACCCGGCCAACCCGGCCAACCCGCCCAACCCGACGGCAAATTCGACGCCGACGGCGACCTTTTAAGCCCTTTCGGACGGGGCAATCGCGATGAGGAGGCGGTGCCATGGCGTTACGCCAGGCCAACCAGGAGCGCGCGGCAGGAGTGGCCCGAAACCCGGGCCACTCTTCGTTTCAGGGACTTCATGCCGACCGCTTTCGGCCGTCGGCTCCGTGTGTCGCATCGCCGGCTTCGCCCGAGCAAGTCGCCGACGCGCTCCTCGCTTACTTTTCCCGGCGCTGCAACGGCTACGGGTTGGACTTTGAACAACGGCCCGCGGAATTAGTCGGCGGTTGGGAGACCTATACCTATTCGTTCCAGTTCAAAGGCCACGGTGCGCTGCCGCCGGTGTACCGCCAGCCGCTGATCCTGCGCATCTACTCCTGCGGCGACGGCCTCGACCGCGCCCGTTACGAGTTTGCGGTGCAACGGCATCTGGGTCGGCTCGCGTACCCGGTACCCGGCCACGTGTTGTTGGAGGAAGACTGCAACCATTTCGGCGGGCCGTTTCTCCTCTCGCCCCAGGTGGCGGGCGCGACGGTGTTACGCTCCCTGTTGCACAAGCCCTGGACGGTTCACGTCCTGGCGATGCGCATGGCC
>JBBRLG010000512.1:0-5357 GCA_038231495.1 Gemmatales bacterium | reverse complement strand
TCGAGCCGCGGGCAGTATAAACACCCTTTGCGGCTCACCTCTACCGAGTGTATGCGAAATCGCTGACGAAACTAGGGAAAAATTTGGCCCATTTGGAAAGCGGGGTTGAGAGGTGTAACGGGATCACGTCTCCGGCTTCACGATTTTCTCCTTGACTTCCTCCCCCAATCGGTTAAATTGGTATTGAGATCCAGTCTCAACAAGATTCCGACTGCTCAACCCGCCTGAGGCGCTAGCCGTCGCATGGATACGCTCTTACCTCTCGATCTGTTACGCTCCGGGGAATGGGCCGACGTGGCCGAAGTGACCGGCGAGCCGACGATGGTCTGCCGTTTGGCCGAAATGGGCGTGCGCGCGGGTTGCCGGCTACAGATGTTACGTTCCGGCGTGCCGTGCATGTTCCAGGTCGGCGGGTGTCGGCTGTCGTTGCGCGGCGAATGCTGTATGCAAATTCTGGTGCGGCCGCTGCCCCTCGCCGACTGATTGACCCTTCATTCCGCTCCCTTGAGGCTGAGCCTCCCGCCGATGCCTTCCCTGGACCAGCTGCGAATCGGACAGCGTGCCCGCATTCTTGCGGTGGCCGGCACCGATTCGCTCGCACAACGTCTTCTGGAGATGGGCTTGCTGGAGGGTGACGAGCTGGAAGTCGTCGGCCTCGCGCCGATGGGCGACCCGCTCGAAATCCGGTTGCGCGACTATCGCCTTAGCCTCCGCCGTACCGAGGCTGCCCGTATTCAGGTCGCTATTTTGCCATGACCGCACCGACGCCGCTTGCCCCTGAGCCTGCCAGACCGGCCGCGATTCGTCTCACGGCCGCGCTCGTCGGCAATCCCAATACCGGCAAAACCACCCTCTTCAACGCCCTGTCCGGCCTTAGCCAGCGCGTCGGCAACTACCCCGGCGTCACCGTCGAAACGAAAAAAGGACGCATGATCTGCGCCGGCCAAGTCTTCGACCTCATCGACCTGCCCGGCACCTACAGCCTCGCGGCGCGCAGCCCCGACGAAATGGTCGCCGTCGATGTGATCCTCGGCCACCAGAAGGGCGAGGCCCGGCCCGACGTCGTCGTCGCCATCGTCGATGCGTCCAACCTCGACCGCAACCTTTACCTTACCACCCAGGCGCTCGAGCTGGGCGTGCCGGTGGTCCTCGCGCTCAACATGATCGACGTGGCCACGGCCCACGGCGTTCGCATCGACTACGACGAACTGGGCCGCCGGCTGGGCGTCGTCGTCGTCCCCATCCAGGCGAACAAGGGCAAGGGATTAGAACGGCTGCGCGAGGCCATTGCGACGGCGGCGAAGTCGGGACACCCGCCCAAGGGGCCGACCTTTCCCGAAGCGTTCGACCGCGAGGCCGCGACCCTCTATGACACGCTCGGCGGCGAGGTGCCGTTGTTTTTGGTGCGGCGCCTGATCCTGGACGTGGGCGGTTACACGGAAAAACGCCTCATCGAACGCTGGGGACCGGGCATCGCCGAGCGCGTGCAGGCGTTGCGGGCACGGCTGACCGCGGCCGGCTGCGGTGTGCCGGCGGTCGAGGCGCGCTCCCGCTACGCCTGGATTCGCGAAGCCACCAACGGCTGCGTCCAGCGGCCGGCGACCCGTGCCGTCACCTGGACCGACCGCCTCGACCGCGTGCTGACCCACCGCGTCTGGGGCACGCTCGTCTTTCTCGTGCTGATGTTCGTCGTCTTCGAGTCGATCTTCACCTTTGCCAAGCCGCTCATGGACGCGATCAGCGACGGCAAAGATTACCTCGCCGACAGCCTGCGCCAAGGGGTGACGAGCGGCTATTTGCCGTCGGGGCCGCTGAGCGACCTGCTCATCGACGGCATCCTCGAAGGCGTCGGCAACGTCGTCGTCTTTTTACCGCAAATCCTCATCCTGTTCGGCTTCATTGCGGTGCTGGAAGACTGCGGCTACATGGCCCGCGCCGCGTTCCTGATGGACAAGCTGATGTCGCGCTGCGGCCTCAGCGGCAAATCGTTCATCCCCATGCTGTCGTCGGTGGCGTGCGCGGTGCCCGGCATCATGGCGACGCGCGTCATCGAAAACCGCCGCGACCGCCTGGCCACCATCCTCGTCGCGCCGCTCATGAGTTGCTCGGCCCGGCTGCCGGTTTATGTCCTGCTGATCGGTGCGTTCCTGCCGATCCGCAGCGACAAGAACCCCGGCGGATTCGCGTGGTTTGTGCCGGGGCTAGTCATGTTTTCGATGTACGCCATCGGCCTCGTGGTCGCGCCGCTGGTCGCCCTGCTTTTGAAGCGCACCCTGCTCCGCGGCGAGACGCCGCCGTTCGTCATGGAAATGCCGCTCTACAAATGGCCGGCCTGGCGCTCGATCCTGCGGCGCATGATCGACAGCGCCTGGGCGTTTTTGTACCGGGCCGGCACCCTGATCCTGGCGTCGATGGTGCTGGTCTGGGCACTGCTCTACTTCCCGCGCGAAGAAGGCGCGGAGCAAAAGGCCGCCTACGTCGCCGGGCTACAACAGAAACTCGCGTCGGCTCCCGAAGACGAGCGTGCAGCGCTGCAAGCGCAGATCGACGGTATTGGGCGCGACGGCCTGACCTACGACGTGCATTACAACCAGCTGCGCGAAGAATTGGACCGCCTGACGGACGAAGGGCAGGCCGACCCGACGAAAGCGGCGGCGTTGGAAGAAGATCGCAACCGCGTCCACGGCGAATGGAAACGGCAAAGCGTGCTCGGCTGGATCGGGCGGACGATTGAACCGGTGGTGTACCCGCTCGGCTGGGACTGGCGCATCGGCATGGCGGCGGTGGCGAGTTTCCCGGCGCGCGAGGTAATCGTCGGCACGCTGGGTATCATTTACAACGAGGGCCGGGTGAAGAGCGACGACATCCTGAAGGCGGAGAACGCCGGCGATACCAAGCTGGCCAAGGCACTCAAGAACGCCCGCTGGGAGGACGGCCCGCGCAAAGGTCAGCCGGTCTTCACGATCCCGACGGCGCTGTCGCTGATGGTGTTCTTCGCGCTGTGCTGTCAGTGTGCCTCGACGTTGACGGTGATCCGCCGCGAGACGAAAAGCTGGCGCTGGCCGCTGTTCACGTTCGCATACATGACGGCCCTGGCGTATGTCGGGGCGCTGGTGGTGTACCAGGTTGGGAGTTTATTCATTTAATGAGGCGAGCCGGGAGCGTAAGCTACCGGAGTGATTATCCGCGATAGACTCAGGTCGCTTACGCTCCCGGATCCCCTTTCGGTTGGGAGGTCATCCCATGTACTGGCAGCTGTCCCTCGTCGGCCTGATCGTCCTGGCTGCGGTCGTCTACCTCGGCCGGCAGACCTGGCGCGCCTGGCGTGGTTCCGCGTCGGGTTGCGGCGGCGGCTGCGCGAAATGTCCGTCCACCGAACCCGACGCGACCTCCCCGACCGTCGTCCACATACCCTTGGAACAATTGAAGTTACGGCGACGTTAATCCGCAGCCATCTGCGGGCCAAAATAATCCGACAAATTTACTTGACACCGGTTTATTCGCCGGTACTATCAAGGGCGTAAGAGACGGCCTCTTCTCTGTTCCGGCCCCGCTGTTCCGACTGCTTGCAGGAAGTTCAGCGGGGTTTTTCCTTGCGCACTTTTAAGGCGGCGTTACCCGCGCTTGAAGCGTCATGGCGAAGACCCGACCACGCCCGCTGCACGAATTGCAGATGGCCGCACCCTGCTCCGCCGATTGGGAGCAAATGGCGGGCACAGACCGCGTCCGGGCTTGCGCCAAGTGCCGCCTCCACGTCTACCGCGTCTCCGACCTGACCCGCGAGGAAGCCGAAGCCGTCGTCACGGACCAGGAAGGACAGGCTTGCCGTACCCTGTACCGCCGCCATGACGGGACGGTGCTGGCGCGGGACTGCCCCAAGGGCGTCGAGGCTCAGCGGAAGGTGTCGCGCTGGTGGAAGGAGCGCATGTTCCACCTGTTCCTGCTCGTCCTGCCCTGGATGATAATCACCGCGTTCATCTACATCGACAGCGACAACGACCGGGGGTATTTCGACATCTGGGACATCGAGCCGTTCCGGTCGGTGGACATGCTCGTGGGATCGCGGCCGACGGCGCGGGGCGGCCTCAAGCCCCTGGGCATAACCATATTGGGGCCGGCACCGGCGCCGGCACCGCCGCCCCTCGGTCCGATGAACTGGCAGGGACCGCGCCCGTAGGCGGTCACTCGCTCCGCCGCCGCTGCCACTGGCTGATGGCCGTGTTGACGACCACGATCGCCCCGATGAGAATGTACTGCACCTCGACCGGCACCTCGCAGAAGTTCACCGCGTTGTCGAGCACGCCCAGGATCAGCACCCCGAGCAGCGTGCCGAATACGTTGCCCTGGCCGCCCGACAGGCTCGCGCCGCCGATGACCACCGCCGCAATGACGTTCAATTCCAGGCTCTTCTGCGTCGCCGGGTCGCCGCTGTTGCCCTGTGCGAACACCAGCACGCCCGCCCAGCCGGTTAACAGACCGGCCAGGGTGTAAATGAGAATCTTGTAGCACCCCACCGGAATGCCGCACAGCCGGGCCGTCGCCTCGTTCGAGCCGATGGCGTAGCAGTAGCGCCCGAAGACGGTCAGGCTCATCAACAGGGCCACGAAGCCGGCCAGGAGTGCCGCGCTCCAGACGCCCGGATCGACGAGAGTGTACTTGACTTCCGCGACCTGCAAGTCCGTGACCCAGCCCGGCACCGCGTGGGGAAACCCGACCTTGGTGCGCCCGGAAAAGTAGTACGCCAGGCCGCGTGCGATGCTGAGCGTACCGAGCGTGACGACGAACGGCGTCACGCGCAGGAGCGTCACGCCCAGGCCGTTGAGCAGGCCGAGGACGCCGCCGGTCAGGACGCCAACCCCGATCGCCCCGACGCTGGCGATGAAAACCGATCCGGTCGCCGCGTCGAGGAAGCGAAAGACTTGCATGGTCACGACGGTGACGAGGGCGACGACCGAGCCGACCGACAGGTCGATGCCGCCGCTGACGATGACCATGAGCATGCCCAGCGCGACGACCGCCGTGACCGTGCTCTCGTGCAGCAGCCCTTGCAGATTGTCGCGGCCGAGGAACTTCGGCAGTTTCCCCTGCCAGTAGAGAATGACGACGAACAGAGACAGAAGCACCAACAGGCCGAGCAACGGCCCGACCGCGGCGGGCAGGTTCAGGACTCGTTTCGGCTCCGGTTTGCCGTTCATGTGCTGCATTCCCCACGCAGGGCAGAAGGCCGAGAGGCCGTGAAGCAATCGGCGGCGGACTTTCATCGGGAGTGTTACGTTTTGCAGGCTGTTTTGTCCACTTGGCGTGGGGAACTGCCCCCCCCCAACCCCCCCTTCGTAACGGGGGGGAGTGAACGATTC
>JBBRLG010000511.1:0-5357 GCA_038231495.1 Gemmatales bacterium | reverse complement strand
GGTTCGCCCCCAACCGTTGGACCGCATCTCAAACCCTCAAGGGAGTAGCCATGAAGAATCGTCTCTCCATCCTGGCCGCCTGCGCCGCGTTGTGCGTGGGAGGCGTCGCCGTGTTGCTGTACGCGCGCGACCCGGAAGTTGCGAAGAAGGCCGGCGACGGCGGTGCCGCCGCGCCGCGGGCCGCCGCCAGCAAGATTACCAACGTCACCGTCTACCCCAACAGCGCCCTGGTGACGCGCGAGGTCGATGTGCCCGCCGGCACCGGCACGGTCGAGTTGGTCGTGACGCCGTTGCCGCAACACACCGTCAACAGCTCGCTTTACTCCGAAGGCGGCGAAGGCATCCGCGTTTTGACGACGCGCTTCCGCTCGCGACCCGTGCAGGAAGACACGCGCGAAGAAGTGCGCAAGATCGAGGACGAGGCCAAGAAGCTCGCCCAGACCGCGCAAAAGCTTCAAGCCGACATGAAGGCATGTACGGAAAACATGGGCCTGCTGACCAAGTTAGAAAACTTCACCGCCACCAGCGTCACGCACGCGACCGAGAAGGGCAAGCTGGACAGCACCGAGACGACTGGCCTCGCCAAATACATCATGGACGGGCGTTCCGAAAAGAGCAAAGAACTCATCACGCTGCAACAGACGCTTGACGACAACAAGGAAAAGGCCGAATTCCTGATCCGCAAGCTGCGCGACATGACAGCCGGCTCGGTCAAGGTCGAGCAGGACGCCGTCATCGTGGTCGATAAGACCAACGCGGAACCCGGCAAGGTCAAGTTGAACTACCTCGTCAGTGCGGCGGCTTGGCGTCCGCAGTACAAGCTCCGCGCCGGCAATGATCTGAAAGAACCGGTGCAAGTCGAATGCCTGGCCGCCATCATCCAGCAGACCGGTGAAGATTGGCAGGGCGTCAACGTCACCCTTTCGACCGCCCAGCCGATGCTCAATGCGTCGCCGCCCGACCTGAAAATGCTCGCGGTTGCCGTCGTTCCGAAGGGTGCGAATCCCGCTCCTAGCGGCAAACCAGGCGTGGTGAATAACCCGGGGTTTGGCCAGTACGCCGCTGGCGGTCGGGGCGACAACCAAACCATCCAGAACCCGGCCGGCCTGGCTTCCGCCAAGCAGCTTGAAGAAACGGCCAACAAGTTGCGCTCGGAAGCGCAGACCGAGTTGAACAAGAAAAACGCCGACGTGGGCAATGACATCTGGAACTACGCCGGTGCGCTGGATCAGGCGTGCGACCTGGTCCTCGGCCCCGAGGAGAAGCTCGCCAAGGGCGTCCAGGTGCGCACCACTCAGCGGGAAGGGCCGAGCGTGACGTACCACCTCAACGCGAAGCTGAGCGTGCCGTCGCGCAACGACGAGCAGGTGATCGAGGTCACGCGCCTGACGATGGACCCGGATTACTTCTACAAGGCCGTGCCGGTGCTGACGCCGCACGTCTACCGTCAGGCGAACCTGACTAACACGAGCAAGTACGTCCTGCTGCCCGGCGAGGCGACGATGTACAACGGCACCGATTTCGTGGGCCGGATGAACCTGCCCCTGGTCGCGGTTGGCGAGACGTTCACGGTCGGCTTCGGCACCGAGACGCAGTTGCAAATCAGCCGGCAAATGGTCGATAAATCGCGGACCATGCAGGGCGGCAACCAGGTGCTGAAATTCGAGTACCGCATCCTGGTGAGCAGCTACAAGCCGGAAAAGGTGAAGCTCCAAATCTGGGACCGCCTGCCCGCGGCCGAGAACGAGACGCTCAACGTCACGCTCAACAAGGCGGTGCCGGAGGTCAGCAAGGACCCGCTGTATCTGCGCGAAGATCGGCCGCACAACCTGCTGCGCTGGGACGTGGACGTGGAGCCGAAGATGAACGGCGAAAACGCGATGACGCTGCAGTACGATTTCAAACTCGAACTCGACAAGCAGATGACCATCGGCAGCTTCCAGAGCAGGTAAAGTTCCTATCTTTGCCGCCTGCGGCTTTGCAAAGCCGCAAGCGGCCGTAAATTCTGCCGCCACCGTGAGCTTCGTCCCCTATTTTGAGATAGGCTTACCCTAGCGCCCGGATTCCGTCCATCGTTTGCGAAAGATGACGCACATGGTCGAAAAGCAACTCAACTTCCGCCTCCTGCTGGGCCTGGGCCTCGGCCTGATCGGGTTTTGCACGACGGTCTACTTCGTCCACGGCTACCAGATGGGCCGGCACGCGCGGACGCTGCATTCCCAGGCGGAAAATGCGGAAAACAACGGCGAAGTCGATAAAACCGCTACCTTCCTCCAGCGCTACCTGACGTTCAAACCCGGCGACACCGAATCCCTGGCCCACTACGGCGACCTCCTCGAAGCACGGGCCAAGAGCAACAGCGCTCGCTGGCGGGTCGTGGCAGTTTTCGAGCAGGTGCTGGACCGCGACCCGGCCCGCGCCGACCTGCGCCGCCGGGTCGTCGCGCTGCTCATGGGGCTGGATGCGTACAAGGACGCCGTGCGCCATTTGGAAATCCTGCTCAACGGCCACGCGGACGACGGGGACGTGGAAAACCTGCTGGGCCAGTGCCAGGAGGCGCGCGGCGATTACGACCAGGCGGTCGCGTCCTACGAGAAGGCAATCGCCCACGCGCCCGACCGCGTCGCGGCCCACGCCCATCTGGCCTGTCTGCTGCGCTACCGCCTCGACAAGCCGAGCCGGGCCGACGAGGTAATCGACACGCTGGTGCGTACCAACCCCAAATCGGCCCAGGCGTGGCTCGAACGCGGTCTCTACCGGCTGGGCACCGGCCTCGTCGAACCGGCCGGCCTGGACCTCGAAGAGGCGCGCGAGCTGGACGCCGACGATGCGGGCGTGCTGATCGCCAGTGCGGAGCTGTACCAACGGCTCGGCGACAGCGACAAGGCCCGCGCGTCCTGGAAACGCGGCCTGGAGAAGTACCCGCGCGAGGCGGCCATGTCGCTCGGCCTGGCCACGCTGGAATTGCAGACGGAACGACCGGCGGAGGCCGTGGCCTGTCTGAAAAAAGCGTTGGAGACCTACCCCGACCAGCCCGACCTGCTGCACCTGTTGACCGAGGCGTATTTGCAGGAAAAGCAGCCGGACCTGGCGAACGCAGTCGTCGCCCGCATCGACCCTGAAACGGGGCCGCCGGCGCTGGCCGACTACCTCAAGGGTCGTATCCTCCAGGGCACTGGGCGGTGGGACGAGGCGGTCCACTGGTTCGACCGGGCGGCGCGGGAGGTCGAGGCGACCAACGCGCTGCGCAGCCGGGCCTGGCTGGCGCTGGGCAACGGTTACGAACGCCTCGGTGACGGCGACCGGCAGGTGTCGGCGTACCAGCGCGCGATCGAGTTGGAACCGTCGCTGCTGCCGGCGCGCTACGGCCTCGGTTCGGCTTTCCTCGCGGTCGGCAAGGTGGACGAGGCGCTCGAACAGTACCGCCAGATTGCGCAGCTGCCGCGGCCGCCGGAATCGATCTGGGTGCTGACGGCCCGGACGCTGCTCCAGCGCAACCTGTCGTTGCCCGCGAACAACCGCAGCTGGGAAGAGGTGGACCGCACCCTCGACCGTGCCGACAAGGTGCCGTCGCAGGCAGTGCCCGCGGCGCTCCTGCGTGCCGACTCCCTGGTCGCCCGTGACGACTTGACGAAGGCGCGCACGGTCCTTGAAACGGCCCGCACGGCGCATCCCGACCAGGCCGCGCTCTGGACGGCAATCGCGACCCTGGACGCGCGGCGCGGCGACCTGCCCGGCGCCGCCCAGGTGCTGGCCGACGCCCGCAAGCAACTCGGCGACCGGCCGGAATTGCAACTGGCCGAACTCGAATTCCGGGCGGGGCAGGAAGGTCCGGCAGTCGAGCGATTCTTGCAAGGCGTCGAGAAAGCGAGCACCAACTACGCGCCGGAGGCGCAAACGCGCGTCCTGGCCCAGGTGGCCGAGGCCTATTACCGCCTGGGTCGGCCGCGCGACGGCGACCGCGTGTGCGGGTTGCTGGCCGCCGGCAAGCCCCTGGACCTGCAACGCGCGATTACGCTCCTCGATCTCGTGCTGCAAGGCGGCGACGAGGCATTGCAGGAATCGGTCGTCAAGGACTTGCGCGCTCTCGAAGGCGATACCGGCACCTGGTGGCGCTACGGCCAGGCGGCAAGGTGCGTCCTCCGGGCGCGGCGCGGCGACCGCTCCGGCGTTACGGAAGCCCGAACCCTCCTGGCCCAGATCGAAAAGCAGCGCCAAACCTGGGCGCGGGTAGCCCTCCTGGGTGCGCTGCTCGACGACCTGGCGGACGAGCCGGGCAAAGCATTGGACGGCTATTTGCGCGCCTTCGAGCAGGGCGAACGGCAGCCGGTAGTCGTGCGACCGTTGGTGGCCCGTCTCGCCGACGCGGGCCGCTTCGCCGACGCGGACCAGGTGGTGCGCAAGCTTCAGCAAGAGGTGGTGCTGCGCGGCGACTTTGCCCGACTGGCGGCGGAAGTCGCGTTGCGGACGCGCCAGTCCGAGCGTGCCGCGACGCTGGCCCGGCAGTCGTTCCCGACCGGTTCACTCGACTTCAAACGTTACCTGTGGCTGGGTCAACTGCTGGCGGCGTGCAGCCAGGCCGACGAGGCGGAACAAGTCTTCCGGCAGGCGGTGGCGCTGGCGGACGACGTGCCGGACACCTGGGTGGCACTGGTCGCCCACCTGGCCAGTGTAGACCACACCGCCGCGGCGGAGGCGGCTGTTGCGGCGCTGCGCACGAAGGTCGCGGCGGACCACCTCGAAGTCGCCCTCGGCACCTGTTACGAGGCGCTGGGCCGTCTGAGCCTGGCCGAGCAGCATTACAAGGCCGCGCGCCAGGCGCAGCCGCGCGACGCCGTGGCCATGCAGCGGTTGGCGGGCTTCTACCTGCGGCTGAACCACCCCGGCCAGGCGGAGCCGGTGTTGCGCGACCTGATCGACCCCGCCAATCCGGTGCCGCGCGAAGGCGTGGCGTGGGCACGCCGACAATTGGCGCTGATCCTGGCCCTCGGCAAAGACGACGCGCGCTACCGCGAGGCGTTGGACCTCCTCGACCGCAACCAGCGCGACGGCAACCGCACCCGTGTCGAGCGGCGTACCCTGGACCTGGTCCACGCCACCCGGCCGGCGGCACGGGCGACGGCGTTGCAGGCGCTGGAAGCGACGGTGCCGACTTATCCATTGGCCGTCGATGAAGAGTTGCTCGTGGCGCGTCTCTACGACGAGATCGACGACTGGCCGCGGGCGCGCGACCACCTGCAAAACGTGATGAGTGCCGACCCGAAAAACCCGGAGTACCTGGCGTTGTACGTCCGCGGTTTGCTGAGCCGCGGCAAGAAGGACGAGGCGCGGTCGTGGGTCGCCAAGCTGGAACGGTT
>JBBRLG010000510.1:0-5365 GCA_038231495.1 Gemmatales bacterium | reverse complement strand
TTCACCACCGCCCTCGAAAAAGCGATTGCTCCCTTCCTCCGTACGGGGGCCGACAAGGACGCGCCTTTGGCCAAGTTCAAAGAGCCGGTTGCGGAGGTGGTGATCGGCTACCGGCGCGGCTACCTCGACCGGAAGGCTGTCGCAATCGAACTGTTCCTGCAAGACCCGGACGACCTGCTCAAGAAGGTAGGCGAACGACGGTTCAAAGAATTGGGGCTGGCGCCCCTGGCACAGGACGGCAGGGTTAGCCGGCTGGAATGGGAGGCCGTTGACGGCTTCTCGCTGATGCAAGAAGTGGCGCGCGAACTCCGGTTTACCCCCTTCGGCAAGTGACCATTTACCCGCGAAAGGATAAATCTATGTACCGATTCCTAGGAATCCTCGTGGCGGCCTCCGCGATCGCCTTGCTGGCCTGGCCGGTAACGGCGTCCGCTCAGGAAGTGAAACGCGAAGGATTGAACGAACTGGCCGTCGAGCTGGCCACCAGCACCCGCGCGGTGGCAAAAAAACTGGAGCAACCCGCCGTCCGCATCGGCTTCTTCACGCCGTTCGGGATCGACGACGGCAACGCCGGCGGCGCCCTCATGGCCGCCCTGGCGCTCGCGCTGGGTAATTTTGTCAAAGCCGACGCCGCCCTCGAACTTCAGGGTTCCTACGGGTTCGTCGCGGATAGCTCCGTCGGCACGGGCGTCAAGACGATCGTCGTCCGCGCCAAGTTGATTCGCGTCGGCACCGGTCAGGAGGAGAAGGAGTTCTCGGCGTTCGAGGGCCACGTCCGTGCCATCGCCGACATCGCGCGGATCCTGGGGCCGAACGTGGCGTTGCCCCCGCAGGGAAACTACGACGAACGCATGAAGGAACTGCAAAAGGGTTTGCCGCCGGGACCGGGCAAGCCGCCGGAAGCGCAAGCCTTCATCCACGGACCCGGCAACACCCTGGTGTCGGCAAAGAAAGGCAGCGAATACGCCGTGGAGATTCGGACCCGGTTGCTGAAGGACGGTGATAGGCGCGACGCCGCGCCGCGGAAGGTTGAATTACTCAACGGTTTGCCCTTCGTCGGCATCGATCCGGGCGAGTTGTACGAGGTTCGCGTGCTGAATTACTCCAAGGCCGAGATCGCGGTGGCGCTCTGCATCGACGGCATCGACCAGTTCACCTTCAGCGAGGACCGCAAGGACGACAAGAAAGACGGGCCGCCGCGCTTCACCCATTGGATCGTGGCTCCCGCCACAGGCGATAAGGCGGGGGAGGTCGTCATCAAGGGGTGGCACAAAACTGCCAGTCCAAAACGCCAGGATAACGTCCTGTCGTTCCTGGTTACGGAGTACGGCAAGGGGGCGGCGTCCCTGTTCCCGACCAAGAGTCAAGGGAAGGTGGGCATGATCGAGGTCGCGATCGCCGCCAGCCACCCGCCCGGCTCGAAGGGGGGCGCGGAAACAGGTTTCGGCCCACCCGTCCGGGTCGAGCAAGAGGTAGTTAAGCGCGACATCAGCTCGCCGCACGAGTTCGTCACCATTCGCTATACGCGCTGAACCTTCGAATCCCGGGGCGCGTCACCGGCGGCCCTGGGCTTCTTTTAATTTCCGTCTGTGGTCGGTCGCTTGCGACCCTATCCTTTCACCCCGAGGCTACGATGTCCCGCTTTACCGCCTCCCTCCTGACCGCGGCGCTGGCCGCCACGCTTGCGGCTGTCGTCGTGCTGCCGAGTGGCGCCCAGCCGGCAAAGCCGGCCGGCAAAAAGATCGCGCTGCTGGTCGGGGTGAACGAGTACAGTAACCGGAGGTTGCCCAACCTGCAGTACGCCGAGCGCGACATGACCGACCTCGCCGAGGTGCTCAGGAACGCCGGCTTCGAGGTCCGCCTGCTGCTCGGCTCCAGTAAGGGCAACGACGAGGCTACGCGGCCCAACATCGACCGGGCCGTGGACGACGTGCTCAAGGGTGTCGGTAAGCGGGACACGGTGCTGTTCGCGTTGTCAGGGCACGGGCAGCAGTTCGCGGTCAAGGACAAGGAGGAGCCGTTCTTCTGCGGCAAGGACGCGGCGCCGACCGACCCGGCGACGCTGGTGTCGCTGTCGGCGGTGCTGCGCAAGCTGGACGACAAGGGGGGCGGCACGAACCTGCTGTTGGTGGACGCCTGCCGGACGGACCCCGACCCCAACAAGGGCACGCGCGGCGGCATCGACGGCAGCCGGGTGGAGAGCCTGGGCGAGGGGACGGCGGTGTTCTTCGCGTGCTCGAAGCGGCAGAAGGCGCGGGAGACGGACAAGGCGGGCGGCGGCCACGGCGTGTTCTTCTACCACGTACTCGAAGGGTTGAAAGGGGCGGCGGAAGCGACCAACGGCAAGGGCGACGTTACGTGGGAGCGGCTGGTGCCCTACGTGAAGAGTCGGGTCCAGGACGACTTCCCGACGTGGTTCCCGAACCTGGACGACGACGAGCGGCAGCGGCCGCACGCGATCGGCAACCTGGTCGAGGACCCGATCCTGGTATCAAAAGGGAGCTCCGCGCCGGCGAAGACCTACGTCAGCACGGCGACGGGGATGAAGTTCGTGCTGATCCCGCGCGGCAAGTTCAAAATGGGCTCGCCGAAGGAGGAGAAAGACCGCTTCGACAACGAGGAGCTACACGACGTGGAAATTACGAAGCCGTTCTACCTCGGCACCTACGCGGTGACGCGTGGGCAGTTCCGCAAGTTCGTGGACGACAGCGGGTACAAGACCGACGCCGAGACGGACGGCAAGGGCGGGTATGGAGTCGATCAGGACAGCGGGACGTTCAAGCAAGACCCGAAATACACGTGGCGTGATCCGGGCTTTGAGCAAAGCGACGAGCACCCGGTCGTGAACGTGAGCTGGAACGACGCCAAGGCATTCTGCGAATGGCTTTCCCGGAAAGACCGCAAGAAATGGGGCTTGCCCACGGAGTCGCAGTGGGAATACGCTTGCAGGGCCGGGTCGCAAACCCGCTTCCACTTCGGCGACGACGAGGAAGACCTGGCAAAATTCGGCAACGTGGCCGATGCCTCCTTGAAAAAGCAGTTCCCGCAATTCTCGGCGATCAAGGCGGACGACGGCTACGTGTTCACGGCGCCGGTGGGGAAGTTCAAGGCCAACGCCTTTGGGCTGTGCGACATGCACGGCAACGTGTGGCAGTGGTGTGAGGATTACTACGACGCCAAGTATTACGCTAATAGCCCTATTAAAGACCCTTGTAATGATAAAAAGCCTAATGAGGAGCGCCGTGTGCTCCGTGGTGGCTCTTGGGGCAGCGGCGCCTGGGTCTGTCGCGCGGCCGCCCGTAGCAGGGGCGCGCCCGCGGACCGCATCGGCAACGTCGGCTTTCGGGTTTGCGTCCGCCTGGACTAATGTATACTTTGTCTTTTTACTCTTTTATCTTCTTTGCCTTTCCGAGCGAAGCGAGGTCGAAAAATTTTGGAAATCGGCTAGGTGTCGCGGTAAGGCCAGCGCGTCTGGAGGCGTGCCACGATTCGCTGGCCGTCGCCTTGCAGTGCGTGGCCCAGCCAACCCGCTATCGCCGCTTTGACCTCTTCCAGCGACCGTCGCCCCGCGCGAACCTCCTTGCGGTACCAGCGAAGGCGGCGGCAGAAAGCCCGTACACTCGCCCCGCGCACTTCCCGCCGCCCCGGCCACGTCCGGTAGCCCACGAACGTCAAACCGGCACGCGCCGGCACGACGGCCGTCTTGGCCTCGTGCAGGCGCAGTCGCCAGCCGGCAAGGTATTCGGCCACCTGTGCCCGCGCCGCTTCCAGGCGTCCCCGGTCGCGGTGCAACAGGATGAAATCGTCGCAGTAACGCACGTAGCCCCCGATTCCTAGACGCGCGGTCACGAAGTGGTCCAGGCCGTCGAGATACCAGTTGGCGAACCACTGGCTGGTCAAGTTGCCGATCGGCAGCCCTCGCTTCCTCTCCGCCGGCGTGAATAGGTCGTCGGACGGGTACCATGCCGTCACCTCGTCCTGGGGGTTGGAGTGGTCGACAATCCGGTCGAGCAGTTCCAACAGGCGCCGGTCCTTGAGGCACTGGCGAAAAAGTTGCCGTAGCAACGCATGGTCGATGCTCGGGAAGAACTGGCGGACGTCGCACTGCAGCGCAAACGGGTAGCGGCCCATCAGGCGTTGCAACCGCCGCGAGGCCGCGTGCGTCCCCTTGTGGCGCCGGCAGGCGTAGCTGTCGGGGTGGAAGCGGCGTTCGAGGATCGGCTCCAGGAGATTCATGACGGCGTGATGCACGACGCGGTCGCGGTACGGTGCGGCCGAGATGAGCCTCGGCTTGGGGTGGGTAATGCGGTGGGTGGTGAACGGCCCCGGGACATAGTCGCCGGCGGCCAACTCCCGCTGGAGGCGCAGCAAGCCCCATTCCCGGCGGAACTCGAAGCGTTGCACGACCGGCCGGTCGAGTTTGCCGCGGCAGGCGTTCCGCGCCGCCCGCAGCAGGTTTTCCCAGGAATGAAGTTGGTCGAAGAGGTGGCCCGTGCGCTTCACCGGACGGCCCCGGCGACGCGGACGGCTTTCAACCAGCCGCCGATCTGCATGCCGACACTTTCCGCCAACCGCAGGACGTGCCCGTGGCCGACGAACGGGAGTGCCTTGAGGTCGGCGGCCAGTCGTAACCCGAAGCGCAACAATTCCAGGTCCACGTTGGCGGCGGCGAGCAAACCCGGTTTCTCGGCGGCAGCGGCGTACTTGGCCCGGATGAGGCCGGCGAGGATGGCCCGACCGCCCGCGGTCAACTCGCTGCCCAGCGTGGCGCGCTGGTGCCGCGGAAATTTATCGACCCGCCGGCACAGTTCCAGCGTCATGCTGTAGCAAGCCCGGATTACCGGCAGTTCCGCAGCCATAGGATTTGGGCAATAAAGGCGGGCGGGGCTTTCGGCATAGTGCCTACCAGACCCGCCCGACGTTGGGGACATTTGGCCGTCCGAAACGCTGCGGACGACGCGGGTGCAAGGCCAGGACTTTCCCTCACCCACTCTCCGGCGGTCCTTGAACCGCCGGACGCCGGGGCCGTCGCTCGCGGGCGACGCGGGGAAGTGCAGGCGGACGCAAACCCGAAAGCCGACGTTGTTGTTGCGGTTCGCGGGCGCGTTCCTGTTACGGTTGGCCGCGCGACAGTTCCTGGCGTTGTTGTTCCAAGAGCCACCACGGAGCACACGGCGCTACGGCCTCGCACCGGTATCTTGTATTTCGGCTAACCCGGCCGAATACTTGACCGCAAAATAACGGAGTCATTGTGTCCCTTTTTATTTTTTTTCGTCCTCGCTCCGCTCGGAAAGGCAAAGAAGATAAAAGAGTAAAAAGACCAAGTATAGATCAGTCCAGGCGGACGCAAACCCGAAAGCCGACG
>JBBRLG010000509.1:0-5385 GCA_038231495.1 Gemmatales bacterium | reverse complement strand
GCGGGCCGCTTGTGGCTACGGGCGGCGGGCCGCTTGTGGCTACGGGCGTTTGCGTTACCTTGGACCGCGGGCCGTATAGAACCGGAGAACGACGATTGTTCCTTTGTCCTTCGCCGCCGTTCAACGCCGTTTGTTGTCCCGTTGACTCCCGCGTCCGGCGCGGGCATCATGGGCGGAAGGCGACAAACACCCCGAACCTTTAGACGGGCGCATTCCGATGAGTCTCCTGGACTACCTCGAACGGAAGCTCGGCCGCTTTGCCGTGCCGCACGTGACTATCGGCCTGATCGTAGCCCAGATCGTCGTCTTCTTCGCCGGCTTGCTCCTGAATCGGCCCGGCGCGCCGGAGCCGGCCCTTCAGGTTTTGGAGCTAATCCCCGAGCGCGTCCTGGCAGGCGAAGTTTGGCGGCTGGCAACCTTTCTGGTTGTGCCGCCCTTCGCCAACCTCGTGTTCGCGTTCTTTTGCTTGTACTTTTTCTTCCTCATGGGGACGGCCCTCGAGCGCAGCTGGGGCACGTTCCGCTACAACGTCTACCTCCTCGTCGGCTGGGCGGCCACGGCGGCCGTGTCCTTCATCCTGCCGGATCAGCCGGCGTCCAACGCCTACCTCCAGGGGTCGGTCTTCCTGGCTTTCGCCTACCTGTTTCCCGACTTCGAGATTTACCTATTCTTCCTGCTGCCGGTGAAGATTAAATGGCTGGCTATCGTCACCTGGATCACCTATTTCCTCGTAGCGATGTTCGGCGATTGGCCCGCCCGGTTGCTGGTGCTGGCGTCCGTCTGCAATTTCCTCTTGTTCTTCGGCAAAGAGATCGTTGAGCGGGCGCGGGGAGGCCGGCGGCGCATGGAGACGCAGGCCGCCCGGTTGGCGGTGCGGGAGCCGGCGTACCATCACCGCTGCACCGTTTGCGGCATCACCGACCGCACGCACCGAGGCATGGATTTCCGCTATTGCAGCAAGTGCGCGGGCGACCACGCTTACTGCATGGACCACCTGGCCAGCCACGACCACGTCGTCGCACCCGACCCGGCCGCAACCGCACCGAAAGAGAATTGACGGTCGCCCGGCTCGCCTTCAGACAAAAGGCATCGCCTTCATCCTTGAAATGCACCCGGCGCACACAGGGCCGTCATGCGCGCCGGATTTTGGATGCGCTCCTTCGCCATCCAGGCGTCGGCCGCGGCGACCAGCCCGCGACCCCGCTCGCCGCCTAAAAGCCCGCCTAGTCGCCGCCGCGCTGCCGTGGCCAACAGTCCCATGTCGAGGATGTCTAACTCCTTTGCGCACGTCGCAAGCTGTTCGGCGGCCCGCACCTTGTTGCCCTCGGCGGCGTCGGCACAGGCTTCGACCAGGCGGGCCAGAGCGTCACACCACGGCATCCGCTCCTTTTTCAACCGGCGGGCGTCGGCACGCGCGGCACTCAGCAGCGGACCGGGGCGCGCGGACCCCGCCGCCGCCGCGATTGCCGAACACGCCCGCAGGTGCAACATCCAGCTCCGCGTGACGTGGACGCGCAGAAAGAGGGAGCGCGCCAGTTCCGCCCAGTGCTCACTGATGCGCCGCCACGCGGCTTCGCCTTGGCCCGCGTATAAATCGACGAACGTTTGGCCCATCAGCGCGGTGATATGTTGGATGTGATAGCCCTTCTGCGTCCAGCGGCCCAGCGCGGTCAGACACGCCTCCCGGCCACCCTCCGCGTCGTCGGCCGCCAGCCGCACCAGCGGTTCCATGTAGGTGCCGAGGTTCGTCACGGCGAACAGGTCGCCGCGGTCCTCCGCTTCCTTGAGCAGCACCGGCGTCCGCTGCACCATCTCCGAAAAACGGCCCATGTGCGCCACCGACCACAGGTTGAACGTGTGTGCCGTGTCGAGTTCCCAGGTCACGCCCCGGCACTGGGCACGGAGGATGGCCTGGGCACGCTCGCAGAACTGTTGCGCCCGGCTCCATTGTCCCTGGTGATACGCGGTCGCGCCGGTCATCAGCAGCGTCATGGCCAGGGCGTGCGGGTGGTCGATTTGTTTGGCCATCGTCTCGGCGGCTTCGAGCAATTTGCGGCTGCGCTTGATGCCGGTCCGGCCCGCCGTCGCGACGTGGGCGGCGTCGAAAGCCAGGGCGCGGGCGATGCGGTACGGCTCCCCCGCCTTCAAGGCGAGCAGGAGGTTGCGCGTCTCGAAGTCCGCCCCGCGAATCGTGTCCACCATCGTCAGGCCAATTGCCGCCGACCAGCAGATGTCGATGCGCAGCAGTTCCGCGGGCGTGGCTTGACTGGCCTTGCGCTCGGCCGGGCGGATGCCGCGCAGGGTCAGCATAAACCGCCCCCGCAGCAGCGAGGCCAACGCCCACAGCGGCCGGCCGGGGAAGCTCATGCCGACCCGGCCCAGCACCGTGCGAAACGCCTCGCGCCCCTCGTCCACATGGCCGCCGATGCAGAACTGGTAGGCGGCCCGGCGTTCCAGCTCCAGTTGCTCCGCGGGGCCGGCGTCCGCCGCCGCGCCGTGGTACTCGCGGGCGGCTTCGATGCTGCGGCCGGCGTTGGCCAGGGCGTCGCCCAGCTTGCCGCGCAGCAGCCGGGCCGCGCCGCCCGTGACCGGCCGGACCTCCAGTGCCAACCGGTACAGCTTGGCCGCCCGGTCGAACGCCAGCGCGTCGGCCGCCTGGTCCGCGGCCAGCGCGTAATAATGCCCGGCCTTTTGCCCCTGGTCCGACTGGTGGAAGTGGACGGCGAGTTGTTCCGGGTCGGCCCGGCCGGCGGCTTCCAGCGAGACGGCCAGGCGTCCGTGGTGGCCCTTGCGAACCTCGGCAGGCAGGTGGGCGACGACGGTTTCGCGGATGCGGTCGTGGTAGGTCTCGATGTCGTCGTCCGGACTCGGCCCGGTGCCGCGTACCAAATGGCCGAAGCGTAAAGACACCACGACTTGAGGTTCGAGGGTCTTCAGTTCGGCCGCCTCGTAGGCGTTGCGCAGCCGCAGCGGCTGCCCGGCGACGGCGACGACCTCCAGCAACCGCCGCGAAACCTCCGGCAATCGTTGCACCTGTTCCCACAGCACGGTATCCAGGTCCATGCCCGCGTAGGCGGTCAAATGCGCGCCTCGTTGCAGGTGCCGGGTGAGTTCGTCGATGAAGTAGGGATTGCCGGCCGCCTCCTGGACGATCCGGTCCGCCAGCGCCGTCGTGTCCGGCCCTCGATCGCCGAGCAATTGCCGGGCGAGCTTCCGGGACTCCGCCGGCGTGAGCGGGTCCACGGCGAGTACGGTCGGCGGCTGGTCCGCTGCCTGCTCCTCGTGCATTACCCGAAGGGCTTGCAAGCACACACTGCTCTGGGCGTCCTCGCTCCGGTACGACAGGAGGAGCAGCAATCGCGGCGCATCGGGCGGCCGCAGCAGGTCGCCGAGCAGCGCCACGCTGTCCAGGTCGCCCCACTGCAAGTCGTCGATGTGCAAGATGAGGGCGTGCCGGCGACCGAGGCGCGTGAGCAGTTCGCGGAACGCCGCGAAGGCGCGGCGGCGCACCTCTTGCGGGTCGGGGATGGCCAGGGCGTCGCGCGGCGCTTCGGCCACGGCATCGACGCGCTGGAGGACCGGAAACACGCGGGCCAGCGCGGCAACGTCGGCGGGCAGCAGGGCGTCCGTTTCATAACGGGACAGGCCCAGCAAGTAGCGGGTGAGCGTGTCCACGAGACTGTCGAGTGCCTTGTACGGCACCGATTCCTGTTCGCGGCAGCGGCCGGCCAGCAGGATCGTGCCTTCGCGCTGCACGACGCCGTCCAGGAAGTGCTGCACGAGGGCGCTCTTGCCCGTGCCGGACTTGCCGGTCAGCTCCACCGTTACCGTTTCGCCCGCGAGCATGCGCGCGAACGCGGCGCGGAGTACGGCCAGGTGCGATTCCCGGCCGACGAACGAGACCGACCGCTTCGGCGGTCGCAGGTCCCACGCCGGGCCGACGTCTGCCGGGCCGCGGCGCAAGCGGGCCAAAATCTCGGCACCGGTCGGACGGCCCGCCGGGTCGCGGCAGAGCAGCGCCGTGCAGAGGGTGTCGAGGTCTTCCGGGATGCCGGCCACCAGGGTCGCGGGGGCCACTGGGTCGGCGGTGAGCTTGGCGCGCAAAATTTGCTGGGCGCTTCCCTGGTAGGGCAGCACGCCGGTCAGCGCCTGGTACAGCGTGACGCCGACGGCGTACCAGTCGCAGGCGGGCGTCAGCGTCTTGCCGTCGGCCTGTTCCGGGGCCATGTAGCCGACGGTGCCGACCACGTGCTGGTCGAGGGTGGAGTACGACGCCACCGACTCCGAGGCCGAAGCCGGCCCGGTCGGCCCCACCTCGGGCAGCGTCGTGACGCCCATCTCGGCCACCAGGCCGAAGTCGAGCAGGACCACCCGGCCGTCCTTGCAAACGATGACGTTGGAAGGCTTGATGTCGCGGTGCAGCTTCCAGGCGCTGTGCAGCGCGTACAACCCCTCGGCCAGTTGCCGCAGCACCGCGCGCAGCCGGTCGAAGTTGGCCAGGGGTGCCGACGGCAACACGGCCGGCGCCGACCCCCCCTGCCCCTCCTTGCGAAGGGGGAGAGAGGGGGGGTGCGCCGGCGCCGACCCCCCCTGCCCCCCCTTGCGAAGGGGGGGCGAGGGGGGGTGCGACGGCGCCGACCCTTCCTGCCCCCCCTTGCGAAGGGGGGGAGAGGGGGGGTGCGACGGCACCGGGCCGAGCGCGGGCAGGTCGGTCGTGCTGATCGGCGCCTCGTCCCGCGGCCAGGTCGGGCTGGAATTCTGACCCGACGTGGTGCCCTGGGGGTTCGGCGCCGTTAGCGCCGTCGATGCGTCCTGGTCGTCCGCGAGCTTGGCACGCACATAGGTAAGGAAATCGACGCCGTCGAGCAGTTCCATGGTAAAGAACCACTGGTCGCCTTCCGCCACGAGTTCGTACAGCGGCACCAGGTGGGGGTGGACGATGTCGGCGAGGGCGCGGAACTCCTGTTTGAAGCGGAACAGGGAGGCCGGGTTCAGCTGCGGCAACACCTTCAGCGCCACGCGGGCGTTGCGTTCGCGGTCGAGGACTTCGTAGACCTCGCCCATGCCGCCCTTGCCGACGCGGGAAAGAATGAGATAGCGCCCGACCACAACCTGACCGGGAAGATACCGGCCGTCGTTGGCGGCGGGGGGCGGAGCGGGGCGGGTCCGGTTGGAATCGCTGTAGGCGGCGGTGGCTTCCGATTCCGCCGGGGGCAAGGGCTTCGCTTCGACGGAGCAAAGGCAGTCCCCGGCGGAGAGGTCAGCCCCGCAGACCGGGCACTTGTTTGCCATAGGCTAACCCCCGCCGGTGGTTCAACGTCCGTCGTCGGAGTCCTTTCCAGGTTTTAGGCGAGCCGGGAGCGTAAGCGACCGGAGTGTTCGCCG
>JBBRLG010000508.1:0-5394 GCA_038231495.1 Gemmatales bacterium | reverse complement strand
GTAGTGGCCGATCAACTCCTTCATCGCCCAGCCGTCCAACGCCTCGTGGTGCGACTTGAACGTGATCAAGTTGTGTGCCACCAAGTCGCCCAGCCCGTCGGGCAGCCGGTCGGTCATCTGGCCGCGCTTGCGGCGCAAGATGATTACGTCGAGGAACTGCTGCTGCTTCGACAGGTCGCGCTCGAGTTCCACGGTGAACGGCGTGTCGGTGAAGAAGTCGGTCAGGAGCAGGCCGAAGAGGCGGTGCCAGTCGCGCAGCACAACCGGTTCGTCAGCCATCGGACGGTCCTCCCTGGCGGTGGCGTTGATTTGGGCATCAAATCACCGTTTGCTAACGGTGAATGCCTGACCATGGGCACCGATGGCGGTCGTTTGCTGTCTTGCCAATCACGGTAGGAAATCGCCGTTGAGCGACGGCGTCCTGTTGCCAACCGACGCCAGGTCGCCGTATCGATCACTTCGGTGTAACCTTGCCGCCTTCGCGGTACAGCCCTTCGGCCAGGCCGACAAGGATGTACGCCTTGAGCAGTTGGTCGTCCGTCTTCGCGGCCCACTCCTTGACGGCCGCGACTTGCTCGGCCTTCGCCTGGAATTGAGCGATCTGCTGGCACAAGCCGTCGCTAGACCAGCGGTCCTCCTGCGGGTTTATGTGCGTCAGCGCGATTTCCTTGGCAGCCGCGAAGTCGCCGGCTTTCGCCTTGAAGTAGCCCACATCGAACCAGATTACTTCGGACGCAGCTTCCGCCGTCGTGGCGGCGGCGTCGAAATCCCCCGCCCGGAACTGGGCATAGATAATGTTACGTATGTGCGTTCCCGGCTGGCCTTGGTGCTTCATCACCAATTCCACGGCCCGGGCGAAATTGGTTTTCGATGCGTCTTGCCTGCCCGCGCGGGCTTGAGCCAGGGCGACAAAATGGAAAAGGTACGCTCGATCGCCTGGCAGGGGGAAATCGCCGGCCATGGCCAGGGCAACCTCGTCCCGGCCGGCCCGGACTTCGGCCGCCGCGAGGTAGCCTTTGGATATCAACTCCGCCAGTAACCGCATCCGGTCGTCTTCCTTGCCGACGACTTGCGGCTCCGCCGCGGGGATTTGGGCCAGGGCCTTTCGCGCCGCCGGCAGGTCGTCCATCCGGGCCAGCATCCGGACCACCGCCAGCGCGGCATACGAGCGGCGTTTCGGCTCCACGTCCGGCAGCAGCGCCAGCGCCTTGAGTGCGTTCTCTTTCGCCCCCGCCTTGTCGCCGGCCGCGAGTTGGATCGAGGCGATGCCGCCTTCGATTTGGGCGGAAAAGTTGTCGTATCCTAAATTGAGATAATCCCGCCCGACCAGCGCGTGAACCTTGTCCGCCGCCACTGGCAATTCCCCGACCGCCCGCAGCGCTCCCGCCACGTCCCCGGTCTTGGCCCGATAGACCGCGGACTGTTGGACGATCACCCCCTTGATCCACGTTTTCATTTCGGGATCGACGATGGTTGCGGCGATCTTCTCGGCCTCCGGGGCGCGGCCGGCTTTTGCGGCCGCCACGGCCGCCTCTTGGAGGATCGTTTCTTGCTGTTTATCGTGACTCCTTCCTACCCCCGGGACGGACGCGGCGAGATCGATTACTGCCGTCACGTCGCCGAGTCGGCCGTAAACCTCGCCGATGGGCCGCAACGCATTAGATCCCGTTTGTTCCGACGTGCAGGAGACGTGTTGCGCTATTTTCAAGGCGTTGACGGTGCCCTTCGGGTCGTCCAACCGACGGCGGAGATCGGCCACCGTCCACCAAATGCGCGACAGGTTTTTGGAGTTCACCTCAACCTTGTCGAGGGCTGCGACGGCTTCCCCCAGAGCTTTTGCCGATGGCCCATTGTCCGGCGGCGTGACGGGAACCGGCGCCGCGGCGACGAGGCCGGCCACGGTCAGCACGAAGATCACTGCGGTCGGGTAGCGCAACACCGGAAACCTCGTTCGCGAAGGGAGTGGGCGAATGGAAGTCGTTACATGAGTGTAGCCGCGGGGATGCCGGAATACCAACGCAATCGCAGGCGATGCGGTCGCGGGGTGTGGCAACGGTTTCGGGTGAGGACTTCACCAACCCCGGAAGCTTTTTCTGGTGCGGAAGGTCCGCCCGGTCGTAGCCGCAAGCGGCTCGCTTGCTGGCTTCTGCGCGGGTTCAGCCTGCAAGCGAGCCGCTTGCGGCTACGCCAACCGCTTTTCCTTTGGCAAGGGTGGGCCTTTTTCGTGGTAAGGGTCGAGATTGGCGAGGGTCGAATGGAGTTTTTCCTGCTACGTAAGCACAGGCCGGCCAAGGGCTTGCGTCAGGCACTCGGAAGGGGCTTGCGAACCGTTGGCGGCACCCTTGCCACAGGCGCAGATGTTGGCAAGGGTGGGTCGGACCAGCCGGGGCGTCATCCAAAGGGTTCGCTGGTGGTCAACCCTTGGCTCGTGCGCAGCGGGGAGAAGAAAAGCGTTGTAGCAGTCACCGACCGTGGGTAAACGCAAGCGGTGTACCCACCCGAATTGTGGCGCACCCGGCGGAGCAGGCAGTAATCGCAATCACTTTTCCCCCGCCCGCGCCGGCACCGGGTCGCCGACGCGGAAGGGCAGCTTACACCGGGCGACGCGCGGCGCCGCGTCCGGTGCCGCGGCCATTTCGTCGCGCACTTCCACGACCAGCACGTAATTGCCCGGTCGCAGATTCGGCGGCGGACGAAACTGGAAGTTGACGACCACGTCCTGGCGCGGACTGAGGCTGCGCGTGGGACCGACGCCTTCGCGGTAATTGTGGCTCCACAGGCACTGGCCGTCGGTGCCGTGGACTTCCAGCCGGCCCGTGAGTTGAATGGTGTGGACCTTGCCGTCGAACTTGCTCTGGGCGTTGCGCACCTCCGCGTAAACCTGGGCGCGGTCGCCGTGTTGCCCGTCCGACCCGGCCGTGAAGACCGGGTCGGCCGGCAGCGGGTCGTAGGCACCGAAGCCCTCGATTCGCCGGGCAAAACAGCCCTTCTCCACGGTCAAGGCAGCCCGGCCGCGGAGGAGGTTCGCCAGGTGGTCGAGTTGTTCGAGGAGCGCCGCGATTTCTTCCGGCGGGGCGTGGTCGAGGCCGCCTTCGCCCAGGCGGGCCGCGACCGGCAACAGGGCCAGCAGAATTTCTTGCGTCTGCTTGTCGTAGCCGTGCAGCGCGTCGAACGCCTCCGCCGGCTTCTTGCCCAGGACGAACCGCAGCGCGGCGACCAGCGGCGATTCCGGCACCGTCTTGGCCGCCTGCGTCGAAACGGTTTCGCCCGGCAACCGTTCGGGCGCGGGAAGTGGGGCGAGCGGTAAGGGCTGCGCCGGTCGGGTAACGGGCGGTTCCGCCGGCGTGGGCGACTGCGAGGCCCGTTTGACTTCCGCGTCCACCGGGAGCTTTGGCAAAGCGGGCGGCGGCCGACCGTTGTCGGCAAGATCGGTCGCACGGGTCGTATAGGGGGAGTACGCGACCGGCGTGGCAACCGGCCCGGCCGGAGGTGGGTTAAACGGTCCGCCGGGGGCAATGCGGGGCGCGTCGGTGTGCAGGCAGCCCGCGAGGGCGCAGAGGTGCAGTCCGATTACGCAGGTCGCCCAGCCGAATCGCCTTGCCATTGCGTAACCTCGTCCCCGCGCCGCCGCCGCCGAACGCACCGTCCAGCGGAACGGGTCATACCCGCGGGGTTCGGTAGCGTCAAGCTCCATCCCCGGACGTAGAAAAGGGGACGCAGCTGCTTTGTAGAAAACCTCCTTCGGCACCAAGATTCACTGCTTTTTCGCCCCGGAGGGGCTAAATCCCGGCGACCTCGGACGCACCTGGAACTTTTCTACAAAGCAGGACGCAGCTCTTTTTCTTGACTCCTGTGCTGTACACTGTCAAGGAGTTCATCTTCTTCAATTGATCGTCAAGACACGGGGGGGCCGCAGCCCTGTTTGGATGGACTCGGCTAGGATTGCTCGCCGTTCGGCGAATAGGCTTCGCATGGAAACACCGAGGAGCGACCGATGAGTAACGTGCCGCCGCCGTCCACTCCCGACGAGCCTTTTAATACTCAGGACATGCAACGGCTTTGGAACGATGATTTGACCAAGGCGCCGTCACACGCTGGACAGCCGCAGGACTCCGCCTTCGCCGGCAGAGCAATGCTTCATCCTGGAGCGCGGCCACTGCCGGATTACGAACTGGTGCGCAAGCTCGGCGAAGGCGGCGTTGGTGAAGTTTGGCAGGCACGCGGACCGGGTGGCGTAGACGTGGCACTGAAATTCATCCGCCTCGGCAATCGCGGCGGCGCACTGGAGACGCGCTCGCTGGAGGTCATGAAGAACATCCGCCATCCCAATCTCGTCAGTCTGTTGGGCATCTGGCGCACCGACAACCTGCTTATCCTCGCGATGGAACTATGTGACCGCAGCCTGGAGGAACGGCTGCGCGAGGCCATGGACCAACAACAGCCGGGGATTCCTCCCCAAGAACTGCTGAAATACATGGCCGCGGCCGCGGAAGGCCTGGATGAATTGAACCAGCGCAACGTGCAACATCGCGACGGGAAACCCGCGAACTTGCTGTTGGTTGGTGCCGGCATCAAGGTTGCCGATTTCGGTTTGGCCAAGGCGCTGGAACAAAGCATGGCCAACAACTCGACGGGCGTGATGACGCCGTACTACACGACGCCGGAGAGCTTTCGCGGCAAGGTCGCACGACAATCGGACCAGTATTCGTTGGCGATGACCTATTATCATTTGCGCACCGGCCGGGTATTGTTCGGCGGCGGCCTCGAACAGGTGATGTGCAGTCATTTGATGGACGAACCCAATCTCGCCGCTTTGCTCCCGGCGGAGGGAGCGGTAGTGGCGCGGGCGCTGTCCAAGGAGCCGGAAAAACGCTGGCCCAACTCTGTAACGTTTGTTACGGAATTGCAGAAGGCCCACGCGCTGCAAGACATCTTGAGCGGAAAGACCCTCACGCTTCCCGCGGTGCCAGAACCCATACGAGGTGGCAAAACCATCCTCGCGCCGCGCAAGAATGCGCCGGGGGCGCACGACCAAGCCGCACCGAATCGCGGCATTGGCTGGCCGACGAGAGCGGTCGCTGTCCTTTGTACGTTGGTACTGATGGCCTGCGTTATCGGCATCGGTATCTTCGTACTATTGCCACGCCTATCAATGCAGTCAACCAACTCGGTGGCAAAGGCCTCGGAACCGATTCCGCCGCAATCGCAATCCACGCCACCCAAGGTTGAGCCAGACAAACCCAACCCGCCTGAGATTCGTGGTAGGCCGCTAGGTATGAAATTCGGGTGGTGACTCCATCGAGCTTCCTGGCGGAATATGGAAGGCTTGGGCAATCTAGGCAGCCGGTTTTCATGCAAAATCGGGCTATTTGTAGCTCAGGAAGCTCGATGGAG
>JBBRLG010000507.1:0-5415 GCA_038231495.1 Gemmatales bacterium | reverse complement strand
GAGTATTTCGTCGAAGCCAAGCTCGCGGACCTCAGCCCCGACTACGACTTCCTCTCGGCCCGCGTCGGTTCGCAGTTCTTCACCAGTGACTTCCGCGGCTTCATTTTCAGCGACACCAACCGCGGCGCTCGCCTGTTCGGCACCTACGAGGCCAACCGCGACCAGTTCAACCTCGTCGTCTTCGACATGACCGAGAAGGACACCAACAGTCAGCTCAACACCTTTCGGGACCGACACCAGGTGGTGGCCATCGCCAACTACTACCGGCAGGACTGCATCTGGCCGGGCTACACTGCCCAGGTCAGCGTCCACTACAACCACGACGAGCCGAGTTTCCTGTTCGACAAGAACAACTTCCTGGTCCGTCCCGCGGCGGTGGGCACCTTCCAGCCGCACCAGATCGATGCCGTGTACCTGGGCTGGACCGGCGACGGGCACATCGGCCGCTTCAACCTCACGCACGCCTTTTACTGGGTGGTGGGCCACGACACCAACAACCCGTTCGCCAACCAAGCGCAAGCGATCAACGCCCAGATGGCGGCGGTCGAGCTGTCCTACGACCGCGACTGGGTGCGCTTCCGCACTTCGTTCTTTTACGCCTCGGGCGACGGCAATATCAACAACCGCCACGCGACCGGGTTCGACTCGATCCAGGACAACCCGAACTTCGCGGGCGGCGAGTTCAGCTACTTCCAACGGCAGGCGGTGCCGTTGTTCGGCGTCAACCTCGTCAACCGGGAGAGCCTGGTGCCCGACCTGCGGCCGAG
The DNA here is from genome assembly GCA_038231495.1 of Gemmatales bacterium. Classification (GTDB taxonomy): domain Bacteria; phylum Planctomycetota; class Planctomycetia; order Gemmatales; family Gemmataceae; genus JBBRLG01. The sequence goes on along the minus strand of JBBRLG010000507.1, from coordinate 4,648 downwards.
CAAATTCCAGGGGCAGTCGAACTTCGTGAACCCCGGCCTGTTCCTGGTCAACGGCGGCGTGGACCTGGAACTGACGCCCAAGCTGAAGATGATCAACAACGCCAATTTGCTGTGGTTCGACAAGACCGACGTGTTGCAGCAGTTCGTGTACCAGCGGAAGGTGGGCAACTTCATCGGCCTGGACCTCAGCGCGGGCTTTGAATACCGGCCACTGCTGAACAACAACGTCATCTTGACGACGGGCCTCTCGACGCTCGTGCCCGGGCAGGGGTTCAAGGACCTGTACAACAAGCGGACCTCGGACGTGACGCCGTTGGTGGCGGGGTTTTTGGAACTCAATTTGAATTTTTGAGCGTGCGAAGCTCGTCAGCGCCGCGACCGTTAGGGAGCGGTGGGGGTTCACCGCTCCCTAACGGTCGCGGCGCTGACCCGGTTGCTTGAACGGAGGTCCGTAGCATGAACCCGTCCGACAGCAAGCCACCGTCCCAACGCGGCCTGCCCGTCTACCTCCTACTCCTGGGCATCGCCATCGTACTCCTCAGCGGCTACGCGATCCTGTGGACGAACGCCGTGTACGGCCAGGCCAAAGCGGTCGGCGCGGACGACCCCTACCCGTTCCCGCCAAACATGGTCGGCGTGGACTTGACCAAGCAGGACCAGTCCCAGGCCGATGCCAAGAGTGCCGGCTGCCTGCATTGCCACCAGGACGCGCGCGACCCACACTTCAAGGATACGGTGCGCCTCGGCTGCGTGGACTGCCACGGTGGCGATCCCTGCGCCGCCGACAAGGACAAAGCCCACGTCCTGCCCAGGTTCGCCGACGCCTGGGTCCGTGCCGCCAAGCCTGTGCGCTCCTACACCCTGCTCAACCACGAGTCGCCGGAGTTCATCCGCTTCGTCAACCCCGGCGACCTGCGCATCGCGCACATCGGCTGCGGCACGACGAGCTGCCACGGCAAAGAGGTCGGGCAGAACCGCAAGAGCATGATGACCCACGGCTGCATGCTCTGGAGCGCGGCCCTGTACAACAACGGCTCGTTCCCCCTCAAGCGGGCACGGTTCGGCGAGAGCTACAGCATGAACGGAGCGCCCCAGCGCGTGCAGACCGTGCCACCCCCTACGGACGAGGAAACCCGCACCAAGGGCGTCGTGCCCTTCCTCGACCCGCTGCCGCGCTTCGAGATCACGCAGCCGGCCAACGTCCTGCGCATCTTTGAGGAGGGCGGGCACCCCCGACCGGAGGTGGGCATCCCCGACCGCCGCGAAGACCCGGGCAAGCCCGGCGCGCGGCTCAGCGACCGCGGCCTGGGTACGCAAAACCGCACCGACCCGGTGTTCATCAGCTTGCAGAAGACGCGCCTGCTCGACCCCACGCTCAACTTCTTCGGCACCAACGACCACGCCGGCGACTACCGCTCCAGCGGCTGTTCGGCTTGCCACATGGTCTACGCCAACGACCGGTCGCGCGTGCATTCCGGGCCGTACGCCGACCGCGGCAACCGCGCCCTCAGCTTCTCCAAAGACCCGACCATTCCCAAGGACGAACCGGGCCACCCGATCGACCACCGCTTCGCCCAGGGCAACGCCATCCCGACCAGCCAGTGCATGGTCTGCCACATGCACCCCGGCACGTCCGTGATGAACAGCTACCTGGGTTTCCAGTGGTGGGACGAGGAGACCGACGCCGAACTGATGTACCCGGCCAGGCAGAAGTACCCCACCGCCGAGGCGTTTACCCAGTCGCAAATGTCCAACCCGGACGAGGCGGCGGCTCGGGGGCTGTGGTCCGACCCGCGCTTCCTGGAGCGCGTCGCGGACCTAAACCCGCTGGCCAAACACACGCAGTTCGCCGACTTCCACGGCCACGGCTGGGTGTTCCGCGCCGTGTTCAAGCACGACCGCAAGGGCATACTGCTCGACCACCAGGACCACGTCGTCGATCCCGTGACTCCCAAGGTTTTGCAGGCCGCCGTCAAGGCCCAGGGCGAGTGCCCGGAGGACCGCAAGGCCGAGGACGGCGTGCCCGTGCATCTCATGGACATCCACCTGCAAAAGGGCATGCACTGCGTCGATTGCCATTTCGTTCAGGACGCCCACGGCAACACACGCTTGCAGCAGGAGGTCCGGGCCGCGGTGGAAATCCAGTGCATCGACTGTCACGGCACTGTCACCGAGCGGGCCAACCTGCGCACGTCCGGCCCGGCGGCGTACACGTCCTCGGCCGCGGGGTATCGCAACCTCGAAGCGCTGCGGACGCCGTCGGGCAAGCGCCGCTTCGAGTGGGAAGGCGATAAGCTCTATCAAAACGCGATGGTCGAGAAGGGCCAGCGCTGGGAGGTCGTGCAGGTCAAGGACACCATCGACCCCAAGAGCGACCACTACAACGAGAAGTCGCGCCTGGCCAAGACGGTGCGCTTTAACCCGGAAAACCAGCTGGAATGGGGCGACGTGCCCGCGGACGGCGACGGGCACCTGGCCCACTGCAATCAGAACATCAGTTGCATTGCCTGCCATTCGTCTTGGAACCCGACGTGCATCGGCTGCCACCTGCCGCAGAAGGCGAACAAGAAGCTGCCCAGCCTGCACAACGAGGGTGACGTTTCGCGCAACTATGTGTCGTACAACTTTCAGACGCTGCGCGACGAGGTGTTCATGCTGGCCCGCGACGGCGACGTGACCGGCAACCGCATCGGCCCGGCGCGGTCGTCGTGCGCGATCCACGTCGGCTCGTACAACAACAACCGCGAGTCGATCTACGTGCAGCAGCAAACGATCTCGGCGGAGGGTTTGAGCGGCATCGCCTTCAGCAGCAACGTGCCGCACACGGTGCGCGGCGGCCCGCCCCGCGGCCCGGACGGGAGACCCCTCAGCGCCGACGCCTACCTGCCCGGCCGCAACGAGACGAAGCAATGCACCGACTGCCACGTCTCCACGAAGAACGACAACAACGCGCTCCTGGCGCAGTTGCTCATGCAGGGCACGAACTACCTGAACTTCGTGGGTCGTTACTGCTGGGTGGCGGCGGGCGAGCACGGCCTGGCCGCAGTCGAGGTGACGGAGCGCGACGAACCGCAGACGGTCATCGGCAGCTCGCTGCACAAGATCGCCTACCCGGACTATTTCGCCAAACACCTGGAAAACAAGCGTTTATTGGAGCACGCCCAGGAACACCCCGGTCGCGACATCGGCGATGCGGTGGCCCACCCGTTCCGCAAGACGGAGGTGCGCGACGTGGTGGCGCGCGGCGAATACCTGTACGCGGCCTGCGGCGAAGGCGGCCTGCGCGTGTTCGACATTGCCTTCGTGGACCACAAGGGTTTCTCGGAGCGGATCACGACGGCGCCGGTGTCGCCACTGGGCCAGCGGTTCTACGTGCCGACCAGGGACGCCGCCGCCGTGGCCGCGCCGACCACGCTGGCACCGGACCCGACGCGCACGCACCGCCCGGAAAACCACGAGCAGAGCGTCCATGCCCTGTACGGCTACCTGTACGTGGCCGACCGCTGCGAGGGGCTGATCCTGGTGGGTGCCGGCACGCTGCTGGACGGCAACCCGTCGAATAACTTCCTCAAGCGGGCGGTGACGTTCAACCCGGACGACCTGCTGGCCGGGGCGTGCGGCGTCACCATCGCGGGCACCTACGCCTACGTCTGCTGCGACGCCGGGCTGGTGGTGGTCGCGCTCGACGACCCGAAAAAGCCGCGGGTGACGGCGGTGCTGGGCAAGGACTGCTTCACGAAGCCGCACGCGGTGCAGGTGCAGTTCCGCTACGCCTACGTCTGCGACGAGGAGGGCGTCAAGGTGCTGGACGTGACGGACCTGGGCAAGCCGAAGCCGGTGAGCCTGCTGCCGATGAAGGAGGCCCACAACGTCTACCTGGCCCGCACCTACGCCTACGTCGCGGCGGGGTCCAGGGGCCTGGTAATCCTCGACATCGAGAACCCGGCGAAGCCGTTCGTGGACCAGGTCTTCACGGCGGGCGGGTGTATTAACGACTTGCATGATGTGAAACTGGGCATTACCTACACGAGCGAGTTCGCCTACCTGGCGGACGGCAAGAACGGTATGCGAGTGGTGCAACTGTCGTCGCCGGAGACGCCGGGCAACGGCGGCTTCAGCCCGCGGCCGACGCCGCAGTTGATCGCGACGTACCAGGTGCCGCACGGCGGTCACGCATTGGCGATCTCAAAAGGTTTAGACCGCGACCGGGCGGTGGACGAGAGCGGCAACCAAATCGCGGTGTTCGGCCGCATTGGCGCACGGCCGCTGAACGCCGCGGAGCAACGGAAGCTGTACTGGCACCAGGGCAAGGGTCTTTGGCAAGTGAGCGACGACCCCCGCGACCCGGTGTACGGCCCACCGCGGGACGGTAAGGCCCAGGAGCCGAAGTGACACGCACGCTCCCTTGGCCGCGGTTTACACCCCGGCTTGTGAAGGTGCATCGTAACCGTTCACCGGCATCAACTGCTCCCCCCCTTGCGAAGGGGGGTAGGGGGGTAAGAACGATTTCCCCCCCTTGCGAAGGGGGGGTAGGGGGGGTAAGAACGATTAAAGTACTCGGTCCTGGCGCTCTTTTCACCCCCCCGACCCCCCCTTCGTAAGGGGGGGAGTGAACGGTTGCTCCCCCCTTGCGTAGGGGGGTAGGGGG
>JBBRLG010000506.1:0-5421 GCA_038231495.1 Gemmatales bacterium | reverse complement strand
GGCCGTTGTCCGTTGCCCGTTGTCCCCCATTCCCGCCCACGTAAAACGGACACCGGACAACGGGCCACCAAAACAAAAGCATCCCTTTTCGCACCATTTGCAAGTGGCGAAGCGTCATGAACCCTGCTCGTATGCCTGTCGTGGTCTTCCTCGCCGTCACCGTGCTGCTCTCGGCAGTGCCGCACGGCTTCGCCCAGGCGCCGGCGCACGGCCTGCGCGTGCCGCCCGGCTTCGAGGTCACGGAGTTCGCCGACAACACGCTCGCCAACGACATTTTTTGCATGACGGTCGATCCCAAGGGCCGCGTCGTCGTCTCCGGCCGCGGCTATGTCCGCCTGCTCCTCGACGAGGGCGGCACCGGCAAGGCTACCAAAGCGCTCGACTTCACGGACGCGCCCAAGGACGGCGCGATGGGCCTCTTCTGGGAAGGCGCTACGCTCTGGTGCATGGGCGACGGCGGGTTGCGCCGCTACCGCGACGCCGACGGCGAGGGGCGTAAGAAATCGTCCGAACTGGTCGCCAAGTTCAAGACGGGCGGCGAACACGACGCCCACGCCATCTGCCGCGGCCCGGACGGTTGGCTCTACGTCCTTTGTGGCAACGGTGCCGGCATCACGAAGGCCAACGCCGCGCTGCCCGGCTCGCCGATTCAGGAGCCGGTCGCCGGTTGCGTGTTGCGGTTCGCGCCGGACGGCAAGGGCTGCGAAATCGTCGCCGACGGCTTCCGCAACCCCTACGGCATGGACTTCAACGGCGACGGCGACCTGTTCGCGTTCGACTCGGACAACGAGCGCTGTGTGTCGCTGCCGTGGTACGAGCCGACGCGCCTGTATCACGTCGTCCCCGGCGGTCATTACGGCTGGCAGTCGCCGCAACGCGCCCAGACCTGGCGCTTCCCGCCCTATTTTCTCGACGTGATCGCGCCCGTCACCACCCTGGGCCGCGGCTCGCCGACCGGCGTCGCGTTCTACCGACACACGCAATTCCCCGAACACTACCGCGGCGGTCTGTTCCTGTGCGACTGGACTTTCGGCCGCGTCTCCTTCGTCACGCTGAAACCCGACGGATCGTCGTACAACGGCACGCCCGAAGTGTTCCTGCAGGCGGTCGGTGACAACGGCTTCGCACCGACCGCCGCCGCCGTCGATCCGATCGCCGGCGACCTGTACGTGGCCATCGGCGGCCGGGGCACCCGCGGCGCGGTCTACCGCATCCGCTATCCCAAGGGCGTGGCGGGCGTCAAACCGACGGACGTGGCCCGGCTGCAACCGGCGCCGCGCTCGTTAACGTGGCAGCCGGCAGCCGCCGCCGACCTCGTGCGCCGGGCCACGGGCGCCGACCTGCGCGACCGGCTGCGTGCCCTGGCCGACGTGCGCCGGCACCGCGAGCACTTTGACGCCCTGCAAATTGAGGAAGTGCTGCGCGCCAACGCCGGGGAGGCCGACCGCGGTCTGCGCCAGGCCACGGCGGCGCTGCTGCGTTCTTTGGATGAAAAAGAGCAAACGCGGCTCGCCATCGGACTCACCGGTCCGTTCCAGGAGACGACCCTCGGCCTGGTGCGACCGTCGGCGGAAGTCGCCCACCTGGTCGCGGATGCGAAGGCCACGGTGCCGTGTCGCCTGGACGCGGTACGCCTGCTGCAACGGGCGCTGGGCGACGTGATGGCGAAGGAGGCGAAGGGCACCGTCTGGGAGGGGTACACGCCGCGGAACGGCAAGCCAATTATCCCCGCGGCGGCACGAACGGCACTGCGCGCCGCGTTCCCGTCGGGACACGCCGACCTGGACCGCGAGCTGTCGCGGACCCTGGCACTGATCGAAGACGATGACCCGGCCGTGCTGCGGCACGTCGCAGACCAATTGACCAGGGACTCCGATCCGGTGGAGGACGTGCATTACCTCATCGTTTTGGCCCGCTTGAAAGGAGAGCGGACCGCCGCCGTCCGGCAGCGCGTGGCGACCGCCCTCCTCGCGCTCGACGCCAAGTTGACCCGGCGCAAATTGAACCGCGACACCAACTGGCCGCTGCGCGTGGGCGAACTGTACGCCGAACTGGTTCGTCAGGATCCGAAGCTCAACGACGCCCTTCTGGCTGACGCCGACTTCGGCCGGCCCGATCACGCGCTGTTCGCGCGGGCAGCAGGCTTCGACCGCCGCCGCGCCGCCGAGGTCTTCCTGGCCCGCGCTGACAAGGACGCCGATTTTGCCTGGAACGCCGGGTTGGTCGAGTTGCTCGGCACCTTGCCCGAGGAACGGTCGCTGCCAGTGCTGCGCGGCTTGTGGGGCGAACAAGGTCTCGACGCCGTGATCCTGCCGCTGCTGGCCCGACAGCCGCGTGCAGAGGACCGGCCGAAGTTCGTCAATGGCGTGGACTCCGTGCAGATGGCCACGGTCCGGCTGGCGCTCGACGCCCTGGAGAAGCTGCCGTTGCTGCGGAAGGACGCCGACGAGGCGACGGCCCTCGTCCTGGCCCTGCGCCGGTTGCCCGAGGGGAAGGAAGAGGACAAGCTGCGCGAGCGGCTGGTGGAGCGATTGCGCAAGACGACCGACCAGGACCTGAAGTCGGCCGCCGCCTGGGCCCAGTGGTTCGCCAAGGAATACCCCGACAAGGCGGCCCGCGTCCAGGACGCCGACGGCGTGGACGTCGCGGCGTGGGACAAGCGCCTGGGTGCCCTGGACTGGTCGGCCGGCGACGCCGAGCGCGGCAAGCAGGTTTTCACGAAGGCGAGTTGTGCCTCGTGTCATTCGGGAGCGCAGGCGCTGGGGCCGGACCTGCACGGTGTGGCCGGCCGGTTCTCGCGGGCCGACCTGTTCACGGCGATCCTACGGCCGAGCAAGGACGTGGCGGTGCGGTATCGCACGACGGTCATCACCACGGACGCCGGCAAGGTCTACCAGGGGCTGATCGTCTACGAGGCGGCGGACGGCGTTCTGTTGCAGACGGGCGCGGTGGAGACGGTTCGGTTGACCGACAAGCAAATCCGCGAGCGCCGCCAGACCGCGCTTTCGCTGATGCCGAGCGGCCTGCTGGACAAGCTTCCCGACCGCGAGGTTGCCGACCTGTACGCCTACCTCAAGTCGCTGGGCGCGGCGAAGAAGTGAAGAAAAGGCGAGGTTACGGAGAGTAAAGGCAAAAGGCAAAAGGCAAAAGTGAAAGAGAAATGCAATCTGGTGTCCTGCTTGCTTGCCTTTTGCCTTTTCTCCGCGTTCTCCGCGGTGAATTCTAATTTCGTAACCGTTCACCGGCAACTTCTCCCCCCCTTACGAAGGGGGGGTAGGGGGGGTTAAGAACGATTGCAGTACGCGGGCATCGCGCTATTTCCACCCCCCCTACCCCCCCCTTCGTAAGGGGGGGAGTGAACGGTTACCTAATTTCTTCCCGCCAACCCCCGCGATTTATCCATTGCCTCTGCGTGCCGCGCGGTTACAATCGGTTAGTGTCCCTACCTCTCGGCGACCCTTTCCGCGATCGATTCAGGGCTGCCAGCTTTTGTCCGTATCGTTCCTCTCCGGAATGGTGCCGCTGACATGACCCCCGAACCGCAACCGAGCCGCGACGAACTGATGGAAGACCTGCGCCAACTGCGGGCGCGCGCGGCCGACTTGCTGGAAAGCAAGCGGTTCCTCGAAGCCATCCTCGCGGTTTGTCCGACCGCTCTATTCGTGTGGGACCCCGCCGCCGACAAGCCGGTTTACTACAGCCCGGCCGTCGTGCCGATCACCGGCTACACGTTCGAGGAGATCGCGGCCGGAGGCGCCGCCTTTCACGCCACCCTGATCCACCCCGAAGACCGGGCGGCGTGGGCCGCGAGCCTGGACCAGCTCCGGCAGTTAGAAGGCAGCGGCCACGTCGAGGTCACGTTTCGCCAGCGGCACAAGGACGGCGCTTACCGCTGGGTCTACTCGCGCATGACCCCGTTTACCTACGCGCCGGTCGGCGGCAACCGGCTGGTGCTGGGGGTCGCGCACGACATTACCGCCGTCAAGCAGGCGGAGGCCGAGCGCCTGCGGCTGGAAGAGCAAATGCAGCACGCCCAGAAGCTGGAAAGCCTGGGCGTCCTGGCCGGCGGCATCGCCCACGACTTCAACAACCTGTTGACCGGCGTCCTGGGCCACGCCAGCCTCGCCCTGATGGAGCTGCCCCCCGACACGCCGGCCCGCGGTTACATCCAGCAGATCGAATCGTCGGCGTGGCGGGCGGCGGACCTGACGCAGCAGATGTTGGCCTACGCAGGCCGCGACAAGTTCGTCATTCAGCCGCTCAACCTGTCGCGGCTGGTCGAGGAGATCGCCAAGCTGTTGCAGACCGTCGTCTCCAAGAAAGCAACTCTGCGGTTGGAGTTCGGTGCCCAGCTGCCGCCGATCGACGGCGACGCGACGCAACTGCGCCAGGTGGTGATGAACCTGATTACCAACGCTTCCGACGCGCTGGGCGAGGACACCGGCGCCATCGCCTTGCGCACGGGCGTCCACGTCGCCAACGAAGCGTACCTGACCACGACGTGGTTGAAGGACGATTTGCCGGCGGGCCGTTACGTCTTTCTGGAGGTGTCGGACACCGGCTGCGGCATGGACCCGACGACGGTGCAGCGCATCTTCGACCCGTTCTTCTCGACGAAGTTCACGGGCCGCGGCCTGGGGTTGGCGGCGGTGCTGGGCATCGTCCGCGGCCACCGGGGTACGATCGAGGTCTACAGCGAGCCGGGCAACGGCACGACGTTCAAGGTGCTGTTTCCCGCCGTGGACGAGACCCCGCCGGCCGCGGACGGCCCGAAGACTGCCGACCCGAAGGCGTGGCGCGGCGCGGGGCTGGTGCTGATCGCGGACGACGAGAAGAGCGTGCGCGGCCTGGCGAAGACGGTGCTACGGCGGGCGGGGTTCGAGACGCTGGAAGCCGCCAACGGCCGCGAATGCTTGGACCTGTACCGCGAGCACGGCACGCGGGTGGTGGCGGTGCTGCTGGACCTGACGATGCCGGAGATGAACGGCGAAGAGACGTTTCGCGAGTTACGGCTGTTGCGGGCGGACGTGCGCGTGGTCTTGATGAGCGGCTACTCGGAGGGCGAGGTGGCGACGCGCTTCGCCGGCAAGGGTTTGGCGTCGGTGTTGCAGAAACCGTTCCATCCGACGGAGTTGGTCCAATGCCTGCGGCGCTCGCTGGAGCCGGGAGGTTGACCGCACCTGCTAGAAGACCATTGCCGTAAATGCCGTTGACCCAAGTAGTTGCATTGTGTAAAATCAGCTTTAGCGACCTTTATATTAACGCCGCTCGGCCTATTTAGAGCGTTCGGAAAAAATGAGATCGCGAAGGCGGCGCGTCCGCAGCGCGAAGCAAGGCCGAGCGCGAAATGCCGGGAACCGGGCCGCTCGTCCTTGCTTCGCGCTGCGGACGCGCAGGCCCGACTGAAGCGCGTCTCATTCT
>JBBRLG010000505.1:0-5431 GCA_038231495.1 Gemmatales bacterium | reverse complement strand
GGGCCGCTTGTGGCTACGGGTGTTTGTGCGAGAGGACAACGACGCACTAAAGTGGCCGGTGGGGTTTCTTCTTGTCCGCCCCAAACAGGCTCAGGTCCGCGCCGGGCTTCCGCTTGGAGGACGCGACGGCAAAGGTAAGCGTCAGGCGTTCCAGCGCCCAGGCGTTGCCGTCGAAGCCCCGCGTGGTGAGCATGTCGGCGGCCGGCTTGCGCACGCCGACGGTGCCCCACAAGAAGGGCCACGCCGGCTGCCAGGGTTTCGGTTCTGCAACAACGCTGGAAGGCGGCAACAAGCCAAATGGCAAACGTCGGTCCAGAAAATCGCCTTCACTCTGCCAGATAAGCAGGCCGCGTCCCAGCGCTTCCCCGTCGGCCTGGACTATGCCCGGCCGACTCGTCGGCTCCGTAAACGGGTTAAGGAACGCACAATTTTGCGTTTGCACGACCACCGGGTCCGGCACCGCCCCGTTAAATGAAACGTCGGCAACGTGGACCGCGGCACGGCGGGCGGCGACCGTGGATTGCTCCAATACACATTGCAAATCCGCACGTCCTGTAAAGGCGGCTCCCGGCTCGACCAACAGGGCGTCGCCGCCGGTGACAAGGACACTCTGCCGCAGCAGGACGCGCCCGCCAATGCCGCTGAATTGGATGCCGACCCGACCCGCACTCAGGATCGATTCATTAACCAGACAGGCACGGGCCTTGTCGGCGGCGCCGGAGCCCTGGAAATGAATCAGCCCAGCATGGGTGTCCGCCCCCGGCGCGTGGGGTGCCATTAACCGGCAGCGGAACAGGCGGAGGTCGCCGCCAACGATTTTCAGCAGGTGGTCCGGCCCCTTGCCGGTTTCGGGCAGGCTCAGGTCGCCGTTGATTACGTCGAGATTGCCGTCCTCGACCTCGACGAGCGCGTCAGCCGTAGAATTCTTGGCGCTGAGCGTCAACGGTTTGGCGTCGTCCCGCGCGGGCGGCTCGAAATAGAGTACGAGGCTACTGCCTTTGATTTTGATTGGGCTGGTCTTCTGCTCGCCGGTGCCCGCCAGGTGCAGTACCACCCGCGGCCCCAGGCGTTGTTGCTTTTGCACCTCTTGCAGGTACGCACCCAGGTCGAGTTGCGGCGTCAGTTCCAGCCGCGCGCCGTGGAACGCGGTCTCGTCGGGCCGGTCGATTTCGGGTTTGACGGCGCTGTCCAGCACGTCGCCGACCGAAGTCGGAAAGCGGTCGAAGGTCTGTGCCAGCCAGTTGTCACGCGCCGGCGGCAACTCGGCCAACGGGCAGCCGAGCGGCTCGTCCGGGTTGCGCGTCGAGGCGAAGTCCAGCGGCGTTTTCGCGGTCGCGTAGTTGACCGCGGCGAGTTGGGCGGGGTCGCTGTACACCGCGACCGGGAAACGCTCCTCCAGCGCGCGGTCGCCCTCCGCCAGGTCCCAGGCCAAATCCCAATTGATGAAGTCGCGCCGCTGGGCGCCGATGGGGTTGCTGCCGCCGAGCAGTTTCTGCCAGCCGGCGTACAGGCAGCCCACCGCCTCCCAGCGCATCCGCCGGGTTAAGGCCTTATTCGGCAGCACAACCATCTCGCCGCCGATTTGTTCGTTCGACCGGCTCAACACCGTATCCCAGCCGATCCACTTGAACGCGGGTTCGTGCTCTTCGGCGGGGACGGGTTGGATTTTTATCCCGGTATTCCCGGCGACAAGCGTGGAGCGAACGACACGCAGCGTCGCCGGATTTTCCGCGCCGGCGCGGACTTGCACCAGCGCCGGCTCGCCGCCGACGAGCAGGCAGCCGTCAACCAACACTTCCGCTTTTGGCGCGTCCAGCTGGAGCGCGACCAGGCTGCCGCCGCGCGCGTAACAGTGACGCAACCGGCAGCGCGTCGGTTCGGCTTTCTGCGCCTGGAACCGTACCCAGGCGATCCCCTCGGCGTGTTTGCCGGCGACCGAAAACGTGCAGTCTTGCACGTCCAGGTCGCCATCCGTGACCTGCAACACCGCGACAGGCTCCGGCCCGGTCTCCGACCATTTCAGGACCACATCGACGCCTTCCAACGTCAGTTGGCCGCCTTCGACATTAAACAACGCCAGCGGTCCCACCGCGCCTTTCGAGGTCCGGTACTCTTGCAGCGTGCGATTGATGTCCCACACGATCAGGGGGCGAAAACCCTTGGCCGCGCGAATGAACACCTTGCGGTCGGCGACTTGGGCCGTCGATTGGTAAAGCGGCCCGTTGTCGTGGACCTCGATGACGGTGGCCTGGCCGGGCACGACCGCGGCACAAGCCTCGGCGAGCGAGGCGTAGGTATTCGGCTGGTTTCCGGCCCGCTGCCGGCTCACGCGCAACACCGGCGCGTCGGCCGGCGGCGCGGTGACGTTGGCCCAGGGGGCGTCGATGCGCGCGCGCAGTTGAACGAAATCGGTTTTGGCGTGCGGTTCGTAAAGGGCCGGCAACCGCGGTCGGGGCGGCGGACCTTCCGTGCCCCGGTCCTTCAGGACCGGCACGGCATTGACCGTCGGCGACTGCGTGGGCGGCGGTGCCGGCGGCGGCAAGACGACCACGCCGCCGTTGTCGATAGGGTCGGTCGGCGGCGACCGCATCGCCAACGCAAGGCCGATGCCCAGGCCGGCCAGCACGAGCAACCCGGCGGCAACGCCGACGCCGACCCACACGCCGCGGCCGGAACCGCCCCGCGCGGCTTTAGCCGCAATGCGATCGGATTTCACACTTTTTGCGGAGCGCGCCGCGCGGCGCGGACCGCGGACGGGGATTTCGTCGCTGTCGTCCGGGTCGTATTTCGACTTGAGGAGCTTGGGCCGGGCGATCGGGTCGAGCGACACCAGTTCTTCGAGCAACTCCGACGGCGTCTGAAAGCGGTCGGCCTGTTTCTTTTCGAGCAGCCGGAACAAGATTTTCGCCAGTGCCTTGGAGGCGCGCGGATTGAACTCGCGCACGTAGGGCGGCCGCTTTTTCAGGTGTTTGACGATGCGCTCGGCCAGGCCGCCGTCGGGGAAGGGGGGCTCCTTGGCCAGCATGTGAAACCAGGTGCAGCCGAGGGCGTACAGGTCGCTGCGCGCGTCGGCCAGGCCGCTGTCGCGGGCCTGTTCCGGGGCCATGTAGTCCACCGTGCCCACGGTCGTGCCGCTGCGCGTGACCCGGAAGTCGTCGGCGTTGGCTTCGTGCGCCAGGCCGAGGTCCGTCAACTTGACGAGCATGCGCCCATTTTTCGTGGTCATCAAAAAGTTGGACGGCTTGATGTCGCGGTGGACGATGCCCTGCTCGTGAGCGTGCTTGAGGGCGCGGCACGCCTGGATCATAATTTGACGGGTTTCTTCGGGATCGAGCGGGCCGTTTTGTTCGATGTATTCGAGAAGGTCGGTGCCCTCGACGTACTCCATCGCGATGAAAAACGTGCCGTTTTCTTCGCCGAAGTCGAACACCTTGACGATGTTTTCGTGCTGCAACTTGCTGGCGCTGCGGGCCTCGCGGCGAAAGCGTTCGACCATCAGCGGTTTGGCGGCCAACTCCGCGGCGAGCACCTTTAACGCGATTTCGCCGCCGGTCTCGCTGTCGCGCGCCCGGTAGACGGCACTCATGCCCCCGGTGGCGATGTGGGACGTGACCTGGTATTTCCCAATGCGGATGGGTGCGTGCGCTTTCCGGGGAGTCGACTCCGAAGGCATGGCCTGAGTCTCGATGGTGCGACAAACGGCTGCCCACCGAGATAGGCTGGGGCGGCACGGTGGACTGACCGGGGATTATACCTGGAAAATTTGCCCGGCGTCAACGAGTGCGGCAAAATCGGCCAAGGTGCCGCCCCCTACCCCGCGGGCCGGGTTCGTTATAATCACCCCATGACTGGACACCCGGACGTTCTGATTATCGGCGGCGGCGTCATCGGTTTGACGACGGCGGATTACCTGGCCGGCGAGGGCGCGACGGTCGTTCTGGTCGAGCAGGGCGACCTCGGCCGCCAGGCGTCGTGGGCCTGTGCCGGCATCATCCCGCCCGGCAACTCCAAACGGGCGCAGACCCCCTACGATTTACTGCGGGCCACCAGCTCGGAAATGTATCCCGCCCTGTCCCACGAATTGCGCGAGCGCACCAAGATCGACAACGGCTACGTCGTCTGTGGCGGCCTGGAAATCGCCGACGGCGCAGGCGCGTCGGCCGTCGCGGCGTGGCGGGCCGAGGGCATCGCCTTCGAGGAATGGGACGCCGGCCACCTGCGCGAGCGCTTGCCGCACGTCGGCCAAACGGTCGGCACCTCCTACTTCCTGCCGCGCATGGCCCAGGTCCGCAACCCGCGCCATCTCAAAGCGCTCATCGCCGGCTGCCGCCTCCTGGGTGTTCACTTGCAGACGGACTGCCCGGTCCACGGCTTCGGCCGGGAGCGCGGCCGCATCACCGCCGTCGAAACCGGGGCCGGCCGTTTGACGGCAGGCAAGTACCTGGTGGCCGCGGGCGCGTGGAGCGAGCGCTTATTGCAAGAAGTCGGCTGCCAACCCGGCGTTCGGCCCGTCCGCGGTCAGATCGCGCTCCTGCAAGCCGAGACGCCGTTGCGGCCGATCCTGCTACACGGCAAGCGCTACATCGTGCCGCGCGTAGACGGCCGGGTGCTGGTCGGTTCCACGGAGGAAGAGGCGGGTTTTGACGCCCGGCCAACGGCCAGTGCCGTCGCCGAATTGTTGGCATTCGCGGTAGGACTGGTGCCGGACCTGGCGGACGCGGCGCTGGAACGCTGCTGGGCGGGCCTACGCCCTGGCAGTCCGGACGGGATGCCATTCCTCGGCTTGGTGGCGGGTTACGACAACCTGTTTGTGGCGACGGGCCATTATCGGGCGGGCATTCAGCTATCGCCCGCGACCGGCTGGTTGCTGAAACAGCTGCTGCTTCACCAGCCGCTGACGATGCCGCTCGATGTGTTTCGGCCCGACCGACCGCCGGCCCCGCCGGAGGCGACAGCGTTTCGCTCTTAGTGACGGGTGTGGCAAATCTTTCGGGTCCGCGCGGTGGTCGCCGCGGGTGGGAGGCGTCCGCCACATCCCGTGTGCCAATCGTTGTCCAACCGCGACCCCTTTGGATGACGACCGGGCCTGTCCGACCCGAGCCACGCCAATCCACATATGGCGAGGGTCGAACCGCTTTGGCGCAAACGCTCTGCGCAAGACAGCCGTAAACCCTTTTTCAGTAGGCTCTTACGCATCAGCACCGACGCCGGATCGACCCTCGCCAATCTCGACCCTTGCCACGAAAAGGCCGACCCTTGCCAAAGTAAAACCGGGTGCCGTTCGCGTCGTTCCCGAGCTTCCGCTTACGAAAAAAAATCTTCCGCGGTCGGTGAATTGCTACCCCGAAAGATTTGCCACACCCAGACGCGATCCCGATGGTGTGGCAAATCTTTCGGGAGGTCTGCTGTAGGACGGGCTTCCAGCCCGTCC
>JBBRLG010000504.1:0-5454 GCA_038231495.1 Gemmatales bacterium | reverse complement strand
TCTCGCCGGACAGGCGCAATTCCCTACCGCGAAGCGGTTCCACAACCGAGCCGGGGGTCGCTTACTCGCGCACCCCCGGGACCGGATGCCCATCAACCCCTTTTTCTACCCTGAAAGGGTTACACAAGAGCGCTGTGCAACCCTTTCAGGGTTGGCCGTCGCCGGTTGCGTTCCGGGGGTGCGCGCGTACGCGACCCCCGGCTCGGTTGTGCAACCGCTTCGCGGTAGGGAATTGCGCCTGTCCGGCGAGATTGTAGGCCATTATTGCGTCAGCGGTCCTAAAGAACGGGCCCCCGTTGGTTTGCTGGGGTGGCTGGTTCGGCCTCATCCACGGGTCTCGCGTTTAGCGTACCTGCTGACAGCCAGCTGATAAGCCTCGGCCAGCAAGGGCCGCACGGCCTGGAATGTTGCCACGCTGGGGTTGAGCACGCAGACCCAAGACTGCGGTGCATATACAGGGTGCGGCATGAGCTGGTCCAAGGCGGTGAAGTCATGGCCCGTGTTTACAACACCGGCCGGCCCGGGCGGGGACGGTTGGGAGCCAAACAAGGAACGGTAGGTGTCCTTGCTGACGCCGATGTTGAGGCGGAACACTCCCGGGCGATTCAGCTGGGAGGCGCAGTCAAAATCACCATAGTCTTTGGTCACGATCGTGGCGAACGGGAACCGGCGATTAGGCGGAAGCTGGCGGCCAGGGTCGTAGCTAAAGAAGGAATCACCCCATGCGACTTCAGGAGACCCAGCGTCGCGCGAGGCGACGACGACATCGATGCCGTCAAACGTGTCAGTGCTGTATTGAGTGATCGAGGCTTCGTCCATAGGAGTTTCCGGCGCTAGGGTCTGCCACAGGTGTGCGGGATAAGGCCGAACGACCGAGCTCACCTGCCGGGGCCGCCTGCAACACCGGGATGCCGCGCAAAACCAGTAGGGCGGCCCCGGTCAGGTGCAGCGCCGGGTTCGGCGATCAAACCAAGGCGGGCATCTCCACCCGTTTTACTTCGAACCCGGCCGCTTGCACGTCGGCGGCCGCTGATCGGATCGCCTGTTCCAGAGAATCCGCTTTCCGGTCGAAGGCAATGAAAGTGATTCTGTTTCGGGTCACAATGGTGCCATCGTCGCAACCGGCTTCATAAAGCGCCTCACACTCCTCAGCGCTGAGAGTGGGTACACTCAATACGACGGAGAACCCGTAGGTTTTTTTTCTTTTCATCGATTGCTCCTTGCGCCCTGCGTTTAGGCGTGGGGACAATGATCGACTTCCTCGCGAATCCTTCGAGCGTGGTTTTCCGGGTTCCTTGGCGTAGAGAAGACCCGAATAAGGCAGCCGCCTCGACGCGCGTAGGGACAAAATAACTGGCCCCAAACGTGGGCCCGGGGGCCAGCCTTGACTACGCGCCAACCTCTATTCAGGGCGTACTTGATTGCTTCCCTGATATGCTTGTTCGGGTGTTCGGCCATTGCTCCTCACAGCGACAACCCGCGTGAAACGCCGGTCAGGGCCGATAAGAAGGTCATCCCCCTGGGCCGGCCTGAGAAGACATTATAGCACTCGAATCCGATCTGGCGGCCACGGTCTGCTGCAGCGGATGGTTCGGCCTGCCTTTGCTGCTCACTCAGCGACCGGATGCTCCGGCTCCGCGCCCAGGTCGATGATCTCTGGCGGCTCAACGACCAGCACACTGACGCACGTGTCGCAGACGACCAGGAACTCTCGCAGCCCGGTGAAGAACGACGGCGAGTTGAAGTACTGCCGGTGCGACTCCAACTCCTGCCAGCCGCCCTCGTGAACTTCGTATAGCCACCCGTTGCCGGTGTGGTAATTGTCCCAGAACTCGCACAGGTCGCGCTCGTCCAACATCCGGAACCCGGCCGGCCGACGGAACACCACGCGGGCGAATATGAACCCCGGGCCTTGCACCTCGATGGTGAGGCCATCGTTGTCGTACCACAGCGACCGCACGACGACCCGCTTGTAACGGGTGCTCGGCGGGTACGGGGTACACTTCGGGGGCTTCATCTGCCGTGCGCCCTCTGTGGCCGAACTACTGAGTATCCATACCGGCGCCGAGCAGGTAGGGCTCGCGCCGGTCAGGGTATTACGCCTGCGCCGGTGTGGGTATGGCTCACGCCCGTCGGGGTATGACGCCTCAATAGATCACTGGCGAACAAGCGTGTCAAGCCGCTCGTGGCACTTACGCGGCCCCGCTCGCTATCGCAGGGTGCCAATCCACGACTTCCAGCGACAACCGCAAAGATGGCGTCTATTTTCACCTAAACTGATCTCTTAACAACGCCTTGATTACGGCATGATGGAGCAGGGCGCGTCGTCTCCCCAGCGCGGGTACGGCCGCCACCCGTTTTGTACCCTTCCCATCTACCGCGAGGTTGCCATGAACACGTCCGAACGCGATTCCCACGCCGAACCATGCCAAACCGCCGACAACGGCCGCGACGCCCAGGGCCGCTTCGCGCCCGGAAACCTCGGCGGGCCGGGCAACCCCTACGCCCGTCGCGTCGCCGAGCTGCGCCGCGTCATGCTCGATTGCGTCACCGCCCAGGACATGGAAATCATCGTCGGCGAACTGATGGTCCAGGCCAAAAACGGCAAGCTCGGCGCGATCAAGCTGCTGTTCCAGTACGTCTTGGGCAAGCCGCCCGCGACGGTGAATCCGGACACGCTGGACCTGGAAGAGGTGGACCTGTTCCGCCGGTCGCCGATGGCCGCGGAGGCGACCGACGTGCTCGCCAACCGCCTGCCGCCGGGGCCGGTGGCCGAGGTACTGCGCTTCGCGATGCCGTGCGTCGGCGACCGTTTCCAGCAGGAACTCGCCGAGGGTTTGCAGGCCGACCTGGCGGCGCGGCGGCGCGCAGACGAAGCGGAGCGCGCCGGCGAATCCGGACCGGCGGCCACACCGGACGCGCGGCCGGCACCGTCACCAAACGGTAAAAACGGCACGCCGGAGCGGCCGCGTCCCGCACCGTCGGCGAACGACACCCGGCCGGAGTCTACCAACGACACGCAGGGCCGGCGCGACTTCGGTGCCGGCCCTGCCGCCGGGCGCGTGTAGGCGGTTTTTAGCACTTGCTTGGGAGATTATTCGGCGGCGTTGGCGCGCCGCGGCGTCCGCGGTGCGCTCCAAAAGGCGTCAAACCACGGAATACACGGAAAACACGGAAAAAGGACCGAAAAGCAAAAAGACAAAAGACAACAAGCAGGGCACGCATCTGGGTCTGCTTTTGCCTTTTGCACATTGCCATCGCGGTCTTTTTTCCGTGTTTTCCGTGTATTCCGTGGTTAATTTCTTCTTGCAGGGTGTTATACTCGTCCAATCGGTTCTTCCTAATCTGGATTCGGAGTTGCACCCATGAAACGCGCGCTGCCAGGTTTCACCGTCGGCTTGTGCTTGTTGGGAATCGTTTGGGCCGTACCCGCCGCCGAGCCGCTGCCCGCGGACGTCAAAGCCCCCGCCTTGCCCGACCTGTCTGAGTTCCGCACCGTCGAGAAGGCGATTTCCACGCGCATCAGCAAGGCCGGCCCCGGCCCCGCCGGCCAGACCGGCTACCTCGGCGTCCACCTCAAGCCGGACGCCAAGGGCAAGCTCGCCGTCGTCGAGTTGGAGGACGACTCCCCCGCGGCCAAGGCCGGGTTGCTGCGCGGCGACGTGGTGGTCCGCGTCGGCGACAAGGAAGTCGAGAACGCCGAGGTCTTCCGCGAACTGGTCCAATCCCGGGCACCCGGCGAAGCGCTCAAATTGGCCGTGCTGCGCCAGGACAAGCCGCTGGAGTTGACCGCGACCCTCGGTGCCACCAGCCGGCCGATGAGCGTCTCGGCGAAGCGCGCCCTCCTCGGCTTGCGACTCGGCGAACCCAAGGAAGGCGAGGGCATTCCGATCAGCCAGATCACGACCGGCTCGCCGGCGGACAAGGCCAAGCTTAAAGTCGGCGAGATGGTCCGCAAGATCGACGGCGTGCCGCTGCCCGACACGGCCAAGCTCAACGAGGTGTTGTCCGAGCGAAAGCCCGGCGACGTGGTGACGTTGACGCTCCTCCTGGCCGAGAAGGAAGTGGACCTCAAGGTGACGCTGGGTGAAGAGGACAACAACAACCCGCGCGGCCGCAACTGGGACAACCGCATCGGCGCTTACTGGCAGAAGGAAGTCTACCACCTCGGCGTGGTGTGCATCGAATTCCCGGACGTGAAGCACAACGAGAAGATCGCCGGCAAGGATTGGGATGACTCCCTGTTCAGCCGCAGCACTTACAAGGACAAGAAAAACGCCACGGGCCAGGACGTTTTCGGCAGCCTCAACGACTACTACGTGGAGCAGTCGTACGCCAGCCTCAAGGTCGAGGGCAAGGTGTTCAACTGGGTGGAAGCCGGCAAGAAGCGCTCGGAATACGAGGCGGCGTCGGGCGGCAACAAGACGGCGCTCCTGTCCGAGGCGCTGGACAAGCTGGTCGTGCGCGACGGCAAGGACGCGCTGAAGGATTTGGACGGCCTCTTCTTCGTCTACGCCGGCGGCCGGGTGCAGACCAACCGCGGCGGGCTGTTCTGGCCGCACCGCGCCAGCATGAACCACGACAGCAAGCGCTGGTCCTACTTCATCACGGACGAGGGCGGCGAGCGCATGGAGAACATCAGCGTCATGTGCCACGAGTTCGGCCACATGCTCGGCCTGCCGGACCTGTACGCCCGGCCGGAAAACCCCGGTTCGGAAGGCTTGGGCGTCTGGTGTGCCATGTCGAACCAGCTCGGCAAGGGCCGGCCCCAACACTTCTCCGCCTGGTCCAAGGAGCAGCTCGGCTGGCTCAAGCCCACCGTCATCGACCCGACGGTCAAGCAGAAACTGATCCTGGCGCCGGTTGAAGATTCGCCGAAGGAGTGCCTCAAGGTGCTGGTCAAGGCGGACGGCAGCGAGTACCTGTTGCTGGAAAACCGCCGCAAGAAGGGTTTCGACCAGGACCTGCCGGCCGAGGGCTTGCTGGTCTGGCGCGTGGTGAACAACCGGCCGATCCTGGAAGAGTCGCACGGCGTCGAAGGGCCCGCCGGTCCGGGCGTGTTCCTGGGTTCGGTGCCGTTCCCGAGCAAGGCGAACAACGCGTTTACGCCGTACACGATACCGTCGAGTCGTTCGCAGCTGGGCGGCGGGCTGCCCGTCCACATTACGAACATCCGCCGGCTGGCGGACGGGCGCGTCACGTTCCACGTCGGTTACGAGTACGAATGAGGTTAGTAACCGTTCACTCCCCCCCTTACGAAGGGGGGGTAGGGGGGGTGAAAAGAGCGCCATGACCGAGTACTTTAATCGTTCTTACCCCCCCTACCCCCCCTTCGCAAGGGGGGGAGCAGTTGATGCCGGTGAACGGTTACCCCAAGAATTTCTCCTGGTGGGAGGTTTCCCCATGCTGCGATCCCTGCTAGCACTGTCGGCAATCCTGACCATGACTGCGGCT
>JBBRLG010000503.1:0-5461 GCA_038231495.1 Gemmatales bacterium | reverse complement strand
GGCTGAAATCCACGTCGGGCTTACGCCGCGACGCTCGCCTGGATCACGCAATCGGAGACATTACCGGCAGCTTTGTCGGACGCTCTTACCTAAAATCAACCATTATTAAGGATTCTCCTCATGATGCCTTCCTGGATACGCGGGATCTTTCGCCCCAGCACCTCTGCGGCCACACGGCCCGTCCGCGGCCGGAAGCGGCGACGCCCGGGGTTGCTGCTGGAATGCCTCGAAGACCGCCTCGTGCCGGCGCTGGCCAATCCGACCTGGGTCGAACAGGGGCCTGGCGGATTTTCGTTCCCCTCCTTCATTCCCAACCAGCCGGTTGATCCCGCCGGCGTCTATGTGGGGGCCTTCACGGCGCTGGCCACGATCCCGGCAAAGCCCAACCTCCTTTTCGCCGGCTCGGAGTTCGGCGGCGTTTGGCGAACCACGAACGCGAACGCCGCGGTGCCGGACTGGACGCCGATCACCGACGCCGCTCCGAACCTCACCATAGCCGACCTCAAGGTCGATCCCAACGACCCAAGCGGCAACACGCTCTTCGCCGCCACCCCTATCGGCAACGGCCTCGGCGGCGTCCTGAAGATTACCAACGCCCTGGCCACGCCGACCTTTGCGCTGCTGGGCGGGCAAACGCTCGGGAACGAGCGGCTCCCGAAAGTCGTCGTCACAACGCTTAACGGCGGCGCGGTGCTGCTGGCGGCCACGCTGGACAGTGGCCTTTTCCGCAGCGCCGACGGTGGTGCCACCTGGAACAAGGTCGCGGGCATCCCCGCCGCGGCGACGAGGATCTCGGACCTCGTCGCCGACCCCAGCAACGCCAATCGGTTCTACGCGGCCGCCGCCGGCACGGGCGTCTTCGTATCCGCCGACGGCGGCGTCAATTGGTCCCAGACGAACAACGGCCAGTTGGTCAACGTCGCCAACAACCAGGCCGTGACCGGTACCGCGCGCATCTTGCTGGCGACCCACAACAGCCCCGGAAACAACGTCGTTTACGCCGGCCTCGTCTTCGGCGCCGGCCAGACCGACCTGACGAGCGTTTACCGCTCGACGGACCAGGGCACGACCTGGAAGGCGATGGGGCCTATCGTCGATGAGAACGGCGCCGACCTGGGCGGCGCGGCGTTCGACGGCAGCCGTTCCTTCCTCGCCGCCCACCCCACCAATCCCAATGTTGTTTTCGTGGGCGGCATCGGGAATAGTGTTCGGGGCGATGCCAGCGTCGCCGACCCGAAACAGCAGTGGAAGACCTACAGTCGGGGCAGCGACGGCAGTTTCACCTACGTCGATCCGCGCACGGAAACCTTCGACGCGGCGGGCAACCTCCTGCAGGGCGACGACGGCGGCGTCTGGAGGCTCACCAACCCCGACGATCCCACGAAACGGGTTTGGCAAGGTCTCAATAGCAACCTGCGCGCCGCCAACGTGTACACGGCCGCCTACGACGCGCTGAACGGCGTCGTCCAGGCTTCGCTCCAGGACACCGGCACCGCGCGGCAGAATACGCCGGGCAGTCCCGCCGCCACGGCGATCACGAGCCAGGACGGCATCACCGTCCGCATCGACACCACGTCCACCCCCGGCTCGGTCGTCGCCTATTACCACACTCAGTCCAACGACGACTTCACCCGTCAGACGCGCGACGCCGCCAACAACGTCGTGGAAACGCCCCGGCTAACGCTGACGCGGACCGACACCAACAAGAAGTTGGAGCCCGGGCCGAGCTTCTCCAAGAAGCTCGCGCTCAACAGCGTCGATGCGAAACGGCTGCTGGTTTACGACACGGGTCGCGCCGCCGTCGATCCCGCGACGAACAAACCGGTGCCGAAGCTGTTCGAGTCGCTGGACCAGGGCAACACCGTGACGCCGCTGAGCCTGGGGGCCGACATCGGCTCCATCGCGGGCAGCCTTTTAAGTGGCGGCGTCGTCTACGGCGGCCGGCTCAACAATCAAAGCGATCCCGGCATCCTGTACGTGGCCGCCTCGGACCAGGTGAAATTCGACCCGGTCATCCTGCTCCGCGAAAAGATCGACGGCCCGTTCACGCGGTTGACCGCCTTTCCGGGCATCTCCCAAATCGTCAGCATCGCGGTCGATCCCGACGACTGGCAGCGGGTCTACGTCGCCGACGCCAACGACGACGTATACCGTTCGGTGGACAAGGGTGCGACCTGGGAAAAGATCACCGGCAACCTGAAGAACCTGACGAGCGCGATGGGGCCAATTACCATCTTCGGCCGCGATCCCACCAAGGCGGGCGACGAAGTCGTGTTCATCGCCGGCTTTTCCACCGACGCCAGCGGTGCCGGCGTGTTCGCCACGGACAACGCCGGCCCCAACGGCAATTGGGTCTCGTTCGGCACCGGACTGCCGCACGTGAAGGTGAACGACATCACCTACGACCCGACGGCCAACCTGATCGTCGCGGCGACGGCGGGCCGGGGGGTCTGGACGGCGGCGGGCATCAGCGACGCCGCGGGCAACTTTGCCCCCGTGGTCGATCTCAACGGCCCGGCCGCCGGCAACAACAACACGGTCGCGTTGGCCCAGGGCGCCACCCAGGTCGCGATCGCGGACGCCGCGATGACGGTGACCGACGCCGACTCGACGAACCTGGTCGGGGCCTCGGTCTCGAACTTCCTGGCGCGGGACGGGGCTGCCGAAACGCTTGACGCCGACGTGACCGGCACCGCCATCACGAAGTCGTTCCAGAATAACGTTTTGACGCTATCGGGGATCGACACGGTAGCCAATTATCAACAGGTGTTGCGCACGGTCACGTTCTCGGACACCGCCGCCGACCCGAACCCCACCGCACGAGTCCTGCGAGTTTTCGTCAACGACGGCATTAGCAACAGCGTTCTGGCCACGAGCACGATTACCATACCGGCCAACCCCCAGGCGCCGCTGATCGATCTGAACGGGCCGGCGGCGGGCATCGACTATCAGACCACGTTTGTCGAGGGCCAGGGGCCTATCACCGTCGCCCCGCCGCTGGTCGTCACCGGGCCGGCCAACTGGGACAAGGCGACCGTCACCATCACGAACGTGCAGAACGGCACCGCAGAGTTGCTGACCGCCACGCCCAGCGGCGCCATCACCGCCAACAAGATCGCTTACTCGGTGGTGCCAGGGCCTAACAACACCATGACGGGTGTGCTAACCATCACGGGCACCGCACCGCGGGCCGACTACCAGCAGGTGCTGCGTTCCGTCGTCTACACCAACACGGCGCCCCGGCAGCGGTCGGTCACGCGCCTCGTCACCTTCACGGCCGTCGCCGGGGCCAACCCCAGCCCGACGGCCACCAGTCGCGTGCTGGTGAGCATCACCAACAGCGCTCCGGTGCTCGACCCCGCCGCCCCGTTTACCGTGACGGCCGTCAGCAAGAACACCGGCAACAGCATCGGCACGGCCGTGCTGGACCTGATTACCAGCGGCGGCGCCCTCGCCTTCCTCGACAACGACCAGGCGGACGGTCAGGGGATCGCGATTGTTGGGGCCGACAACGCCAAGGGCAAGTGGCAATTCACCGTCGACACCGGCGCGAAGTGGCAAGACCTCGGTACGCCGTCGAACACCCAGGCGCGGTTCCTGGTAGGTGGCGGTCCCAGCACGCGCGTCCGCTTCGTGCCGGGCAACAACTTCGTGGGGACGGCCACGTTCACCTTCCGGGCCTGGGACCTTACCGGCACGTTCGAGCAAAGCAACGGGTTTGTCGACGACGCCTCCACGACCGGCGGTGCTTCCCCCCTGAGCACCGCGGTCGCCACGGCCACCATTAGCGTGGACGACGTGCCGCCCGCGGCGGTGACGGCGAATTTCACCGTGGCCGCGCAAGACGCGACCGAAGGGGACACCCGGGAATTCGTCGTCACCATTCAGCTGTCGGCACCCGCACCGCAGGACCTCTTCCCCCAGATCACCTTCTCCGGCAACGCCATCCTCAACGACCCCGGAATGCCCCCGCCGGCCTTCGACTACACGGTCAAGGACTTCAACATTGCCCCCTTCACCGTCGGCATCCTGAAGGGCCAAACGACCGACAGTTTCCGCATCACCGTTACCGACGATGGGCCCACGGAGACCGAAAAGAAGGCCATTTTCACGATCGACCCCGGCTCCGCCGGCATCATTGTTGGTGCCGTCGGCACCCACACGCTCACCATCAAGGAGCCGGGCGGCCAGGGCAACGGCGGCGGCGGTAACGGCGGCGGCGGTGGCGGCGGCGGTAACGGCGGCGGTAACGGCGGCGGTGGTCAACCGAACCAGGTGCTTGCGTTTGCCGCTCCGACATACCGCATCGACGAAAAGAGCGGGACGATCAGCCTGGTCGTCACCCGCGCCGGCGGCACCGACGGCACCGCCACGGTTCGCTACGACGTTGCCGCCGCCACCGGCGTCCGGACCAAGAACCAGGCCGTGGCCGGCGCCGACTTCACCGGTCCAACGACGGGCACGCTCACGTTCAATCCCGGCGACACGCAGAAGACCGTAGCGTTCACCGTCCCCACCGACAACACCGTTGACCGGGACAAGTCGTTCGTCGTGACGCTGGGCGTGCCGACCGGCGCCGGCCTGGGGTCGGGAGTCGCCACGACGGTCACGATTGTGGACTACCAACTGCCGCAAACGCCCAACGCGACGCCGAAACTCGAAACCTTGCAGAAAGCCGGCATCGGCTTCGGCACCAGCGACGAACACTACCAGCAGTTCGTGCGCGCCGCCTACGACCTCTACTTGCGGCGGCAGCCTTCCGACGACGAGGTCACGTCCTGGGTCGATCAGATGAAGGCGTACCAAAATGACCACACCAAGGGCTTAAAGCAGGAGCAGATCGAGGCCGGCTTCATCAACTCCAAAGAATACATCGGTCGCTTCGGCAGCGTTGGACCCGCCTGGATCGACGGCATCTACCAGGACCTGCTGGCTCGCGCCCCGGACGCCAACGGCAAGGCGTACTGGCTGGGCCAGTTGGCGATGGGCGTGAACCCGGGGCTGGTGGCCCTGGGTTTCACGACCAGCCTGGAGCGGCTGCAAAACCGCGTGTCGGACACCTACCTGACCCTGCTGGAGCGGCCGGCAGACGACAAGGGCTTGAAGTTCTGGGTGGACGTCTTCAACGCGGGTGGCACGACGGAGGACATCAACTCCGGCTTCGTGGGCTCGGTCGAGTATTACAACAAGTCGCTCGACGCGGCCGGCAACCCCGCCCGCTGGGTGCGCGAAGCCTACCTCGACATCCTGTTCCGCCCGGCCAAGACGGCCGAGCTGACCTACTGGTTGAACTTCTTGAACCGTTGAGCCGATCCGGTCGCTACTGGCGGCGGAGGGAACGACCGTGATTGCCAAGCAAGCGGCGGAAGCGATGGCGCGGTCGTAGGGTGTGGCAACTGTTTCGGGACCGTGGGGTGGTCGCCGTAGCCGCAAGCGGCCCGCTTGCTGGCTCCGCAAGCGG
>JBBRLG010000502.1:0-5466 GCA_038231495.1 Gemmatales bacterium | reverse complement strand
TCCCTTTTTCATTTAAAATTTTATTTTCGCGCCCCGCCCCCCCCCCCCCGCAAACCCCGGGCCCCATATAATTGGTTTGCACCCCGCCCCCCCCCCCTTCCCTCCCCGCTTGGGCCTCGCCGCGTTTTCTCCTAAAGTTAATGCCATTCGTGCCCGTCCCCTTTGATTCCCGTCAGGATCCTGGAAGCGCAAAGAAACGCCCCCGGACAATCACGCCGGGGGCGTTTGCATGAATGGCACGGCTGGCAGCGAACAAAGCAAATCAGGAAGAGACGAGTCTTGCGCCTTGCGGGTTGCGCCTTGAGCCAAAGAACCTTGCATTTTGACATTCAGGATCGGCAGAAGGTTTTCCTATCAAGGGAAAGATTTTGGGTTCCTCCGTCTTCACCCTACCCACATGCCAGCCGTGTGGTTCAAGACGCCAGTTCAAGGATGCGACCGTCAACCTCGATCTTGCGGTCGTGGTTGAACTGGTCGAGCCGGTCCTGCAACTGGTCGATCTCCTTCTCCAGCCCGGCCACCATGCCGTCCACGTCCGCCTTCTTCAAGGCGGCGACGTAGTTGATCTCGGTCGTGGACGGGTAGACGGCGGGCAGCGGGCCGTGCCGGGTGTTGACCCCGGCAAGGAACTGGACCGTTCCCTTCTTCTCGGCCAGGTCGTAGATGTCCCGCTGGGTCTCCCGGTTGGCCTCGTTGATCGCCGTCTTTAGGCTCACCAACGCCCCGACCAGTTCCTCACGGGTCTGCACCAGGGCAGGGACATTGACCTGACCGGTCTGGCTCTCCGGGATGCTGTTGAACGCCTGGATGTCAACCTGGACCTTCGCCAGCCGACCGGCCAGGCGGTTCTTGATCTTGAGCGCCTTGCCGAGCGTGATTGCTGCCATCGGTATCTCCTCTCCCTCATCTGTTGCCTGCTCAATGCGATTCCTTCCTAGACGCCTGGGGTGCCGGTGAGGTTCGCAGGCAACTGGGGGGATCAAAGGGGAACGGCACGTTTCCTATTGAAGAGGTGACCAAAACAAACGTGCCCGGCCCCTTTCACCCGGCTCCCGTTCACCCGCCCTATTGCTCATGCCGCTTCGACAGCACAACTCCCGTGTTGGCATCAATGACGTAGTGCGGTCCCCCGCCTTTTAGCCTTGCGTCTTTCAGTTCGTAATCCACGTGCCAACCGTCGGCTTCCAGCACGAGTTGAATGCGGTACGCGGACAGATTCCGATACACGCGGGACTCGTCAGCATGCGCAATGGCCATGACCTGATCGCCGGTCGGTGTTGGCATTCGTCCTTTTGCTTGCCTCAAAGGGTGGTATCGATAAAGGGTGGTATCGATTCCAACTGCCCCGTAAAGCGTAACGAGCGCCGGAGTCGCATTCAATCGCAGTCCATAAGCAAAGGGTCCGCGCCCCCGGAGTTCGTTTCTTTCCAGAAAATGGTTGCATCCCGACGGCCGGACTGCTTAAATTAGGTCATACCCGCCGCCCGCCTGCCTCGCTGCCTTTTTATTGTCGCCGCCAGCGGTTATCCGGAAACGACCACCCGACGCGATCGCCGGTCTTGCACCCGTGAGGTACTCTCCATGACGTTGTTTCGACCGTTGCTGCTGGCCGGCGTGCTGCTGCCCCTGGCGGGGTCATCCTTGGTCCGTGCCGCCGATCCCGCCCCAAAGCAAGCGGATGCCGACGCCCCGGTCAGCTACTACAAGGACATCCGCCCGATCTTTGCCCAGCACTGCCAGGGCTGCCACCAGCCCGCCAAGCCGCTCGGCGGCTTCGTTATGACGAGTTACGCCGACATGCTCAAGAACGGCGAGCGTATGCAGCCTGGTCTCGTCCCCGGCTTGGTCGAAAAGAGCTTCATCGTCGATCAAATTCAGCCGACCAAGGATGGCAAGACCGCCATGCCCAAGGGTCTGGACCCCCTGCCGACCGCCGAGATCGCCAAGATCAAGAAGTGGATCGCTGCCGGCGCGAAGGACGACACGCCGCCCAACGCACAGCAACTCGTCGATGAAAAACACCCGCCGGCTTACGAACTGCCGCCGGTAATTAGCGCGCTGGCGTATTCGCCCGACGGCAGCACGATCGCGGTGTCGGGCTACCACGAAATCCTGTTGCACAAGGGCGACGGCTCCGGGTTGATCGCCCGGCTGATCGGCCTGTCGGAGCGCATCCAGGCGCTCGCGTTTTCGCCGGACGGCAAGCTGTTGGCGATGGCGGGCGGTTCGCCGGGCCGGTTCGGCGAGATTCAAATTTGGGACGTGGAGAAGAAAAAGCTCAAGCAGTCGATCTCCGTGACGTTCGACACGCTTTACGGCCTCAGCTGGTCGCACGACGGCACCAAGATCGCCGTCGGCTGCGCCGACAATGCCCTGCGTGCCTTCGACGCTGCCACCGGGTTACAAATCCTCTTTCAGGGCGCCCACAGCGACTGGGTGTTGGGTACGACGTTTTCCAAGGACTCGACGTACCTGGTGTCGATCAGCCGCGACCGCTCGGTGAAGCTGACCGAGGTGGCCACGCAGCGGTTCATCGACAACGTCACGAGCATTACGCCCGGCGCGCTCAAGGGCGGTCTGACGGCGGTGGCCCGCAACCCGCAGAAGAACGACACCAAGGTGAAGAATACGGTTGCCGGCACCGACACAACTGAGAAGTGGTATGATGAGTTGGCCATCGGCGGAGCCGACGGCATGCCTCGCCTCTACCAGATGCACCGCACCAAGAAGCGCGTCATCGGCGACGATTTCAACAAGATTCGCGAGTACCCCGCGATGGCGGGCCGCATCTTCACGATCGAATTCAACGCCGACGGCAGCCAGTTCGCCGCCGGTAGCAGTCTGGACGGCAAGGGCCAGCTCTGGGTGTACGAGACCGCGACGGCCAAGGTCGTTTCCAAGCTGGAAGGCGAGCCAGGTCCGGTTTACAGCCTGGCCTTTGCGCCGGACGGCAAGAAGATCGCCTCGGCGGGCTTTGACGGCATGGTCCGCCTGAGTGATCCGGCGACCGGCAAGGTTATTAAAGAATTCGTCGGCGTGCCGCTGGCCACGAAAAAGCAGTAGTTTGGTCGGAGCGCTGAGGCGCTTGAGAATTAGAATTGCAACGGAACCATCGCGAGAATAAACATGAGATTCCCTCTCCGGTTCGTGACGCGCTCAATGCTGTTTGCCGTTGGCAGCAGCCTGTTGTTCGTCGGTCTTAACGCCGCGCGGGCGCAAGAGAAACTGCCGGACGGGGCCAAGCTCGTCAAGATCGAGGCTCAGCCGGCCAGCGTCACCCTCAAGTCGCCGTTTGAATACGCGCAGCTCATCCTGATCGGACAACTCGAAACCGGCGAGCGCATCGACGTGACGCGCATGGCCACGATCGAGAAGCCGGACAGCCTCGTGAAGGTCACGCCAACCGGCCAGGTGCGCCCGCTGGCGGACGGCGACGGCACGCTGAAGTTTACGCTCGCCGGGCAAACGGCCTCGGTGCCGGTCAAGGTAGCCGGGCAAAAGGACAAGTATCCGGTCAGCTTTATCCGCGACGTGATGCCGACCCTGTCGCGCGTCGGCTGCAACGCCGGCACCTGCCACGGCGCGCAGGAAGGCAAGAACGGCTTCAAGCTGTCGCTGCGCGGCTACGACCCGATCCTCGACCACCGCGCCCTGACCGACGACCTCGAAGGCCGGCGCTTCAACCGCGCCGCCCCGGACACCAGCCTGATGCTCCTGAAAACGTCCGGCGCGGTGCCGCACGTCGGCGGCGTCTTGATGAAACCGGGCGAACCGTATTACGAACTGCTCCGCGCCTGGATCGCGGCCGGCGTCAAGCTCGACCTCGCCAGCCCGCGCGTCACCAGCGTCGATATTCAGCCCAAGGGCGCGGTCATCCCGCTGCCCGGCATGAAGCAACAAGTCGCCGTCTACGCGACCTTTGCCGACGGCACGGTGCGCGACGTGACCGCCGAAGCCTTCATTGAAAGCAGTAACACGGACGTCGCCACGACCGACCGCCAGGGCACCGTCACCGCCGTCCGCCGTGGCGAGGCGAACGTCATGATTCGCTACGAAGGCTCGTACACCGCCGCCACGCTCGTCGTCATGGGCGACCGCAAGGGCTTTGCCTGGAACCAGCCGCCGGAATACAACTACATTGACACTCTGGTTTATGAGAAATTGCGCCAGGTCAAGGTGCAGGCCAGCGGCGTCTGCACCGACGGCGAGTTCATTCGCCGACTGTACCTCGACCTGACCGGGCTGCCGCCGCAGGCCGAACAGGTCCGGGCCTTTATCGAGGACAAGCGGCCGGAGCGCGTCAAGCGCGACTCCCTGGTAGATCAACTCGTCGGCAGCCCGGAGTTCATCGACCAGTGGACGAACAAGTGGGCCGACTTGCTGCAAGTCAACCGCAAATTCCTCGGCGAACCGGGGGCCAACGCCTTCCGCAACTACATCCGCGAGGCGGTCGCCAAGAACAAGCCGTACGACAAGTTCGTCTACGAAATCCTCACCGCGAGCGGCTCGAACGTCGATAACCCGCCGGCCAGCTACTACAAGATTTTGCGCGACCCCGAAGGCACGATGGAGAACACCACGCAGTTGTTCCTCGCGACACGGTTCAACTGCAACAAGTGCCACGACCACCCGTTCGAGCGCTGGACGCAGGACCAGTATTATCAAATGTCCGCTTTCTTCGCGCAGATCAATCGCGTGGAGGATCCCAAGTACAAGGGTCAAAAGGTCGGCGGCACGAACGTCGAGGTCGCGGTGCCGTTAGTCGAAGATATTACGGACAAAAAAGATGGCGAAGTGACGCATCTCCGCACCGGCGTCGTCGCGCCGCCGAAGTTCCCCTACACGATCAAGGACCTCGCGCCGACGACGGCACCGCGCCGCGAACAGCTGGCCCACTGGCTCACGTCGAAGGAAAACCCCTATTTCGCCCGCAGCTACGTCAACCGCTTGTGGGCCTACCTGCTCGGCACCGGCATCATCGAGCCGATCGACGACATCCGTGCCGGCAACCCGCCGACCAATCCGAAATTGCTCGACCGCCTCACGACGGAATTTATCGTCGGCGGCTTCAACGCACAGCAGATGATAAAGACCATCTGCAAGTCGCGCGTCTACCAGCACTCGATGGCGACGACCGAGTGGAATCGCGACGACGAGATCAACTACTCCCACGCCATCGCCCGCCGGCTGCCTGCCGAGGTGCTGTACGATGCGATCTACCGCGCGACCGGGTCGGTGAGTCGGCTACCGGGCCTGCCGGCCGGTGCGCGGGCGGCACAGCTCCTCGACTCGACCGTGGACGTGCCGGGTGGTTTCCTGAGCCTGTTCGGCAAGCCGCCGCGCGAGAGTGCCTGCGAGTGCGAGCGCACCGGCAGCATGATGCTCGGGCCGGTGCTCGCCCTCACCAACGGCCCGGTCGTGGCCGACGCCATCAAGGACCCCAACAACCGCATCGCCAGGCTCCTC
>JBBRLG010000501.1:0-5476 GCA_038231495.1 Gemmatales bacterium | reverse complement strand
TGCTCGGCGCGTTGCTGGAGAACCCCGACCAGCCGGCGTGGTTTATGCCGGTGGCCGGCCGGCTCTACTGCCGCCAGACGCAGTTGCCGGCCGGGGAGGTGTTCCGGACCAAGTGCGAACGGCTGGTCGAACGGGCCCGGCAGCAGGCACGCGAGCGGCCGGGCCCGCATTTGCTGGTGTGCGACGGCGGTTTCGCTTTGGGCAGCGTGGTGCGGCCGCTGGTCCGACCCGACGACCCGCAGCAGCCGCGCGTCGAGGTCCTGACGCGCCTGCGGCACGATGCCCGGCTGTGTGCGCTGCCGCCGTCCCGGCGGCGGCCGGGGCAACGGGGGCCGACGCCGAAGTGGGGCCGGCCGTTGTCGCCGCCCCGCCAAGGGGGCCGTTGGCCGGGCCCGTGGCACGAGGGCTACGCCTTTCTGTACGGGCGGCGACGGCGCGTGCGCTGGAAGGAGGTGGTGTGCCTGTGGCGGGTGCTGGGACACCAGACGCCGGTCAAGGCCGTGGTGGCCGAGGTCGAAGGCTACCGCCAGCGCTTCACGCTGGTAACCAGTGCCCCGGACCTCACGGGCCTGCAAGTGGTGGAGTTGTTCTGCGCGCGTTTCCGCCAGGAAGACGGCTTCCGCGACTTGAAGCAGCGCCTGGGCTGGGAGGAATGCCGGGCCTGGACCAAGAAGCCGATCTTGCGGACGACCCAGGTGTTGTTCGTGACGCTGACGGCCCTACGGCTGTTGCAGTTCCAGTTGGAGGAAAAGTGCGGCGACGCTTGGTGGTTGCACCCGCCCTGGAATCCGCGCAAGGTGCGGCCGAGCGTACTGGACGTGGAGCGGCTGCTACGCCAGCACCGGGGAGAAATACAGCGCTGTCTGGCGGTCTGGCTGGAAGAGGACGAGAAAGCCGGGAAGTGAGACCGGCCGGAGGTGACTATGTGAACCACGGCACAGCCCCGGATGGGCAGAAAACTCGACGAACAGCTGTAAGCGGAATCGCCCGCGTGAACCAGCGCGGGTCCGGTGCGCTAATAGCTCTGCTAAGGGCGAATAGATAGATTTTCAGGGAAACTACTGAATAGCGCCAGGTGCTCCGTTGCGTCGGAGACCTTAGTTCGAGTTTCGCACATTTTCGAGGCGGCGAAATGCGCGAAATCACAGCAGACCGCGTGCTTTCCAATTACTACGACCTCTGGGGGCGAACCGGAGTCGCAATAAATCCTACTGAACAAATGCCTGTGCGCCGAAGTTTCGGCGCTGCGCCATCAAGCAAAGCCTGCTGCTTTCAATGCATTCCACTACCAGCAGCCCGGTCGCCCGAGACTGCCCAAAATGTGCGAAACTCGAACTTAGATTGCGCGTTGCCGCCGGCCATGACGATCAAGGACGGAAGCATTTCAGTAACTTCTCGTAATGCCCTTGGTATCCGCTTGTGTTAGCGATAACGTCGTCCCGAACCTCTTCCTTGGAACCGCTGCGCAACCCAACTCTGGCAACCTTCCTTGAAGGTTGTCGTGCGATGGTGCCATCTGCGAGCGCGGAGTTTTCTCGGACGGGTTCCGCCACCGTTTCCCTGCCGCGGCTGGCAAGCCGTTCGGAAGCGGATTTGCATGGTGCTGGTCCGTCGCCAAATTGGTTCAAGGTACCCGACCAGGGATGCTGTCGGAAACCCATTGCGAAATCACTCCTGGGTGGTACGCTGGGCGGCACTCCCCTCCCCTCCAATGCCTCCCTTTCTCACCGTCAACGAAGCGGCACGACTCACCGGCCGATCGCCGAGTTCCATTCGCCGTGTGCTTTACCCAATCATCAAGGGCAACGATCACCCTGATCGATCGCACATCCAGCCGAGCGTTGAAGACGTCGTGGCACTGCGGATGAAAGGCGAGAACTTTGCCTGGCGCTTGAGCGAGGAGTTGATGCGTCGGGAACTGCCCGCTGAAGCAGCGTCCGAGAAAGAGGCCGTGCCTTCGGGGCCACGTTCATCAGCCCATGCGGACGGGGAGTTGTTGGCAATGCTGCGGCGCGAATTGGACATCAAGAATCAGCAGATTATCCAGCAGTCGGAACTCATCTCCAAGCAGATGGAACTTGTCAGCGGCCTGAGCGAGCGATTGCGAGAAGGCAATATCCTGATGGGCGCCCTCCAGCAGCGCCTTGCCTTGACGAACGGAAGAGAAACAAATCCGGCCGAGCCCCGCAAGCCGAAACGTACAAATGCCGCTCCACCGGTGAACGGGAATAACGTCGCGTCGAAGACCACCAAACCGAAGCGGACGTTCTTTTCCCGATTCTTCTCGTAGCTCCCTCGCATCAAAGCCTGCGCACGTTCCATCGCAACCGCACTGAGACCGACGACGCCATCGCCTTGACAGCTCCCCCGTCCGCCCGGAATGCTCGTGACCAACCATGATGACCACCGAAGCCATCGCCGGCAGCACCACCGTGGCTACGTCGAAGCGGTATCGCCTCCCGGGCATCGAGCGCGAGGGGATTGCCCAACTCTCCCTTCTGGAGACGGCACTCTGGCCGCTCGACGGCGGCAAGCTTCCCGGCAACGCGTTCGAGACCGGCTTTACCTTCGCAACCTCCGGCGGGCGCGCGAAGGCGACCGTGACCGTCCGGGCCGCCTCAGGACTTCAGCCCATCGACGAACTCATCCTCTGGGGATTGCTCGGCGCAACGCTTGCACGCAAGGACGCGGAGCCTGTACTCCTTGCGACGCCCTACTGGATGCTCCGGCACCTGGGGTTGGACACCGGCGGCTCGCAGTACTCGGAACTGAAAGAGTCGCTGGTGCGCCTTGCCCTCACGAGTTACCAGAACACCGGCTTCTACAATCCCCAAACGCAGGAGCGCGAGTACGTGGCTCTTCAGTTTCTGAGCCTGTTGCTGCCGACCGTCGGCGGAGTAGGGGAGAAGATAGACAATGACCGTTGCTGGCGGATCGAATGGAATCCCGCCTTCTTCCGCTTTTGCAAAGCCACCGGAGGCAACTTACTCTTCGACTTGGACTTGTACCGCCAGTTGACCCCCGCAGCGCGGCGCTTGTTCCTGAAACTGAAGGACCGCTTCTGGCGAAACAAGCGGGTGTTCATCGGTGTCGATGACCTGACGATCAACGGCCTCGGATTCTCCGCATTACGCCCTCTCCGCAAGCGGAAATTCGATCTCACGAACTGCATTCGCGAACTCTTGGACCATCAGGTGCTGGCGCTCGGCCGCGGTCAGACCGACCCCAAGGAATTGTTCCTGAAGCGTGGCAAAGGCTCCTACGTCGTCGTGTTCTACGAAGGGGAGTATTTCCGCCGGCCGGCGTCCGAACGCTGCCAGCGCCAAAAGAATGTCATTACGGACGATCCACTGTACGAGCCGCTGCAACGGATCGGCGTCGACCAACCAGGCATTCGCCGACTTCTCAAAACGCACAGCCGTAATTTGATCCAGCGTTGGGTGGGCATTGCCGACGCTGCCATGCACGAACATCCGCGCGGTTTCGGCGGTTTCAAAGTCTCGCCCGCGGCTTTCTTGATCGACGGCATTCGGCACAACCGCACGCTGCCCGATTGGATGTACGCGCACGAAAAGCGCCAGCAGCAGAAGCAGTGGGAAAGTGACCATACGGCGTCAGCACCGGATGAATTACAGCTGCGCCAACATTACCAGCAGGAAAAGGCCGCCGCTTTCGAGGCGTTTTTGAAATCCGAGGAGGGGCGGCAGAAATACGAACAGACGTATGCGACTCTCCTCGCTTTCTACAAAGTCACGGAACCGCACCGGTCGCACGAGGCAGCCCGCGAAGCAACCTTGGCACGCATGGAGCGCCTCGATTTTCAGTTTCCGGAGTACGCCCTGTGGTCGTTGACCGGGCAGGAGCAGGGCCGAGGGCGTGGTGCATAATCACCAATAACACTGAACCACTATCGGCATTTGCCGGACGCAATGTGCGCTCTGGTATCGGCATTTGCCGGACGCAGTATCGGCATTTGCCGGACATTTACCCCTGCCTTGACCCTGCAAAGATGGCTTGGGAGAGCCGAAAAACCAGCGCCCGCCGGACGCCCTACAAAGCTATCTACAAATACTATCTGTAATACAAAGCCGGGATTGCGGGCTGATGCCCGCCTGCTTTTGAGAAAATGTTCGATTGGCGAGTCCCTTAGGAGAGTATCTCGCAAGACTTCCATGCGAGAGAAAAAGAGAGTGCCGAAGGGGATAGTCAGGTTGGGCGCGCAACGGTCCGGCCACGAATCGACAACGGCGTCAAGGTTCGCCGCGCGCCCGCCGGAGAATCGCCCGCAACGGCGATCAGGCGGCGAGCCCCAGGCGATCGGAGATCGACCGTTCAGGTGGCTTGGGAAAGCCACAAGGAGTGCCATGCGAACAGGGAGACCACGTCGCGACCTCCGCCGCGACCCCCACCACAGGACGACACGCTGGCACTCGCTCCCTCGCGACCGACGCGGCGCCTGGGTGGGGGTCGCACCCGACCTTCGTCGGGTCGCGACGTGGCTCCGGCACCATGCGCCCATCGGCGTCACGACCGCGGAGCGGTCCATGCGGCCGGCGAGCAGCCGGCCTCAATGCCATTTCCATGCTTCCATGCGACAGAGCGTCCGGTGTGTCCGTGCGGCGCACGGCGGACGCCGTTACGATCGCAGGATCGTGGGCCGGATGGCTTGTCCCCACTCTTCGTCGGTAAGATTCTCGGGCTGCCGTCCGGCAAACTTCCCGCCGTGCATCGAGCGGCTCCAGCCAAGGCGAACGTCGAGCCCGCGTTGGGTCAGGAGCCAGAGAGCTTCCTTGGCGCCCTCGTCCCCAGCGTCGTCGGCATCGAAGAGCAGCGTCACCTTGCCACCGGCAAGATTCTTCGCGAACCGGACCACCTTCGCGACCTGGTGCTCGGTGATCTTGTTCGACATGATTGCAACCGCCGGGATGCCGAGGACATCGAGACCGAGCACGTCATTGAAACCCTCGACGACAATGACGCCGCTCGCGGCAATGGAATCCCGATAGCCCGGCTCGTCGAGACGGCCGGCCTGCTGGCCGAAGAGTTCTAAGCCGCGGTGGAAATCGACAGGGAATCGGTGTTTGGACGGCTTTTTTCCCTTCGCCCGCTGCTCAGGAAGGAGGGCGTTGAAGGCTTGTTCTTTGGCTTCGAATTGGGGATCTCGTGCCGTCCACGCCAACAATTTGCCGTCTTCGCTCAGGACCGGATAGAGCAGCTGTCCTCGGAGCGACCAGCCGCGCTTGTCGCTGCCGCCGTCTTGCGGCAGCACGCCGACACGCCATTGTTCCATCATCGTTGCCGACAGGCACGGGTGTCGTCGGACGTAGCTCGCCGCCACGGGCGGCATGTGCGCGACGTCCCGCAGGAACTTCTCGTCGAGCGTCGCGAGTTCGCGTGCTTTCGCGTTCTCGCTCTGAATTAGCGGGACGTTGCGCGGCGGCGGAGCTTTTCGCTCTGGCACCTCGGTCGTCGCAGC
>JBBRLG010000500.1:0-5490 GCA_038231495.1 Gemmatales bacterium | reverse complement strand
GCAGAAGCCAGCAAGCGAGCCGCTTGCGGCTACGGTCGCGGCTCGGACAAACTCAATCCTGCGTGGCACCTTACTGCTTGGGCTTTCCGCAGGTCTTGCACTTCTTGATAATCGCGTCCGGCGGGTTGAACGATGCATCGACGAAGCTGGCGGGTACCGTCTGGGGTACCACGACTGCCTGGCCGCGGACCAGGTCAAGCGGCTCGTCGTTGGGGCCGAACAGGGCCGAAGCCTTGCGATCGACGCCGCTGAACTGCATGATCCGCGTCGCCGCCTGGGGCGGGGCCGTCGTCTTGAGCGAGTAGATGCGAACCAGGTCGCTCGTGCCGACGCCGGTTTCGCCCTTGACCACGCCCTCAATGCGGGCGTCTTCGTCCTGGTATTCCAGGCTGTTCTCAAAGGGGAACGGCGCCTTGAAGTTGACCTCCTCGAAACCCTTGTCGAGGTCCGTCAGCGCGGCGGCCCGGCGTTCTTCCAAACTCTTCTGCTCGGAGAACGACACCGGCACGATGGTCAGCGTCCCCTTGGTCTTGCAGTACTCGATCAGCGTGGCGCGGTAGGGGTTGGCTTCCAGCGTGAAGTTGACGGGCTTGTCGTCCGCCAGCGGCGCGAGGACGTTGAAAAGGCCGTTCCGCTTGGCGACCACGCGCAGCCGGTGGGCGATGCCTGCCGTCTTCGTGTTGGCGCTGCCGTCGCTGGAGCTGATCGACGTGGTGAGCAGCACGTCCACCCATTCGCCGACCTGGATCAAACCGCCGGCCGAGCCGTCCTTCATCACCGCGACGTTGACCGCCCGCATGTTGGGCAGCAGGCGGTGGCTCAGCTTTTCCGGCTGGGCCAGGTCTTCGAGGTCGGACTTCAGCAGCGGCCGATCCGCCTCGATGTTCTTGGCCGCGACGCGGAAGGTGACGGCGGCGGGGGTCGGCGCCAGGTACTCGTCCTTGTGCTCTTCGTAGTGTTTCAGCTCGTCGGCGCGGAGGGGGCGGAGGCCGACCCAGGGCGCGTCGATGAGGTTGCCCTTGAAGAGGTTGCGGCCCGCGATGAGCACGTTGACGTCGGGCCGCTTCGCCTCGACGACGGGCGGCGGCGCGACGGGCTTGTCGAAAACACCGGTGACTTTCAGGGTGACGGCCGTTGCCAATCCGAGCAGGATGGCAACCGTCAGGGCAAACAAGGTTGAGGCTCTCATGGGTGACTCTTTCTCAAGGTGCGAATAGCCTGCACGGCTGTCCAAGGCCCGCCACGCCGGGTTAGCGCGGGCGGCATCGGGGCGGCTGTCTGATCTTACAAATCGGCAACACCTTCCCTGGTTGGGAACACGAACCGGGCGAACCGTAACGTGAACTGCGGCGGCCGGCGTTAGAACCGGCCTATCACTCCTTGCGCATGACCGTCTGGGCGGCGATCGTTTCGTTCTTGATGCTAAACCCAATAAAAGCGAGCAGGTCCGGTGCCGCCAGGTTGGCCGGCACGCTCACCGTGACCTGCACCGGCTGCCCCGAGGGGATCGGGTTGCCGGTAATGTCGGTAATGCCGACCTGGATCGTGGCGTTCGCCAGCTGGCCGTTGCCCAGGAACCGCTGCGCCGCCTGCTGTACGTCCTGCTCGCTGCCGCCGAGGGCGGCGACGCGGGCACCCTCCCGGCTGGCCGCAACCACCTGCTGGCGGGCCAGGCCGAACATGCTGAACTCGATCGTGCCGAGCAGGACCGCCAACAGGATCGGCAGCACGAACAGCAGTTCGAGCGTGAAGCTGCCCTTGCGGGCGGTGCAGCGGTGGGCGGCCGGGGTTCGTTTAACGTGCATGGATCTCGGCCCTCTCATTCGGCGTTTCGGGGGGCGCGCTCAGGCGCAGATCGACCCGCAGAACCCACAGCACGACGAAGGCGGTGGCCAGCGCCACGGGCAGGGCGTAGCTGATGAGGCGCGAGCGCGGGATCGGCCCCTTGCCCGAACCGGTGGGCCGGTTAAAGGCGGGCGTGGGTCGGACCGCGGCAAACACGCCTTTTTTCGAGGTCTTCGCGACGAGTCGGAAGGCGGACACGACGAACACCAGGGCCAGGGTGCCGATCAGCACCATGATGCTCAGGTTCGGCCCGAGCCACGCCGCCAGTGCCGCGAACAGTTTCAAGTCCCCGCCGCCGCAGGCTCCCATCACCCACAGGACGAAGAAGATGGCGAAACCCAGGGCGAAACCGGCCAGGGAGAAAAGCACCCCGTCCAGCGCGCCGAGTCCGCTGCCGCCTTCGCCGAGCAACCACACCGGAGCGCCGGTCGCGCCGAGCCAGGCCCCGCGGATGAGGTTGACCGCCAGGCCGAGGCCGAGGAGCGTCAACGTCAGCTGCTTGGGGATGACCAGGGCGCGGAGGTCGGTGTACGCGGCGATGGCGAGCAGTGCCATGAGCACCACATAGAACGCCCAGCCGAAAACCGGGTCGGGGAAAAAGGCGGCGTGCATGGGAAATCGGGTCTCTGTCGCACCGGAAGGTTCAATCGGCCCATCACCACTATCGGAGGTGGTGTGCCCAATCATCACCTAATTAACGACCGACGATCCCGTGCGCGAAGATGACGGCCGTCCTTCTTGATACTTCCCGCTTGGCAGGTCCGACGCAGCCCGCCGGGTGGTCCGGGGGAGCGGCCTTCGTACGGTAAAAAGGGAACGAGCCGGAAAAAGAATCCAGTCCGACCCGGAACGTTAGCGGGCACATTCAGGCGCTCGCACTAACGCACCGGGTCGGCCAGAAAGGTGTAGTGAGACTCTGCAACGACCATGTCCACAAGCCGGCACCCGAAGCGGGCCAACCGAGCCACTATCTCAGGGTCCGAAGTGCTTTCTCTAGCCGGTGGGTTAATTCCTCATCCGACTTACAGGCAAGGCTGCAAATCGATGATCGACGGGATAGCTGGCGGAATGCACAGCGTCTGCGGGACGAGCGACGGCGTGTCGATCGCTTGCGAGCCGTCCGTTTGCGCGCAGCAGCCGCTCTGGCCGCTAAAGGCGTAGCCCTGGCTCAGCGCCAGGAAGGCGTTCGCCAGCTCGCTCAACTCGATGTTGATCGCGCTGCGAACCGCGCTCAACCCGACGATGATCCCGATAACGAGAATCGTCGCGACGAACAGAAACTCGGCCGCGATCAACGCGCCACAATCATCGTTCCACAACTTGGCCATCAGGTGCTTCATAATCTCACATCCTCTCTACTGTAGTGTTAGACTGCCACCCCATCTTTGACCGTAACGCACGGTCAGGTGAGATTGCCTTCTGGGGCGAGTCTTTCCCGGAGAGAAACCATGAGTCTTATTATCCATATCCAAAATGGGGACTCAATGCAGCCTGGGGAATTTAGGAAGACTCTGCCGGGGGTACATCAATACAACCAGCACGATTGCTACAATTATACCTGTTAAGACGTATAGCTTTTGGTGCGCTACTGCGCGCAACTTGGCCTTAAACTTCTTTCCAGCTGCAATATTTGTCGTTCGGCAACGAATTATTCCACCCCCCCGGAAACCTTTGACAAGTCCGCGCGGCCCTCTTTCGCGAACGAACCCGCCGGCGGCGTGAACATTATGGCGGTTGTGCCGAATGGCGGAGATGGCGAAGGTGCGGAAACCTTGGATCGGTTGAAGGGCCGGGCGGGCCGGACGCGATAAGTAATGGTTGGCAACTCCGCCTCGCCTCCGCGGTTGAAAATCCGTTGGCGCTTGCCACGGTCGCCTACCGCCAATGGCCAGCTGACGGCCGCCTGGCACCCGGGAGACTTCTCGCCATGATCCAGCCGCACCCGATCGCGCCCGCCGCCCCGGCCACGCCTGAACCGGCCGAGCAAACCATTCCCGTGCTGGGCGCGGGACTGGACTTCAGCGACCCGCATTCGCCCCTGGCCCCTTATTATCTGCGCAACGGCCACGTGGCCCTGGTTGGGCTGCTCGGCCTGTTCTTTTTCTTCCTCAGCTTCGTCCCCCTCTGGCACACGGACGTTTGGGGCCACCTGAAGTTCGGCGAATGGATGGTGCAGCACGGCCAGCTCGCGGCCGACCCCCTCAGCCCGTTCGCCGAGCCGCGGCCGCCGGGCCTGCACGCCTACTGGCTGTGCCAGTCCGGCATGTACGTCGTGTACCACGGCGGCGAACTCCTGGCCGGCGGCGACGCCACGCACCGCAGGGAAGGCGGCGTCCAGGCGCTGCGCACGTTGCACCTACTGGCATTGGCTACCCGCTTCGTGGTACTGCTCCTGGCACTGCGGCGCCTGAGCAAGTCGCTGGCGGTGGCGAGCCTCGGGCTGCTTTTTATTATGCTCCTGGCGAGCGGCCACATCGCCATCTTGCGGCCGCAAGCCTTTGCCGAACTGTTCTTCGCCTGCGTCCTGCTCGTGCTCGGCCGCGACGTGCTGTCCCGCCGCGCCCTGGTGTTCCTGCCGGTCCTGCTGGCCGTGTGGGCGAACTGTCACGGCTCCTACCTCCTGGGATTGGTGCTGATTGGCGCCTGGTTCCTGGGTCGTTTGGCGACCGTTTACTTCACGGAGCGCACGCTGCGGCCCGGCGTCCTCCTGGCCGACGTGCCCTTGCGCCGGCTGTTCCTGGCCTTGCTCCTGTCAACCGCCGCGGTGGCCCTGCTCAACCCGCACGGCCCTTTCATCTTCTCGAACACGTTGCAGATGGGCGATAACGCCAACGTCGCGAAGATGGAGGAATGGCAGCCGATCGACTTTCACAAGCTGGGGCCGGCGTTCTGGATTTACCTCGTTTCCCTGAGTGCGTTGCCGCTGTCGCAACTGGTGAGCAAGAAGTTTTTGTCGCCCGGTGCGCTCGCGTTGCTGGCCGCCTTCGGGGTGCAGGCCGTGCTACATCAGCGCATGCTGGTCTGGTGGTTGATGCTGGTGCCGTGGACGCTGATGCCGCTCTGGGGCAGCATCGCCGAGCGCCTGCCGCCGGCGTGGCGGTTCGCCGCGGACGTGCCGAGCTTCCGCAAGACGATCCTCGCATTTCTCCTCGGCGGCGTGATCGCGCTCTGGTCCGCGCCGGGCCAGTGGCTCGTCACCGGCACCGCCACGCCGCTCGACCGGGCACTGTCTTTGGGGACGCCCTGGCAATTGGCCGAGCAACTACGCAAACCCGACGAAACCGCCTCCTTGCCGGAGTTGACTGAGACGTTGGCCGCTTACGGACCGGAAAAGCGTTTCCACGGCCGCGTCTTCGCGAGTGAAACCCAGGGCGACTATTTACTCTGGTCGCTGCCGCCGGAGACGCCGGTACTGCTCTACACCCACGTCCACCTGTTTTCGCCGAAATACTATCAAAATTGCCAGATCGTGATGCGAGGCGGGACAGGCTGGGAAGGGTTCCTGGCCGCATACGGCGTCAATTTGATTGCCATTGAGGCGGATCAATGGCCCGGCTTGCGGGCCGCGGTGCTGGGCGATACGGCGTGGAAGGTCGTCCTCGACGAGTCGGGCAAAGCGGACAAGCCGGACGTGCGTACGCGGTT
>JBBRLG010000499.1:0-5509 GCA_038231495.1 Gemmatales bacterium | reverse complement strand
TTTAACCGCGAAGACCTGGACGATGACGGAGATCCTGAGCTACCCGCTGTATCCACTCGCTCCCCCCGGCAAGGAAGAAAAAGGTAAAGCGCCTCCGGATAGTGGCCGATAAGGGCGGAAGCTCGATGGAGTCACGACCGATTTTCTGATCGGCGATACGATCTTCTATGTTACGACCGATCCAACTTTGGACTACTTTGAGCATTGTGTTAGCAATGTCCGAGAAGGTCTGCGGGTCTACTTATTAGTGCCAGGCTCGATTCACATCGGCACGAAGCAGCACGCAGAACATGTCGCACCCCGTCAGATGGTATGCGAGTCAATTGAGTCATTTGTGGCAAACCGACTGGAATGGAGAGCCAAATTTACGTTGGATGGTCTGAAAATCGGTGGTGTCTCCATCGAGCTTACTGGGGGAATATTGAAGGGTTGGGCCATCTAGGCAGCCGGTTTTCATGCAAAATCGGGCTATTTGTAGCTCAGGAAGCTCGATGGAGTCACCACCTGAAAATCGAACTCAGAGAGTTTTCCCGTGTCTTCAACTCACTTGTAGCCGTAACTGAGCCTGAGAAGTGGTTGAGGCTTGAGATCACCGGAATTGGGGCCGGAGAGCAGTGTGCTGTACTACCCGCTTAGGGGCTGTCCGGGAATTAGTGTCACAACTTCGGCTGGCATCAACTTGGGCGGATTGTGAAGAACTCCAGCGTTTTCCGCTGTATTCGAAGGGTCGAACCTATTGGTCAAAGCTGCGAAGTTGTAACACTAATTTCCGGACGGCCCCTTACGCTTAATCAGCGACACTAATTCGGGAACGCCATACTGCGGCAACCGCTACTTGGTACGAGCAAATCGGCTTGAGTGTCTTGTATGGATTGGTCAAAAACTTGCATGTCGGCTCAGATTCGATATTGCCGACAATAACGAGCCAATAAGTATCCAGGCGGTTTTTCGCTTCTCTCCATTCCCGATCGGTAAATAGCACATCCCCCGCTTTTCGCTTCAATCCTTTGACTTCGATGCCAACAGTGGGCTTTAGTCTTACTCCGAAATCGAACCCGCACGCAGCGTTTCTGCAATCGATCAAATCTTCAGTCTTGACGCCCGCGATAGTTTGAGAATTCGCCACGAAATGTTCTTCGGCGCGCCGGCCCGTAAGCAATCGTTCCGCGACGTTGTGAGCCGTCCGAGGAGTTGCAACCAGGGAATCAATCGCTTCGGCTGTGGCTACCTCATCTCTGACTAATATTCGATCCACAAGGGCCATCAATGCGTCGTCGCTAACGTCTTTCAAGTCCTCCAATACCCGTTGGCGGTTTGGACGGAGCGGCCGTTGATGCCACCCCTGGCGACTATTGCCATGTACTGGGTCGAATTCGTCCCGAAGATTTTTCAAACTCGCTGGACGAATGGTCAACGCTTGCGCCGCCTGTTCAAAAGCACGCTTCCAGGTGCTAATGCCTCGATACTCCAGGTAGCCGGCATCCATGCGGCTCATAGCATAACCCAAGACGATTGCTTCGATTTCCAACCGCCTCCGCTTGACCTCAGTACTCATGGTCGTGTCCGATTCTATCGGCTATCCCAAAGTTCATTGCAAACCATTGCCCCCTATCAACAAGTAATCTCTGAAGAGAGCAAGAATGATCCGATGCCATTTCCCCCACCACCCTGCGCGGCCTGGTGCACATTCCGATCTCGCAATTGTCGCGTCGGTGCTGGTGCCGGCAACCGGAGCCTTGGTGTTGGGCTACTCCCCGGCGTGGAAGGCGTCGCGCCTGGACCCCATCGAAGCTTTGCGGTGAATTCTGTTAGCCCTTCACCGGCTCTTCCAACTCCTCCTTAATCGCGATCAGGCTGAAGTCGTCGATCAGCACGGACGCGCCGCGGTGGATGAAGTTGACCTGCACCACGAAGCGGCGGCCCGTGGCGGCGCGGACGATGCGACCTTTCAGCCCGGCGAGCGAACCGCGCGTTATCTCCACGAATGCCCCCGGTTCGAGCCGCTCTTCCGGCGTGATCGGCGCGCCCGTATTGATGAGGCGATGCACCTGCGTCAGGTCGTCCCAGAGGGTGCGCTGGTCGGACACTTCCAGGGTGTGAACGACGCGCT
Source organism: Gemmatales bacterium (assembly GCA_038231495.1). Taxonomy (GTDB): domain Bacteria; phylum Planctomycetota; class Planctomycetia; order Gemmatales; family Gemmataceae; genus JBBRLG01. Next base: position 3,399 of record JBBRLG010000499.1, on the reverse strand, counting down.
TGGTCGCCAAAGCCGTCACGCGCTCGTCGCGTTGGCCGAGCAGGAAGAGGTAGCCGCCGAACAACGGGACGTGGGAGTGCTGGATGCGGCCCCGGATAAGTGAACGGCGTTCTATCAACGGCAGGTAGAACGGCACCTGCGCCTGGAGCAACTGGCGGGCGAGACTCTTTTCCTGGCGCGGCTTGGTGTGCAGCACCCACCAGCGGCGTTCCGCGCGCAAGACGGCGTTGTCCTCGGCGAACAGGTTCAGGGGAAAGCTGTTGGGTTCCGGTGGCAGAAATGGCATGCAATAACCCTCCCCCGTGCAGTGGTCACGATGGTACGCCTAACCGTACCCCAATATTATAGGACCGTCAAACAACCACGGGGAGCGGTCGCAGGCTTTGCCGCTTGCGGCGTTGCGTACCCCGCAAAGCCGCAAGCGGTTAGCGGTTTAACCGCTCATAGTCGCCGGGCGTGTCCAGGTCTTCCAGAACAGCCCGGCTTTCCACCGGCAGTTCCAGCGTTTCCGCCTGGTGTCGTCGCAGATAGGTGTTCAGCCCTTCTCCCGCCGGATGGGCCCGGATGCCCGGCACGTGTCGCCAGGACAACATGACGGGATGCCCGCGTTTGCCCCCGCAGGTCGGCACGACAATCGATTGATCCGGTCGCGCAAGAAATGCCTGGCGCACCGCGCACACAATGGCCGCATTGAGCGTCGGCTGATCCGCAGGCACCAGCAGCCAGGCGTCGCCGTCCCCCGGTTGGAAACGTTGTTCCAACCAGGCCAGCCCGACCAAGACCGTCGCCCGCATGTCGGGCGTGTCCTCCTCCAGGAGGCAGACGTGCGCGCCAGCCTTCCGTGCAACCGGTTCCAACTCCGCAGCCTGGTTGCCGAGGACGACGAGACTTTCGTCGCAGCCGCCGAGCCGCAGGGCGTCGAGGACGCATTCCAGCACGGTTCGGCCGCGGAATGGCAGACTCAGTTTGGGCCGGCCCATGCGCGTGCTTTTGCCGCCCGCCGGCACCACGGCGAAGATCATGGGCGCGTCGTCTCCGGCACGATCGTCTTGCGCGGCGGCACCTGCGTCGTGCCGAGGTTGCGGCAGGCGATTAGTTCCGCGACGATGCTGACCGCGATCTCCGGCACCGTCTGCGAGCCGATTTCCAGGCCGAGCGGCGCGTGGACCCGTGCCAGCGCCGCCGGGCTGACCCCCTTGGCGACCAGGTCTTCGTATATCATTTTGATCTTGCGCTTGCTGCCGATCATACCGACGTAGCCGGGTGCGCCGGCAACGGGAGGGTGGTCGAACAACCGCCCCAGGTGGTATAGCGCCTCTTCGTCGTGGCTGTGGCCGCGCGTCACGATCAGACAGAAGTGTGCCGGCGATAATTCCGGCACGACCGCCTGAAGCGTCGCGCCAATCTCACCGACAAGACGGCGTTGCGCCGCCGGGAAACGCTCCGGGCTGCAATAACGGTCGCGGTCGTCCAGCACCCACACGTCGAAATCCACTTCCGCCGCCAGCTTCGCTACCGCCTGGCCGACGTGCCCGGCCCCGACGATCACCAGCGTCACGCGCGGCAAAACGGGCAGGTACGCCACGCCCTGGGTGAGGGAGGGACCGGGCCGCTGCGCTAGCGGTTTCAAGTTGAGGCGTAGAGACTCCGGGACGGGGCCGTCGGCCGTGTGGGCAATTACCTGACCGCCGGCGTCGAAGAGGAAGCGGTCGCCGAGGCCGTGCGCGGGAGTGGCCGCGGTCAGGACCGCCTCGGTACCACCCCGGCCTTGCTCGATCAGCGCCTGAAAGCGGGCGTAATAATCCACAATGGCCGGCGCGGTCAGTGGGTCGGCGAGGACGCTCATGCGGCCGCCGCAGATCAGGCCGTCGTCCCAGCCATAATTGTCGTCGAGGTGGAAGGTCATCATTTCGGGCCGGGCGTCCGGCACGTTGAGGACGTGCAAGGCCCGCTGCCGCACTTCCGCCTCGACGCAGCCGCCGCCGAGGGTGCCGAGTTGCGAGCCGTCGGCCAGGACGAGCATGCCGGCCCCAGCCTTCTGCGGCGTCGAGCCGCGCGTCTCCACGATGGTGCAGTAGACGCAGCGACGCCCGTGTCGCAAGGTGGCCGTCAGTTCCGCAAGCAGGTCGCGCATGGTGCCGGGCGTTTCGGTTAGGGTACAAGGGTCCGCGCCGCCGAGTGTTATCATACCTCGGCGACGGGGAGAGCGAAAGCGTTTCCACGCCCTGGGCGGAGCGGCAAGCCCCGTGAACGCGGCTAGACTGCCCGCGGTGGAAACTGACACGAACCCGAAGCGTAAGCCTTTCCATTACCCCGGTTCTATGGTAACTTGATCCGAATTAGGTAGCAGCCAATGCCAGAGCGAATGCCGACGCCGCAATAATTCACCCAAGGGAGGTCCTCTTATGCCCACAAGCCCGATCCAGCACGTCGTCGTCTTGATGTTTGAGAACCACTCCTTCGATCAGATGCTCGGTTGGCTCAGTCGAGACTTGTACCCGGATAGCGAAGGCATCAACCCCGCGAACCCCGGCAGCAACCCCGATAAAGACGGCAAGCCCTTCGCCCAACTGCCGACGACCGCCACGAGCGTCACCCCCGATCCCGTCCACGAAACGGTCAACGTCCTGGCGCAGCTCGCGGACGGCAATCAGGGCTTCGTCCTCGATTACTCGAAGGCGTTTCCGGGCACGACCGGCGACCAACGGCAGCAAATCATGGGGTATTTCGACAAGGGCGTCCTGCCGGCCCTGGACGAGCTGGCCCAGAGCAGCGCCGTCTGCGATCAGTGGTTCTCGTCGGTGCCGGGACCGACCTGGACGAACCGCTTTTTCGTCCACAGCGGCACGGCGAAAGGCCGGGTCCTCATGCCGGGCGGCCTCTGGGACGAGGTGCGCGACCCCGGCCTGTTCCTGCATTACGACCAGGACACCATCTACGACCGGTTGAACGAGCGGGGCGTCTCGTGGAAGGTTTACCACGGCGACATTCCCCAATCCCTGGTTCTCACGCACCAGCAATCGATCAAGAACGCCCGGCGTTACAACCGGATGAGCGTCTTTTTCAGTGACGCCGCCGGTCCGGAGCAGAACTTCCCGGCGTATAGCTTCATTGAGCCGTCTTACTATTGGCCCGGCCAGAACGACGACCATCCGCCCCATTCAACCATGAAGGCCCAGGCGCTTCTCGGCCAGGTCTACAACGCCTTGCGGAAGAACGAAGGGCTTTGGCGGTCCACGCTCCTGGTCGTGCTGTACGACGAGCACGGCGGCTTTTACGACCACGTTTCACCGCCCGACGCCGTGGTTCCGGACGCCCACACGCAAGAGTACAGCTTCGACCGCCTTGGCGTGCGCGTGCCGGCCTTGCTGGTGTCGCCGTGGGCGGACAAAGGCGTGG
>JBBRLG010000498.1:0-5509 GCA_038231495.1 Gemmatales bacterium | reverse complement strand
GGGTCGGGTGTCGGAAGAAGAGGGAATCAAAATAGCTGTTAGCTGTCAGCTATTAGCTTTCCGCCAATGCCGACCCCCGACCCCCGACACCCGATCTTCTCCGACGCCCGACTTACCCCGGCTGATACGCCGCCAGGAACCGCGGGTTTGCGATTTCGAGCTTGCGCACGACGAGCGGTCGGAGTTGGTTCAGTAGGTCGAGGAAGCGCGCCGGGTCGTCGTAATCGCCGGCCCGGATGCGCTGGCACAGGTCGTCGTTGAGCTGCCGGACTGCCGCGTGCCAGTCGCGCGTGTGCGCCGGCGGCGGCTCGGTGCGGCCCAAAAGCGTCGCCAGCTTGTCCCAGTGCAGGCGCACGTCCACTTCCGCCGTGCCCAATTCACGGCCGACGATCGACAGCACGTTCGCGGCCACCAGCGTTTGGAAACGCAGACGCACGTCGGACAGCGCCGGGATTACCTCCACTTCGAGCAGGTGCCGTACCGCCTCGACCAGTTCCGCCGCGGTTGGACGGTCCGTCATGGCCTTGCCTCCCTCACGGGTTGAGCGCGATCAAATCGAGCAGTTCCAATTCCATCTCAGCCGTGCGCCGGCCCAGGCTCGCGAATTCGATGTTCGCGGTTTGGCCCGACAGGTGCCGGTCCGCCTGGGCGATGCAGCCGACCGCCCAGCGGAAGTTGCCCATGATTTCCCAGTAACGCAGGCGAAAGGCGTCCACCGTGCGGCCGCTCTTGTCGCGGTATGCCGTCAGGAACTCGTCGGGTGACCCGATCCCCGCCAGGCGCAGGTGGTCGTGCCCAAAGCGCCACGAGCGGACGCACGGCCAGGCCAGGTCTTCCGCCGGGTCGCCGAGGTGCGCGAACTCCCAGTCGAACACGCCCACCAGGCCTTCGGGGCCGACCATCAAATTGCCCAGCCGGTAGTCGCCGTGGACCAGCACTAATTCCGGACAGGCCGGGGCGTGTTTGCGCAGCCAGCGCAGGGCCAGTTCCAGCACCGGGTGCGGTTCGCCGAGCCGCCAAAGCTGCTGAGCGGCCTGCTCCAGCGCGGCGGCCGCGGGCGATTGCGTGGCGTCGGGGTGCGGCAGAAACTCCAGGCCGGGCGTGCGGCTCACGGCATGAATGGCGGCGAGTTGTTCGCCCATTTGCCGGGGCAGCTTGGCCCGCGCGGCCGCGAGCGTGGCGTCGCGCACCACGCGGCGGCCCACGGCCTCCCCTTCGAGGCGGTCCATGACGAGGAAGGGCGCGCCGAGGACGGCGGGGTCGGTACACAGCCAGCGCGGCCGCGGAACGAGGACGCCGGCCCGGCAGACGACTTCGAGCAGGCGAAATTCTTGTTCGCGGCTCAGGGCGTCGTCGGTGATGGTGCCGGCGTGGTCGCGGCGCAGGACGTAGGAGTGTTTGCCCGCCTCCGGGCCGGCGGCGACGTGGGCGTCGATGCCCCAGGTGTCGCGGCTGGCACCGCCGGCTAGCGGCCGTGCGGCGAGGACGTGGACCGACGATTGTGTCTTTTGACCGAGAAAAGTTTCCAGCCGTGTGAGAAAATCCGTTATGGTGGGCATGGCGGTGTTTCCCGCGGGGCGGCGAAGGTCAACGGGCGGTGCGACCCGGAAGGATCGTGGTCAGCCATGGGCACGCGAGCGACGCAAAAGTGGATCGGCACCCGTCGGCGGCGCATCTACCTGATGCGGCACGGCGAGGTGGACTATTTCGACGCGGTCGGCCAGCCCTACCGCCTCGACACGGTGCCGCTCAATGCCGAGGGCCGGATGCAGGCCCAGGACGCCGCCCGCGAGCTGGCCCAGGTGCCGCTCGACCGCGTCATCGCCAGCTGCCTCGCCCGCAGCGTCGAGACGGCCAACCTCGTCGTCCACCAGCGCAATCTTATTGTAGAGAACCGCCACGAGCTGCGCGAGATCGAACCGGGCCGCCTTGCCGACCTCGCCCAGAAGACGCCCGACGAGATCGAGCGCCTTTTCCTTGGTGCGCTGGCGAACGACCTGGAACCGACGACGCGCTTCCTCGACGGCGAGACGTTCGCCTCGCTGCGCGACCGCGTTTTGCTGTGCTACCAGGAACTGGTCGCCGACCCGAAATGGGTGCAAATGTTGATCGTGGCCCACGGCGTGGTTAACCGCATGCTGCTGGCGCACGTCCTGGGTCTGCCGTACTCCGGCCTGGGCATTCTGGAGCAGGACGCCGGCTGCATCAACCTCATCGACGTGGACGACGCCGGCCACGGGCTGATCCGCCTGCTCAATTACACGCCGGCCAACCCCGTCAAAGCGGGCATGGAATTGACGACGCTCGAACGCCTGTATTTGCAGTATTGTCAGCGGCGAAAGTGCTGAAAGATCGGGTGTCGGGTGTCGGGCGTCGGGGGTCGAAATGGCTGACAGCTAATAGCTGACAGCTATTTTGTTTTCCTCGTCTTCCGACACCCGACACCCGATCTTTCACGCCGCTTGTCGTATCGACTCCGAAGCCGATTGTCGCTGGCCGCGTAGACCTTGCACGAACGCCGTCAGGCGGTTCAGCGCTTCCTGCAACCGGCCCTCCTCCGTCGCGTAACTCAGGCGAACGTGGCCCGCCCCGCTCGGCCCGAACAGGTCGCCGGGCGTAACCAGGACGTTGTGGTCGCGCAGCAACTCGTCGGCGAACGTGCGACCGCCAAGACCCGTCTGCCACACCGGCACCCAGAAGAAAAACGCGCCCGCCGGCCAGGCGGGGTTTAAGTCCAGATTCCGCAACCGCTCGAAAACGTAACGGCGGCGCGCGGCCAGCGCGCGGCGCACCTCCTCGAACGGGCCGCAGTCGCTCTGCAAGGCCGTCAGCGCGACCTGCTGGCACAGCGTCGGCACGAAGGGCGTGCGCAGCGCGGCGGTTGCCAGGCAGGGCAACAACAGGTGGCGGTTGCCGGCCAGCCAGCCGACGCGCGCCGACGCCAGGCCGTGACCCTTGCTCACGCTGCCGGCGGTCAGGGTACGGTTGCGGGCGCGCGGCAGCGTGCCGATGCTGACGGGTTCGGTGTCGTGGTGGTAGCGCTCGAAAACCTCGTCGCTGAGTACCAGCACGTCGTGACGGTCGGCCCACCAGACGATTTGCTCCAAATCCTCCGGCGCGACGACCCCGCCTGTCGGGTTGCCCGGCGAGGACAGGATGAGCAGCCGGGCGCCACTCAACGCCCGCGCCAGGTGGTCCAGGCGAAAGCGCGTCCGACCGTCCTCGGTCCACGTCGTCAGCCAACGGAGGCGCGCCCCGCGCGTGCGCGCCAGCAACGGGTAGAGCGGCGAGGTCGGGTCGAGCAGCACGACGCCGTCGCCGGGGTTGACGAAGGCGTCGAGGGCGGTCGAGACCGCGCCGAGGGCGCCGGCGGTGATGAGGATTTCATCGTCGGGATTGACGGCGAGGCAATTGTCGGCGAGCAGCTTGGCGGCGACGGCAGCGCGCAACTCCGGCAGCCCCGCGACCGGCGGCCAACCGCGGCGATCGGCGGGCAGTTTGGTGCTGGTGGAGGGGGCCAGGTCGAAGCGCGGCGTACCCAGCGCCAGGTCGAGCACATCCGGGCCGTGCCGCTGGAGGAACCCCGCCGCGGCGGGCAGGGCGTCCAGCGGCGAGGCGAGCAGGCGGTTGCTGTAATAGGGCAGGAAATCGGCCCCGCCGTTGAGCCGCCGGCGCACGCCGGGTAGGTGCCGGGCGACGCCGAGGCGGATGAGCAGTTTCGCGAGCAGCACGGGAAGCGCCACGGTAGAGCGTCCTCCACGGTCGAAGAGATTCGGCGACGGAAAGCGACGGGTGCGGAACGTGCGTCGCGGCATTCTAGCCCGTGGTCCGTTTGTACACAACGCGAACCGCAACCGCCAAGTTACCAGGGTGTGGCAAAACTTTCTGGCCCGTGGGGTGGTCGCCGGGGGAGTCGTCCGCCCCGCCGTGCGAGCCAATCGTTGTCCAACCGCGAGCCCTTTGGATGACGACCGGGCCGGTCCGACCCTAGCCAAGCCAATCAACATATGGCGAGGGTCGAACCGCTTTTGCGCAAACGCTTTCCGCAAGACAGCCGTAAACCCTTTTTCAGTATGCTCTTACGCATCGCGAACGAAGCCAGATCGACCCTCGCCAATCTCGACCCTCGCCACGAAAAAGGCGACCCTTGCCAAAGCAAAAACGGGGTGTCCTTCGCGTGCGCCAGCGGACGCTGGCGCACGCGAAAAAGCTGCCTTGGTCGCTGAATGGCTCTCCTCGCACCTCGGGGAAGAGGGCAAGAAGCGTTTCGCTCCCCGAAAGATTTGCCACACCCAACCACCCTGTATTGACACCACCCCGCCGCCGGTGCTACTTAGCTTTCCCCTGGGTCCCCGTCACCCGTGGCCTTTCCACCGAGGAACGCATGAACCCGTTCATCCGCGGCCTGGCGCGCGCCGTCACCGAAACCTTTGCCCTGCCCGGACCCGTCCTCGAAGTCGGCTCCTACCAGTGCGACGGCCAAGCCCCCATCGCGGACCTGCGCTCCCTGTTTCCGGGCCGACGCTACACCGGCATCGACGTGCGCTCCGGCCCCGGCGTCGATGAGATCGCGAACGTCGAGGAGTTGCCGTACCCCGACGCCTCGTTCGGCACCGTACTGGCGCTGGAGACGTTCGAGCACGTGGCCCACTTCTGGCGCGGCTTCGCGGAAATCCAGCGCGTACTACGGCCCGACGGCGTGCTGCTGGTCAGCAGCCCGTTTTATTTCCACATCCACCCGCACCCGAACGACTATTGGCGCTTCACACCGGAAGCGTTCAAGATGCTCCTGGAAGACTATCCGAGCAAGATCATCGGCACGCACGGCCCGGCGACGCGGCCCGGCGGCGTCTGGTCGCTGGCGTTCCGTGAAGGCCGGCCCGCGATCACCGACGCGGAGTATGCGCATTACCAGACGCGCATGAATCATTACGCCCGCATGCCGTTGCCGTGGAAGCGGCGTTTGTGCTACCGCGTGGGGAGTTGGTTTTGCGGCCACCGTCCGTTCGCGCCGTACCTGGAGCGCGACCGCTGGCACAGCGAGTGCCTCAACCGGCCGGCGAAAAAGGTAAGCGCCGAGACGCCGCGGACGCAGAGAAAACGCGAACCCGTCCCCGTTTAGCCGCTTGCGGCTTTGCAGAACCCGAGGCCACCATGTTCCCCCCCCGGCCGGAGCAACAGCGGCCCGTCCGCCGCCGGACTCGTCGCCGTCCGGTCGTATCAGTGTGCATCGTCAACTGGAACTGCCGGGCCATGCTCCGCGCGTGTCTCCAATCGCTCAGACCGGCGCTGCAAAAACTGCGTCTCGAAATCATCGTCGTTGACAACGCCTCGACCGACGGCGCCGCCGCGATGGTGGCGCGCTGTTTCCACCGCGTCGTCCTGATCCGCAACAGTACCAACGTCGGCTTCGCCCGCGCCAACAATCAGGCGGCCGCGCGGGCGCGCGGCCGTTTTCTTTTCTTCCTGAACAACGACACCGTGGTGCCGCCGGGCGCGTTACGCCAGT
>JBBRLG010000497.1:0-5527 GCA_038231495.1 Gemmatales bacterium | reverse complement strand
CGCCACCCGCCACCCGCCACCCGACTTCCACTCCTTTTTCTTGCGGGGCCGGTCGTCCTCGTAGGCCCGCAGGATGAGCTGAACCAACGGATTGCGCACGATGTCGTTCTCGTCCAGATGGACGATCGCAATCCGTTCCACGTCGCGCAAGCGCTGCACCGCGTCGATCAGGCCGCTGCGCGTCTGCTTCGGCAGATCCACTTGCGTCACGTCGCCCGTCACGATGATTTTCGAGCCGTTGCCCATGCGCGTCAGGAACATCTTCATCTGCGGCACGGTCGTGTTTTGGCCTTCGTCCAGGATGATGACGGCCTGGTTCAAAGTGTTGTGCGTGAGAATAAAGTCATCGGTGACGTACAAAGAATCCGGGGCTGCCACGCGGATGCAAACCGTTTCTTCCTCGCCGTCAGCCTCAATGGCCTGGACATAGCGCATTGGTCGGCCACCGCCCGTCGCCTGGTAGCGCTCCGCTTTCCGCACCAGTCGGAACGGCCGGACATCGGGGGGAAGCCGGATGTCGAGGACAAAGGCGTCCGAACGGTATAGCACCGGGCGACCCTTCGCGCATCCCGGCGTTCGCCCTGCGGCCGCGCGAATGCGGCACGTGGCCAACCCGCCGAGTGAACGCACCAGAAACAATACGTCGTCACGCAAGCGCGGCGAGGTGGTGCAATAATGGATGCGGCAGGTTCTACCCGCTTGAACGACCGGTCCTCCGTCCGTGTCGAGGAGGCCTTGGAGCAGCGCGAGTTGCACGTCCGAACTGTTGAACAGGTAACGATCCGGGACGAACTTCGTGGCCGACCTCGTACCGAACAGCCCCAATCCACGCAAGGCCACCGAAACCGGATTAGGGCGCGGACCTCGTGACCGATCGCTTTTATTCAGGATGTAATCGACGCCCCCCTTGTAGCGGACAAAGACGTTGCCGAGACTGGTTCCCAGGGCACCGGCCAACTCGACGTCGGCCGTGGCAAACGAGGGCGTCGTTTGGCCTGTGAGACAGCCATCACCGAGTAGTAAGCCGAGCGCGTAAGGATCGAGCGGCGTCTCCTGTCGGGAGAACTCGACGGGTTGCGACAGCAGCGGCAACTCGAAGCGATGATAGTGGCCGCACCGCAAGTTACCGATCATCTCGCGCGTCTCCAACACGCGCGGCGGGTGCCCCCGGCGGTTGTCGTCCCGCGTGTGGACGGACCAGAGATGCTCGCCACAGCATCGAGTGACCGCCCCATCGGTAAATACGACTTTATAGACTTCTCGAATGCCTTGTGGGAAAACGCCTTCTACCCGCGTCGGCTGGCCGTCGGAGCCGATGACAAAATCTCCGGCCTGGAGCGAGCCAATCGGTTGGAAACCCGCGGGAGTTAGAACTTTACTAGCCAGCGGTTGCGCCCGACCGCGCATATACGCCAAAGGCACGATCTCGATGATGTCGTTCTCCATGTAGCGCTTGACCTGGTCCGACTCCATCATGTCGTTGAGGGCGTCGAACAGCGGGCGCAGGTAGGGATTGACCTTGGCCACGAGGTCGCCGGGCAGGAAGCCGAGGCGTTCGCCCGCCTCGACCGCAGGCCGCACCAGGACGATCTTTTTCACCTGGGCCTGGCGCAACATGCTCACCGCCATGCCGACCGCGAGGTACGTCTTGCCGGTGCCGGCCGGGCCGATGCAGACCGTCAGGTCGTGTTCGCGCATGGCACGGACGTAGCGGGCCTGGCCGTCGGTGCGCGGCCGCATGTAGCGGTTGCCGCCCTCGGCCGTCTTCTCGACCTGGGGGCCGATGCGCTCGCCGCCCTGCAACACAACTTCGAGGACGGTCCGCACGTCCTCGGCGGTGAGGCTGCCCTGTTGCCGAAGCATGGCACGCAGTTGCCCGAAAATGCGCTGGGCGTAGTCGAGCTGTTCGTCGGTGCCCTTGACGATGATCTGGTCGCCGCGGCCGACGAGCTGCTGGGCACCGAGCGCGGTGCGGACCTCTTTCAAATAGGCGTCGCGGCTGCCGAATAGCAGGATCGCTTCGTCGCGGCTATCAAGGGTAATGGTCGCTTCACTCATCGTCGGTCCCTGGGTGAAAACAGCGGGATTTGCATAACGCAACGACACGGGAAGTTCAAGGCGTGTTCACGGAGGCGTCAAATACCCGACACCGCGCACTTACCGCAGCCACCAATACGCCACCGGCGCCGCGAACACGATTGAGTCCACCACGTCCAGCACGCCGCCGAAGGCGGGCAGCATTTTCGAGGCGTCCTTCTGCCGGCAGTCGCGCTTGACGAGCGATTCCGCCAGGTCGCCCAGAACGCCAGCGCTGCCCACCGTGAAACCGAAGCCCGCGGCAAACAGGGCGTTGGGCAGCACCGGGAAGAAATAGTTCAGCGTCACGGCGAACAGCGTGGCCAGGGCCAGGCCGCCGGCCAGACCCTCCCAGGTCTTTTTAGGACTGAGCACCGGCGTCATCGGCGTGCGGCCCAGCAAACGCCCGGTGAAGTACGCACCGATGTCACAGACCTTGGGCACGAAGATCGCCAAAGCCATCGCCGTGACGCCGCGCGCGGGGTACGCCTCCGACGATGGCAGCCAGCGTAGTTGGGCCAGGAAACTCGGCAGGACGCCCAGGTAGGCGACGATCCAGACCGTCAGGGCGATGCGCGCGACCGAACCGCCCGGCTCGCGGAACGTCGCCATCTCGACGCAAAAAGCGGCCAGGATTACGAGCGCGAACAGGTGGAACAACGTTTGCCAGGCGTCGGGGAAAGGCCAGTAGGTCTCGCGCCAAAGGTGGGCCGGCCAGTTGCCGAGCAGGAGCAGCAGTACGCCGGTATGGCAGAGCCACGGCAGCGGTCGGCGGCCCGGACCCAGGAGGCCGAGCAGTTCCGAGCAGGAGAGGGGGGCCAGGATGAGGAAGAACAGCAGCAGAAACGGGTGCCAGTCCGCCAGCCAGGGGTCGGCGACGAGCATGGCGGCCGTGAGCGCGGCCATCAGGGTGCCGATCCAGATGCGCGTCTGATACTCGCCGCCGGGGGGCTTCATGAAAGCAATAACGTCCCTTCAGTCGCCGACCGGGAACGCCGATTCACTTCAGCCCGCCGAAGCGCCGCTCCCGTTGGGCATAGTCGCGGAACGCCTGCCGCAAGGTGTCGCGGTCGAAGTCCGGCCAGCAGCGTTCCGTAACCCACAGTTCGGCATACGAAATCTGCCACAAAAGGAAATTGCTCACGCGCATCTCGCCTGCCGTGCGGATCAGCAAGTCCGGGTCGGGCATCCCCGCCGTGTCCAGGGCGTTGCCGATCGCGGCTTCGTCGATGGCGGCCGGGTCGAGGATGCCTTGTTGAACCGCTTGCGCCAGCTTACGAAAGGCGTCCACGATTTCGGTACGGCTGCCGTAGTTAATCGCCAGGCACAGCACCAGGCCGGTGTTAAGCGCACTGAGCCGGATATTCTCGTCGATCTGCCGGAGCACGGCGGGCGACAGGCCGTCGCGGCGGCCGATGGTGCAAAAGCGAATGTTCTCGCGCAGGATTTCGGCCCGCTCCTCAATGAGGTACTGTTCGAGCAGCGTCATGAGGAAGTCGAGTTCTTTCTGCGGCCGTTTCCAGTTTTCGCTGCTGAAGCAATACAGCGTCAGCTGGCGGATGCCAAGCTCGCAGCACTCTTCGACGGTGGCGCGAACGCTATGGACGCCGCGGGCGTGGCCCTCGACGCGCGGCAGGCCGCGTTGCCGTGCCCAACGGCCGTTGCCGTCCATGATGACGGCGACGTGGGCCGGCAATCGCGCCGGGTCGAGGCCGGCCGCGGCCAACCGCTCCAGCGTGGCGGCGTCGAATCGGGAGGTGGTCGGCGGTTGATCCATGATGTCGGGATTGGTGTTTCGGTCTTACTTCCCTCACCTTTTGAGGAGAGCGGAGGTATATCACCGGCAGAAAATCGTCTGCGCCCGGTCCGGCCCGACCGAGACGACCGACACCGGCAAACAGTGCAGTTCCGCCAGCCGGTCCACATAGCGCCGCGCCGCCGTGGGCAGGTCGGTCAGCTTTTTCGCCCCGGCCACGTCCTCGCGCCAGCCCGGCAGCGTCTCGTATACCGGCTTGCACCGCGCCAGCAGAAAGGCGTCGCTGGGGAAGTAGTCGATCCGCTCGCCGTCTAGCTCATAGGTTGTGGCAATGCGAATTTCGTCCAGGCCGCTGAGCACGTCGAGCAGCATGACGGCCAACTCGTCGGTGCCGGCCAACGCCGCGGTGTAGCGCGTGGCCACTGCGTCGAACCAGCCGCAGCGCCGCGGCCGGCCCGTCACCGTGCCGTACTCGCGGCCCGTCTTGCGGATGCGTTCGCCGATGCCATCGGGGCCGTCGGTCAACTCGGTCGGGAAGGGGCCGTTGCCGACGCGCGTGCCATACGCCTTGATGACGCCGACGACCCGGTCCAGGTAGCGTGCCGGCACGCCCGAACCGCTCCACACGCCCGTGGTCGAGCTGTTAGAGCTGGTGACGTAAGGGTACGACCCGTGGTCCACGTCGAGCAGGCTGCCCTGCGCCGCCTCGAACAGGATGCGTTTGCCCTGCTTCACGGCGTCGAGCAACAGCCGGGTGGTGTCGGCAATGTGCGGCCGCAGCACGGCGGCGGTTTGCAGGTAATCGTGATAAAGCGCCTCGGCGTCGAAGGTGCGGGCCTCCGGCGACAGGCCGCGCAACATGCGGTTCTTGCGCTCGACGATGACCTTCAGCCGTGCGCGCAGATGGTCGGGGTACAGTAGTTCGCCGACGCGGACGGCACAGGTGCGGCCGACCTTGTCCTGGTAGCACGGCCCGATGCCGCGGCCGGTGGTGCCGAGGGCCCCGCCGGACGGCGACGACTCGTTCAGCCGCTCTTCCTCGATGTGGTAGGGAAAGATGACGTGAGCGTGGTCGCTCAGCAACAGGTTGTCGCCGACCGGGATGCCGGCGGCGCGGAGGTTGCCGACCTCCTCGATGAACCGCGGCGGGTAGACGACGACGCCGTTGCCGATGACGGCTTTGACGTTGGGCCGCAAGACGCCGGTGGGGAGCAGGGACAGTTTGAAGGTTTGGTCGCCGCTGACGACGGTGTGGCCGGCGTTGGCCCCGCCGTTGTAGCGGACGACGAAATCGTGATCGCCGGTGAGCAGATCGACGATCTTGCCCTTGGCCTCGTCACCCCATTGCAGACCGACGACGCAGGTGCCGCCCATTACTATTCACCTACCCCGCCGGGCGCCGGTGTCGCGGAGACGCAGCCAACCGTGGCGAGGCGGCCCGTGCGGGTGCGAAGGAACATAAAAAATGCCTGAGACCCCAGGGCCGCAGGCCGTCAACGATTCATGGTTCCGAACTACCCTATTTTTCTAGCCCGCGCCCGGAGGGCCGTCAAGGGGCGTTCGGACGCCGGGAAGAATGGCATGCGGCAAACAAATAGGGATATCACCTTTCTTGCTCCCCTCTCCCCTTGGGGGGGGCTTTGCACAAAAAAGGGTGTAACCGTTCACTCCCCCCCTTACGAAGGGGGGGTAGGG
>JBBRLG010000496.1:0-5531 GCA_038231495.1 Gemmatales bacterium | reverse complement strand
GTTCGCCGCTTGCGGCTGAGCGCTAAGCCGCCAGCGGCAGTTCTTTTCTACCCACCGATGGGTGTAATATAAATCACGTTCTTGTGTCCCGTGACCACCGCCTTGCCGTCCGGCGTGAAGGCGATGCACATGGCGAGCGGCCGGGGCAGCTTGCGCGTCACGAGCGGTTTACCGTCCGCCAGGTTCCACAACGTGACGTTGCCCGCGTAGCCGCAGGTCGCCAGGGCTTTACCGTCCTTCGAGAACGCCAGGCCGTACAGGTCGTCCGGCGTCGGTCCCATGCTCTTCAATTCGGATTTGCGGGGGCCGGGCAGCGAAATCGCCAGCAGCGCGCCTTGTCCCGAAGGCGACCCCAACAACCCCACCGTGCTGCCGCTCAAAATCGGCAACAACTTCGCTTCCGCGTCGTTCAGAAAATCCCAGTGCCGTAGCGTCTTGTCCTGGCTGCACGAGTAGAGAGTCTTGTCGTCCGGCGCGAACACCACCGCGGTTACACCCAGCGTATGGCCCTTGAGTTGTTTCAACTCTTTTTGCGCTGCCACGTCCCACACTTTAATAAGGTTGTCGCCGCCACAGCTGGCCAGGTATTTGCCGTCCGTGCTGAACGCGACACAGTAGACCGAGCCGCCGTGCGCGCCCAGGTTCTTGACCTCCTTGGCGTCGGCGACGTTCCACAGCCGCACTGTCTTGTCCGGCATCGAGCTGCCCGTCGCGACCGTTTTGCCGTCGGGGCTGAAGGCGACGCTATCGACGATGCCGGTGTGGCCCTTGATCTCGCGGAGGAACTTGCCGTCGGCGACGTTCCACAACCGCACCGTCTTGTCGTCGCTGGAAGAGGCGAGGGTTGTGCCGTCCTTGCTGAAGGCAACGCAATAGACCGGACCGGTGTGGCCGGTCAGCTTGAACAGTTCCTTGCGCTGGGTGAAGTCCCACACCTTCACAAGGTTGTCAAAGCCGCCGGTCGCGAGGTACTTGCCGTCGGGGCTGAACGCGACGCTGTACACCTGGTCGTCGTGGGCTTTCAACTCTTCGGGTTCGGCGGGGGCCGCGCTACTGACGGAGCAGGCGAGGAGGAGAAAAAGGCCGGAGAGAGTGCGGTTCATGGTGAGTCCTTGCGCGCGGAGGGAACTACCGGTTATTCAAATAATCTGCCGAATCGGCTCCGCGCCTTCGACGCCGACGAGCTTCTGATCGAGGCCGCTGTAGAAATAGGACAGGTTGTTCGGCTCCAGCCCCATCTGGTTCAAAATGGTCGCGTGCAAGTGCTTGACGTGGAAGCGGTCGCTGACGCCGGTACTGCCCAGCTCGTCCGTTTCGCCGACGCTGACGCCGCCCTTGATGCCGCCACCCGCGAGCCACATCGTGAAGCCGTAGGCGTTGTGGTCGCGCCCCGTGCCCTCCGCGTACTCCGCCGTCGGCTGGCGGCCGAACTCGCCGCCCCACACCACCAGCGTGCTGTCGAGCAGGCCGCGCTGCTTCAGGTCCTTCAAGAGGCCCGCGACCGCCTTGTCGGTGTTGCCGGCGTGCTTCGTGTGGTTTTTCACGATGTCCGAATGGGCGTCCCAATTGTCGTCGTTGTGGGCGCCGCCGGAATAGACCTGGATGAAGCGCACGCCGCGCTCCACCAGCCGCCGGGCCAGCAAACACTTACGGCCGAAGTCCGCGGTCCGCGGCTGGTCGATGCCGTACAACTCCTTTGTTTTCTCGCTCTCCTTGGAGAAATCGACCGCCTCCGGCGCGTGCTGCTGCATCTTGAACGCCAGCTCGTAACTGGCGATGCGAGCGCTTAGCTCGCTGTTGTCGGCGCGGGTTGCCAAATGCTCTTCGTTCTTCTCGCGCAGGCGGTCGAGCAGTTCGCGCTGGGCCGTGCGCGTCATGCCGGGCGGCAGGTCGAGGTCGTGGATTGGCGTGGCGTCGGCGCGGATGACCGTGCCCTGATAGCTGGCCGGCATGTAGCCGCTCGACCAGTTTTTGGAACCGCTGATCGGCCCGCCGGTCTTGTCGAGCATGACCACGAAACCCGGCAAATCCTCGTTGACGCTGCCGAGGCCGTAGTTGACCCAGGAGCCGAGGCAGGGGTGGCCGCTCTGGATGCGGCCGCTGTTCATCATGAGCATGGCCGAGCCGTGGATCGGCGACTCGGCGTACATCGAGTGGACGAAGGCCAGGTCGTCCACGCAGCTGCCGACGTGCGGAAACAGGTCCGAAACGAGCTTGCCGCACTTGCCGTAGGGCTTGAATTGCCACTTGGGGCCGACGACGCGGCCGGTGTTCTTTTTGCCGCCGCGGCCAAAGGTCTTGACCTCGATCGTCTTGCCGTCGAGGTCGTAGAGCTTGGGTTTGTAGTCGAAGGTATCGACGTGGCTCGGCCCACCGTACATGAAAAGGAAGATGACCGACTTGGCCTTGGGGTTGAAGTGCGGCTGCTTCGGGGCGAGCGGGTTGACGAATTTGCCCAGCGGCTCGGCACCGGCCTGGCGGGCGAAGAAATCGTCGCCCAACAGGCCTGCCAGCGCCACGCCGGCGAAGCCGCCGCCCGTTTGCCAGAGGAACTCGCGCCGCGTGCGGCCGCAGAATTGACGTGAATCGCTCATGGTCGTCTCGCTTCGACAAAAAGGGCCGGACCCCGCTCGCCGCTTGCGTTAATCCAGATAAATAAACGCATTCGTATTCAAAATCAGCAGGCAGTAATTCTTGAGCGCCTCCGCCTCGGACAGCTTGCCCTTCGCGTGCAACTCCTCGATGAATGCCACGTCGCGTCGCACCTTGTCGTCGGCCGGCGCGACGCCGGTAGTCAGCCTGGCGGCCCGGCGTACCTGCGCCGCCAGGTCGTTGGGCGCGTCGCGCCGCAGCCGCTCGGCAAAGGCTGCCGCCTGCTCGTTGGTGAACGCGCCGTTGAGCATCCCCAGTGCCTGGGTCGGCACCGTCGTCGTGAAGCGCACCGGACAACTCGAATCCGTGTCCGCCTGGTCGTGCTGCGCCAGGAGCGGCACCAGCAGCGAACGCTTGACGTGAACGTAGACGCTGCGGCGCGACGCCTCTTCGGGCGGCGACGTGCTCCAGCCCGAACCCGGCACCGACTGGCCGGCCAGCACTTCCTTCGGGATCGGCGGGTACACGCTCGGCCCGCCCATCTTCGGGTTCAGCTGGCCGCTGACCGTCAGGATCGAGTCGCGCACCTCTTCCGCCGTGAGCCGCCGCATGTTGAAGCGCCACAGCAGCGCGTTCGCCGGGTCCACGCGCAAGCCGTCGGGGTTCGCCTGCGCCGACATTTGATAACTGCTCGATAGCATGAGGAGTTTGTGCATGCGTTTCAATTTCCAGCCGCCAGCGACGATTTCGGTGGCAAGCCAGTCGAGCAGCTCGGGGTGCGTCGGCCCGGTGCCGAACTTGCCGAAGTCGTTGGACGTGGCGACGATGCCGACGCCGAAATGGTGCTGCCAAAGGCGGTTGGCCAGGACGCGTGCCGTGAGCGGGTTGTCCTTGGCCACGATCCAGTCGGCCAGCACGCCGCGGCGACCGCTCGTCCGCGCGTCCTTCGCCGGCGGCGGGATCACCGGTGCCGGGACACCGAGCACCGTCGGGAAGGCCGGCGTCACCTTCGCGGCCGGTGCGTGGGCGTTGCCGCGCACGAACACGAACGTCTCCGGCGGGTTCACCAGGCAGTTGTTGACCGACAGGGCCAGTTGCTCCGGCGGCTCCGGCTTCTTGCGCAAGTCCTCGACCTCGGTTCGGAGCTTGGCGTACTCTTTCGCCTGGTCGTCGGTGAGGTAATTCTTGAGCTTGATCTTGAGCACCTGCGCGCGCGTCGCCCCTTCGGTGGCGCGCTGGTCCTCCGCCGGCATCTTCTTGATTGCGGCGTCCTCGATCTTCGTCAGCGCTGTCGTCAATTCGGTAACGCGGTCCTCGCGATCCATGTACTCCTTCTCATATTTCGCGCGCGTCTGCGGCGACGACAGGGCGGTGAGGTTGGAGCGCGACCGCGGGTTGCGGTTGTTGCTGTAGGGCTGAATGTCGCGGAAGAACGCGGCCAGCGCGTAATAGTCCTTCTGCAAGATCGGGTCGATCTTGTGGTCGTGACAGCGGGCGCAGTTCATGGTCATGCCGAGGAAGACCTGGGCCGTGGTGGCGACGAGATCATCGACCTCGTCGGCGCGGGCCTGGTCGTGATCGGCCGGCTCGTCGTCCCACAGACCCAGGCGATAAAAGCCGGTGGCGATGACGTTGTCCGGGTTCTCGCGGTCCATCTCGTCGCCGGCCAGCTGCTCCTTGACGAATTGGTCGTAAGGCTTGTCCTCGTTGAAACTCCGGATGATGTAGTCGCGGTAGCGCCAGACGAACGGCTTGGGGCCGTCGCGCTCGTAGCCGTTGGTCTCGGCGTAGCGCACCAGGTCGAGCCAGTGCCGGCCCCACTTTTCGCCGTAGTGCGGCGACGCCAGCAGGCGGTCGATCAATTTTTCGTACGCAGCCGCCGCGGTGTCCTTGACGAAGGCGTCCACCTCCTCCGGCGTCGGCGGCAAGCCGGTCAGGTCATACGTCGCCCGGCGGAGGAGGGCGGCGCGCTCCGCGGGCAGGGCCGGCGTCAATCCCTTCGCCTCCAGTTTGGCGAGGATAAAGGCATCGACGGGGTTGCGGACCCACTCCTTGTTCTTGACCTTCGGCACCGCGGGGTGCTGGACGGGTTTGTAGGCCCAGTAATTCTTCGACTCCTCGGTGATCTTGACGCCGACGGCGATGTACTTGTCCCCGGCCACGACGCCGGGTTTCCACGGTACGCCGGCCTTGACCCAGCGCGTCAGGGTGTCGATGTCCTTGGCCGCCAGCTTACCGTCGGGCGGCATCTTCAGGCCGCCGTGGTTGATGGCCTCGATCAGCGAACTGTCTTCCGGGCTGTCGAGCGCCACCGCCGGTCCGACCTTGCCGCCTTTGAGTACGCCTTCGCGCGTATCGAGCCGCAGCTTGCCCTTGGTCATGTTGGGGCCGTGGCAGCGGATACAATTCGCTTCGAGGACTGGCAGCGCTTCCTTCTCGAAGAGGTTCAGTTGCTCGTCGGTACACTTCTTGTCGGCGGCGGGCGACGGTCTCGCCAGCGCGAACAACGTTACGGCAAGGCCGGCAAGCAGTCCGAGGTTCTGCAAGCTCATGGAGTTCTCTCGAAGGCGGGCAACGGAAGAAGACTTTCGGCGGGAGGGCGGTGGTCGATACCACTAACCTATCATAATGGGTTTGGGCCGCAGGTGCGCTGGAAAATGCGTGGTAACCGTTCACTCCCCCCTTACGAAGGGGGGGTAGGGTGGACTTCCCCATGAATGGTGGACACCCAGTTAAGGGTGTATACTCACCCTAGGAGGTCCATCATGGCTCGAACGCGACGCACCTACACTCCCGAGTTCAAGACCGAAGCCGTCAAGCTCGTCACCGAGCAAGGCTACTCCGTCGCCGAGGCCGCACGCTCCCTCGGCCTCAGCGAGAACCTCATCCGCAACTGGAAGCAGGCCCTCCTCGACCAGGGCCAACTCACCTTCCCCGGC
>JBBRLG010000495.1:0-5558 GCA_038231495.1 Gemmatales bacterium | reverse complement strand
GGCATCGCCGGATCTCCTTGCGGATGTCGTTTCGCAACAACATCTTGGCAGGGGGCTCCGGCTCTTCGCTACCCGAACTTCACGCCACCCTTCTGCAATATTTTTCCGGAAAGTGCAGGTAGAAACCGACTACTCACCAAGAGTAAAGAGATAAGATCGAACTGGACATTGGGGACATTCTGCGTAGCACCGAAAAGGTTGGAGCCCGTCCCTAAGCGCGAACTCGTCGCCCTGCGGGGCGCTCCGTGGTCATCCAGAAACAGCCGGGAACCGATAGTAAGGCGATGGTAATGCGGACGAGCAGCATCATCTCGGCACCGCCAGAAACGCCGAACGCGCCGAACAACCCCTCGGACGCGGCTTCGGCCACCCCGATGCCGCCGGGGCTGAGCGGCAGACAGTTGGATAACACCACCAGCGGCCCGGCAAGGAAAACGGCTTCAAACGGTGCTTGGCTGCCAACGCATTCGGCGGCCCCGGCCAACGAGAGCACCGCCAGAGTATTGCTCAGCACGGACAGCAGCAAGCAGGCGAACAAACAGCGGAGCCGGGCCTGGTACAAGTCCATGGTTTCCGCGAAGGCCTGCTTCCACGTGCGTGGAAACACGGCCAGGAGCAGCCGCCGAGACGGCCGTAACCACAGTGCCGCGGCAGCCGCTGTCGTCCCCAAAAAGAGCGAAAGCGTCGTGCCCGCGATTGTCCCGACCAAAGGCGGCAGGGTTCCCTGCCAGAACATCCAACCAATGGCCAAAGTGGCCAGCAACAGCAGACTGTAAACGCCAAGCAACCGATCCACAAGCACCGTCGAGAGGGCGCGGACGCGGGCTTCGGGCTGTAGGCGGAGCATGAAGTAGCCCTTCGCCAGGTCGCCGCCCGCCGCGCCGGGTAGGACCAAGGCGGTGAAGTAGCCGACCCATGTGAGCCGCAGGACGCGCCAGAACGGCTCGTTCAGACCTTGGGCTTTCAAAAGCATGTGCCAGCGCCAGGCAGGCAGCGCCATGGAGGTCAGCGTGAGGGCTGCGACCCCGGCCATCGACCAGGTAGGGGCGGCGTGGAGCAAGCGCGTAAAGTCCAGCCGGCCGCTCAGCACGAGCCAAGCCAACAACCCAGCCGCCACCGCCACTTTGACCGTCGAGATGGCCCAGCCGCGCCACGCGGGGGGACGAACCCCGGTGAATGCGCCCGCAATCTCCGACACCGCGGCGTCTTCCCGGACGGTCTCGAGCGCGGGGGGAGAGGAGGCCATCAGCCGGCATTCCTCGTCAATGCGGGACCCGCCTTTGCGTCCGCGTCGAAGAGGGCGGCAACAACTTGCTCCTGTTGCTCCCTGGTGATCTGCGGGTACAACGGCAGCAAAAGGGAGCGGTCGCTCGCACGCTCTGAAAGCGGCAGGTGGACGCGACCGCCTGCCGTGTACGGCGCTTCGAGGTGGGTCAGCATGATTCCTCTGCGGCCCGCGATGTCCCGGTTGAGCAGTTGCTGGAGCAAATCGTTGCGGCTGATAGGCGCGTCGTCGGTAAGGCGCACTGCGTAACTCTGATAGTTGGGACCGGCGTAGTTGGGAACGTGCGGCGTGCGCAGCCACGGGTGGCCCGCCAACGCCCGGTCGTAAAACGCGGCCCGTTCGCGCCGCAGGGCGACGATCTCCTCCAGCCGTTTCATCTGCGCGATGCCGACCGCCGCTTGGAGGTCCGTCAGGCGGTAGTTGTAGCCGAGGAGGACGTACTCTTCGATAATCACCGTCCGCGCGGCGTGCCGCTCGGTGTCACGGACGCTCATCCCATGCTGGCGCAACAACCGCAGCCGATCTGCGTACGCCGCGTTGTTGGTCGTCACCATCCCGCCCTCGCCGGTGCTAATCACTTTGCGCGGATGGAAGCTGAAACACACCATGTCGCTGTGCGCGCCGACGGGCCGGCCCTTGTAGCGGCTGCCGATGGCGCAGGCTGCATCTTCGACGATCTTGAGCCCGTGCCGCTTACCGATCCCGGTGAAGCGGTCGATGTCCACCGGTAGGCCGATCTGGTGTACAGGCATGATGGCCTTGGTCCGCGACGTGATTGCGGCCTCGGCCGCATCCGGGTTGAGGTTGAACGTTTCCGGGTCGACCTCGGCGAACACCGGTATGGCACCCGCATGGCGGATGGAGTTGGCCGTTGCAATGAAAGACATCGACGGGCAAATGACCTCGTCGCCCGGACCGACATCGAGGGCGAGCAAAGCCAGGTGCAACGCTGTTGTGCAATTCGAGACAGCGACGGCGTGGGCGACACCGCAGTAAGCCGCCACGGCGGCCTCGAATTCGGCCACGCGCGGTCCCTGCGTGAGCCAGCCCGACTCAAGCACTGCGCGGGCTGCCTCTACTTCTTCCGGACCCAGATAGGGTTTGGTGATCGGGATCATGGTTCCTTTTCTTCCTACGGGACCAGGGTGGATTCCTTAGGGTTGGGGGCGAGCCGACCAGTTCACGTTGGGCACCTGCCCCAACAGTGCCGACTCGCTACGGGCTCGTAAGGAGTCCAGCAATTTTGAAATCCCATCCCGAAGGTTCGTGCGGCTCTTGAACCCAAGAGCGCCCTCGGCCTTGCGCACACCTGCCAAGTGGCGTAAGACGTCCCCTGGCCGCGGAGGGAGGAACTGCGGTTCTAGGTCCGGCCGTCCGGCAAGGCTGCAGACCAGGGAAGCCAGTTCACGAACGGAAGTTTCCTGGCCCGATCCCAAGTTCACCGTCTCCCCAATCAGCGCATCACACTCGGCCACACGTCCGAGCCAATAAGCCGTGTCTTCTACATACAGGAAGTCGCGCGTCTGGCTCCCGTCGCCGAAGATCACTGGTTGGGCACCATTGAGTGCCCAGACCGCGAAGCGCGGAATAACTTCCCCGCTGTCCCCTTCGTGGTGGCTACGCGGCCCGAAGTTGTTGAAGGGACGCACCACGATGGTCGGCAGGCCGTAAGTGCGGTGGTACGCGCGGGCGTAAGCCTCGCCGGCAAGCTTTGCCGCCCCATAGGCCGTCTCCGGGTAGCAGGGGTGGTCTTCGTCCATGGGCACCGTGCGGGCGGTGCCATACACTTCTGACGACGATACGTGAACGAACCGCCGCACCCCCGCGCGTCGCGCCTCTTCCAGGAGAGTCAGGGTGCCAGTGGCGTTGACTTCGTGGCTCTCGATCGGGTGCCCAATCGAGTGGCGCACGCCTCGGCAGGCTAAGTGGAAGACTACCTCCACGCCGCGCAGCACCTCGGCCACCAAGGACCGGTCGCGGACATCGCCCCGGGTAATTTCCAGGCCAGGCCGAGCGGCCAGGTTTTCACCGCGACCCGTTGAAAAGTCGTCCAAAATGCGGACCCGACAAGGGGCCAGCGTGTCCACGAGGTGCGAGCCGATAAACCCCGCTCCCCCCGTGACGAGTACTGTGGTTCCCTGCAACTTCATGTCGAAAATTCCCATCCAACAGTGCCAGGCCAGGCCGGGGTCATTACCGATCTTACCGCCGCACTTCCATCCGGCTACGAGCGCGCATCAAGTACGTCGGCCAATCTGGTCGCGACGGCGTGGAGCTGATCCGCACTCAATTCAGGGAACATCGGCAAAGAGAGACAGTGCCGCATGACCTCCTCGGCAATTGGAAAATCGCCTGGCGAATACCCAAGAGAGCGATACGCGGGTTGGAAGGGGATCGGGGTGGGGTAATGCACGCCCGTCGCGATGCCCCGGTCCGCGAGGGCACGGCGGACCGCCTCGCGCTCGTGGCGGCGCAGGATTACGACGAACAAGTGCCAGACGTGGCCTTCCGGTCGGGGAGCCGCCGGGAGCACCAAATCGGCTCGGTCGCCTAACAACTCCCGGTAGCGTTGCGCGTGTCGGCCCCGGGACGCGTTCCAGGCGTCGAGGTGCCGCAGCTTGACGTCGAGCACGGCACCCTGCAACCCCTCCATGCGCATGTTATGACCAATTTCCGTATGACGGTGCCGCCCTTGCTGGGCGTGATCCCGCAAGCGCCGGACGCGGTCCGCAACCTCAGCGTCGTTGGTGACCACGGCACCGCCCTCGCCAAAGGCACCCAGGTTCTTGCCCGGGTAAAAGCTGAAGCAGCCGGCCCGGCCCCAGGCGCCTACCCGCCGACCCTCATAAACGGCTCCGTGTGCCTGGGCGGCGTCCTCGATGAGCGCCAACCCATGCGCCGACGCCAACCGGTTCAGCGATCCCAGGTCCGCGGCTTGCCCGTACAGATGGACCGGAAGAAGAGCCTTGGTGCGCGGCGTGATGGCACGCTCGACGAGTGCAGGGTCCAAGGTGTAGGTCAGCGGATCGATATCGACGAAGACCGGCTTGGCTCCCACATAAGATACGGCCCAGCTGGTGCTTATCCAGGAGTGGGGAGTGGTAATGACCTCGTCGCCGGGCCCGACGCCGCAGGCGATCAGGGCGAGGTGCAGTGCGGAGGTGCCGTTATTCAATCCGACGCAATGTTTCACGCCGACGTACTCGGCGAAGTGCTCCTCAAAGCGAGCCACCGCCGGCCCCAGGATGAAATCGGCGCGCTCAATGACTTCGTCAAGCGCGGCCCGTAATTCCGACCGGAGGGAACGGTTCTGGACCTTGAGGTCCAGAAAAGGCACGGTAACTTCCCGGCCGGGAGGTTCGGGCGGCGAAAGGATAGAACCTGTCATCTATCACCCCTGGGTTTCAGCAAGTTGGACACGAAGTAACCGGGCGGGAACGCCGGCAACCACCGCGCGCGGCTCGACGTCGTGCGTCACCACCGCCCCGGCTCCAATGATTGCGAACTCACCGATGGTAACGCCACACAGAATGACCGCTCCGGACCCGATGGAGGCACCCCGGCAAACCCTGGAAGGCACGACTTCCCAGTCTGCCTCCGTCTGGGGCCGGCCGCCGGCCGCCGTCGCCCGCGGCAAGCGGTCGTTGATAAAGAGCACGCCGTGGCCGACGAACACCTCATCCTCAATGGTCACGCCCTCACAGATAAACGTGTGCGAACTGATCTTGCAGCGCGAGCCGACGCGGACGTTCTTTTGGATTTCGACGAACGTCCCGATCCGGGTCTCATCCCCGACCTCACACCCGTAGAGGTTGACAAAGGCGTGCAGTTTGACGTCCCGACCGAGATGCACGTCGGGGGCAATTCGCACCAATGGATTATCCGGTGGCATGGGGTCTCCCCAGGAAACGGACTACGGCGCCTCCCGTCGGCGACAACACGAATCGAGGGTTCCACCTGCCGGACGGCGGACGACAAGGTACTTTATTGCACCGCCGCTCAAATGGTGCCGAGTACGGCTCTGTCGATGGCTGCTTATCGATGTACGCCACGCCAATAACATATGGCGAGGGTGCCCCCCTCCCTTTCGCAAACCCTTTTTCCGCGTCTAACGGAACCACTTTACCGATCAGTACTTACGCATCCACGACAGGCCGCAGTCGACCCTCGCCAATCTCGACCCACGCCAACCTTGCCCGTCGCGCACAACCGGCGGTGCCAGCGAACCCACCAGCCCTTGCCCTGCCCCGTAGCCGCAAGCGGCCCGCTTGCC
>JBBRLG010000494.1:0-5584 GCA_038231495.1 Gemmatales bacterium | reverse complement strand
GTCGTCCTCCGCCTTCACACGCTCTTGCAGCCGGTCGAGCCAGACGCCGCCGCGATCGCCCAGCGAACCGATCACCTCCAGGGCCGCCTTGCGCAGCCTTAGCGCCGGGTCGGCCAACGCCGCGCCCACGACCTCGGCGGCGCGGGCGTGCGTCGGGTCTTGCAATAACAAGAAGCTTGCCGCGATCAGGCGGATGCGCGAATTGGCGTCGTCGATCAGGTGGGCGAAGACCTCCGTCACCGCCGTGGGTGGGGCGCTTTCGAGCGCCATCGCGGCGTTCATGCGCAGGCCGTCGTGCGGGTCCGCGGTACACTCGATCAGCGGCGCGACCGCCTCCGGGGGCAGCGTTTCCAGGCGCGCCAGGGCGTTGGCCACGTTCGCCCGCACCTGGGCCTCCGGATCGCGCAAGGCGTCCACGAGCAGCGCGACGATCTCCTCCGGTATGCCGGGCGCTTTGATCAGGCCGGCCGACGCCATCTTGCGGATCTCGGCGTTGGCGTCCACCAGGCCCGCCGCCAGGGCCGGCATCATCTCCTCCGACTGAATCAGGATCAGGCCGCGCACGGCATACTCGCGCACCGTCACCTCGCCGGTCTGCGCGACGCGCAACAACGCCGGCCCCGCCGTCGTGGCCGCCGGGCCGAAGCTCGCCAGCGCGATCGCCGCGTTTACCTGCACCCATACGCTCTCGTCGTCCAGCAACTGCACCAACCCCGCGACCACCGGCGCGGACGCGTCGCCGAGCTTCGCCAGCGCCTTGACCGCTTGCACCTGCACCTGGTCGTGGCCGTCGTCGAGCGCGTGCAGCAAAGCCGTTATCGCCTCGGCGTCCGCCCGGCCGCGCTTGCCCACCGCCTCCACCGCCGCCGCCCGCACCTGCGGGTCCTCGTCGGCCAGGGCGGCGCGGACGGTGCGGTCGATGAGCGGCGACGGGTCGCCGATCTCGCCCAGCGCGCGGACGGCCTGGGCGCGCACGTCGCAGTCCTCGTCGGTCGCCGCCTTGTCCAAAGCCGGGAGTGCGGCCACGGCGGCGCTGCCCATTTTGCCGAGCGTCTCCGCGGCGTTGGCGCGGACGCGGGCGTTGAGGTGTCGGAGCGATTGCGTCAACGCGGGCACCGCATGGTCGGCGGTTTCGCCCATTTCACCGAGCGCTTCCGCGGCCAGGGCGCTGACCCAGCTGTCCTTGTCGCGCAAGGCGCGCACCAGGTGCGGCACGGCGTCCGCGGCGGCTTCGCCCATCTTGCCGAGCGCCTCGGCGGCCTTGGCCCGCACCCGGTCGTTGGGGTCGGCCAGCGCCTCCATCAGCGCGGGCGTGGCCTCCGCCGCCGTCGCGCCGATCTCGCCCAGGGCTTCGGCCGTGTCCGCGCGCACCGTCGTGTCGCGGCTGGCCAGGCCTTCGACCAGCTGCTCCGTGTGGTCGCCGTTGAGCGTGCCGATCTGGCGCAGGGCGTCGGCCACGGCCTGGCGCACCGTTTCCTCGCGGTCCTGCATCAAGGGCAGCAGGGCCGGCACCGCGTCGGCTGCGTCCTTCTTCATCGTCCCCAGCGCCCTGGCCGCCGACGTGCGCACCGCGGCACTCACGTCGGCCAACAGAGCCACGAGGGCGTCGATCACCGCCCGGTCCGCCCCGCCCACCTGGCCCAGCGACTCCGCCGCCTGGCAACGCACCGCCTCTTCCGGATCCTGCAACAGGCCCAGGAGTTGCGGCACCGCGCCCGCCGCCGGCGCGCCCACCAGGCCGACCGCCCGCGCCGCCTGCGTCCGCACCGCGATTACCGGGTCGGCCAGGGCTTCGCGCAACGTCCCCACCATCAGCACCGTCGGATCGACCCGTTGCGCCGGCTGCTGGCGCCCCAGAATCCAGTTGATCAGCCGCGTGGAGGAGCGAACCTTGTGGCACAACAACCGCCGCCGGCGCGTCGGCTGGCCGGTCGGGTTGCCGATGTTGCCCAGGGCCTCGACCAGGCTTTGGCGTACCCAGTCGCTGGGGTCGTGCCGCAACCCGACGAGGGCCGTTACCGTGTCCTGGGCGTGCAGGTGGCCGAGCGCCGCGGCGGCGACGGCGCGGACGGTCTCATGCGCGTCGTCGAGGTGCCTGACGAGTATCGGGATCGCGCCCGGCCCGATGCGCGCCAGGATCAGCGGAATCTGTTCGCGCTGTTCCTTGGTCAAGAACTCGACCGAGCGCAGCGACACCAGCAGCGGTCGGACGGCGGCGATGCCGTGCTGCGGCAGCGAGCCGCGTGCCCGCTCCTGGATCGGCTCGTGCGGACTCCAGAACTCCCCGATCGTCTCGGCCAGGAGCTTGCCCCAGCGCAAGGACGCGAAAATTTGCTGCAACAGCACGAGGGTGAAGAACGTCTTGAAGGCGACGAGTAACAGCGACGCCGGCCACTTGCTCGGGTGGACGTGCTTGGCCTCCAGGACCTTGTACGAATTGACGAAATCCATCACATCGACGAGGCGAAACAGGTTAATAACCGGGTAGGCGAGGAAGTCGAGGAAATCCAGATGCTCGTCGGAGATGTCTTCCTCCGGCTGCGGCTTTTCGAGGGCCGCCTTCTTCAGGCCGGCGTCGTACCAGTCGGGGCCGACGGTGCCGTACAGTCCCTGGTTGAGCAGGGCGAAGCCGCCGACGACCGCGACCGAGGCGGCGATGAGCAACGGCACGCCGACCTGCGGGCCGTAGCGCACGAGGTTCGTCGCCAGGGCCTGGCCTTTGAGGGGGTTGTGCAGCGCCTTGTAGCCGCGGCCGACCTCGTAGCGCTCCAGGTCGATGAACATGTAGGCGAAGCAGGTGACGACGCCCATGAACCCCAGGGCCGCGCCGCACCCCAGCCCGAGCGCGTGGAATTGCTCGCCGCCCAGCCAGCCCAAACCGAGCAGGCCGGCGACCATCAGCATGAAGAAGGGCCACGTCGCCCAGGACAACGACCGCCGCCACAACTCGAACCCGCCCTGGACGCCCCGGCGGACGAACCGGCCGAAGCGGTTCAAGACGAACCGCAGGACGCCGAGCTTGACGAGGCCGAAGGCCGCGCCGCCGAGGACGACCACGGCGACGAGGATAAGCGCGGACGGATCGTACTCTCCCAGGTGGGGCAAGGACAAGGCAAAACCCATTCGGCAAAACCCTCGGTAGGCGCGTCGTGCATTGGCACCGAACTAATTCTAGGGCCAAAGCCGGTTCACTCTACACACGGCGTGCCATTTCGCGGGAATACTTGGGGGAAAAGGGCGGGTCGGGGGACGTGCTGCGCTCCCACCCGCCAAGTTAATCCTCGTTCCCATGCAAAGTTTGCGAACGAGTCCAACGATAGACGAACTGTCAGCCCCGACGACCAAGTGTTCGGGAAGGTCGAACACACCCTGCGCGACCTCAGTCACGACTTCGCCGCCCACGCTCATCAAGCTGGCATCGATGCCGGCAAAAAAAGGGCTACCAAGGTTCCAGCATGGTCTGCCCACCCTGCGCGGCCGACGCCCGCTTCGTCAATTACCGGCCCAAAACCTGGCTGACCACGACCGGGCAGGTGTCGGTGCAACGTGCCTACTACCATTGCAAAAGCTGCGGTCAGGGCCATGGCCCCTTCGACCAGGCCAACCACCTCCACGGCGACCATCTCAGCCGCGGCCTGCGACCCCTGGTCTGCCTGGCCGGCACGCTGGCGTCCTTCCCGGACAGTGCCGCTGACGCTCGACGCTGTTAGCTTCTCAATGAACGCCATCGCGCCGTCAAGTTCCGGGGCGAGGGTGACGAGTCGGATGCGCCCGCCGGCGGCGTCCTGGAAACGGCGAAACTCGTCCCAATCCGGGGGCCGCACGTGTTCGCGGGGATGAGCGCCGCGCGGGCCGTCCTCCGCACTGATGTACGGGCCTTCCAGGTGTAAACAGGGGATGGCACGGGCAAGGTCGGCATCCGTTTCACAAGCGCGGCGAATCGATTGGAAGCCGTGCAACAGCGCTGCGCCCGAATTGGTGATGAGCGTCGGACACAACCCACCGATGCCGTGGTGCCGATGAGAGTTCAAACACCTTCGCGGTCGGAATGCGCAAGGCAAACATCGAGAGCACGTCGCGAAAATGCGCCTCCACATCGGCTGCCGTGATGCGACCGGCGGATTCCCATTTACGCAGGCAACTCAGGAACTCGCCCGCGACCTGCCACGGCAATAACGTCACGACCGGCGGTTGCACGAGCCGATCGATCAGTCCTCGCGCTTTGGTCTGTTTTGCCGGGTCGCTGTCATCCAGCGCGTAGACGAAGATGTTGGTATCAACGGCGTTCATGCAACTCCTCGCGCGTGAAGAGCCTTCCCAGGCCGTGAATGGGCCGTTGCCGGAGCCGTGCTTTAAGCGCTTCCCACGCGGCTGCCGATTCCGGTTTGTCGCTAATCGGCTCGATCGTCAAGTTCACGCGCGTGCGCTCGGCGAGCGGCAGGCTTTGGTCCGGCCGCAGCATGCCGCCAACGACTGTCGCCGTAACTCGGGTCGTCATGGTAAATCCTCATCGCCAACAATTCGCGACCCCTCACCTCATCGTGATTCTACACGGTCCGGTTTACCGTGTCGGTGACCACCAAACCGGTGCGGGTTAAGGGATCGACCAGATTTCCCCATCCCTACGTATCCGCGAACAGTTCCACCCTGTCAACTCCCCGCGTTCGGATCATTCGTCCGCGTCAATGCCGCTCCTAGGTACTTATCGTGTTGATCGGTCCAGTCGCCAGTACGGCTTGGAATGGCGCCGATGAACTGCTCCACGGGGTCGGTGGCGGCTTGCCGGCTCGCAGCGGCCAGCCAGGCGACGGCAAGTTCTTCCGGTGTCGCCCCGCTTCGCTTGGCAGTGTCAGCCAGCGGATCGTAGACTTCATTGGGCACATCGAGGATCAGTTTGTGACTCATCTTTTATTCTCCCGCTAACATTCGGAGGCTCAAGCCATCACAATGTCTACTCGCGCCGCATAGCCGAGTTCTTGCAGCGCCTGCTCGCAGTCTTCCCACGTCAGCCCGAAAGCACGCACGTCGGCCACGCCGAGACGTGCAATCACCGTGCGCAGCGCGTCTAAATCCTGCTCGTAAAACGCGCCTTCCATCATGGCGCTTTCGGCCCATTCCACCAACTGCGCCAGCGTGATGTCGTGGTGGAGATACGCGGCAATCTTTTCGGCAACGGTCTGCCTGGTAATCACCATCGTTGACCCCTACACTTTCTGGTGGCCTGTATCCACCGGATATTTCTGATGAATCTCGACCAGCTTGCCCTGGTCGTCGTAAATCTCCTGCCAAAACCGGAGTGTGGTCTCCTGATCGTCCACTTCCTTCAGATAACGCGCCCGCCAACCCATTCTACCGACTACGTCCAGCCAATATCGCCGTCCGCCGCCGGGCAACTCTGTCCAATTGCCAAACTTCTTTTCGTTCTGCTGCCGAGAGTTCACGCCCCCTCCTCGCCTTCATCCCGGAACGGCTCAGAGGGTGTTTAAAAAGTCGCCTTGTCGCAGCTGGCGGCGGTCCGTAGTTCAGCTGCATGAACCGAAAACCCTACCCGACCGACTTGACCGACCTGCAATGGGACAACGTC
>JBBRLG010000493.1:0-5584 GCA_038231495.1 Gemmatales bacterium | reverse complement strand
TATTGCGTGCGGTGGGCGGGCCCCCCCCCCGGCGGGGTGCTCGGGGGGGGGGTCCCCCCCCCTCATACCCCCCCCCCCCCATATTTCTCCCCCACACCCGCAAGTCGCCGCCGCGCATCGGCCCCTTGACACCGTTTCGTCCACACGGGTAAACTGCCAGGGTGGTACATCGTCGGTTCGGGCCGCCACTCGATTGCAATTGGTAGCAACTCGACGTTTGGCCTTGGCGCGGCGCGACATGCTTGGGAGCCATGCGTGAAGGCGATCATCAGCGACATCCACGGAAACTTTGAAGCGTTGCAGGCCGTCCTCAAGGACATTCAGGCCCACAACGCCACCGAGATCTATTGCCTCGGCGACGTGGTCGGTTACGGGCCGAACCCGCGCGAGTGCGTCGATCTCATCATGGAATGCAAGGTCGTGATCCTCGGCAACCACGACCAGGGCGCCATGTTCGACCCCGAAGGCTTTAACCCGCCCGCCGAGAAGGCCATCTTCTGGACCCGCGAACAACTCGAAAGCGCCACCGAAACGCGCCAGGCCCGCGAGCGCCGCTGGGAGTTCCTGGCCGAGCGGCCGCGCACCCACCGCGAGAACGGCTACCTGTTCGTCCACGGCTCGGCCCGCAATCCCCTTAACGAATACGTCTTTCCGGAAGACATTTACAACCAGCGCAAGATGGAACGCATCTTCGCCCTGGTCGAGAAATACTGCTTCCAGGGCCACACCCACGTCCCCGGCATTTTCACCGAACAACTGCCCGACGACCTGTACCAGTTTACCAGCCCCGAAGAGATCGATTACACGCACCGCCTGGACGACCGAAAGACGTTGTGCAACGTCGGTTCCGTCGGCCAGCCGCGCGACGGCGACTGGCGGGCCTGCTACGTTTTACTCGACGATCATACAATTAACTACCGCCGGGTCGAGTACGACGTGGAGGCGGTGATCAAAAAGATTTACGCGGTCCCGGATTTGGAGAACTTCCTCGGCGACCGCCTCCGCGACGGCCGGTAACGCACCAAGATTCCGGGACCAGGGACGAAGGACTTTTAGACGATCGTCCTCCGTCCCTGGTCCTTTTCGTGCTTTGACGGGCAAAACCGTTCACCGGCATCAACTTCTCCCCCCCTTACGAAGGGTGGGGGAGGGGGGGGTAAGAACGGTTGAAGTACTCGATCATAGCGTCCTCTTCACCCCCCTACCCCCCTTCGTAAGGGGGGTGTGAACGGTTACTGACGGGCAACCATGCAGAACAAGAAAAGAACGCTGTATTTCGTCATCTTCTTCGTGTTTGTCGTCGGCTGGTGGGGTGCCAAGGCTTACCTCTTTCCGCCCCCGCCCGCGCCGCCGAAGGAAGAAGGCGACTCCCGGGTCGTGAAGCCGGCCCGTCGGCCCGCCGCCGATGCCGCCGCGGGGCCGTTTGCCGAGCTGGTGCCGGAACCGGAGCGGATCGACCGGCCGCTTCGCCTGCCCGCCCAGAAGATCGTCCTCGGCCCGCAAGCAAACCTGATCCCACCGCCCGCCGCCAAACCGCTAGAAAAGACCCGTCAGTTTACCCTCGGCAGCGACGATCCGAACTCGACGTTTCATTTGCAAGTCGTCCTCGACGCGCGCGGGGCCGGTGTCCGGCGTGTGCTTCTGAACAAGTTCCAGGCCGTCGATGGCCGCGGTCAGCCGGAGTGGGACGACCCGGAGACGAGGAAGCAAAAAAAACTCCTGCAACTCGTCCCGGAAGACCCGTACGACGACACCGCGCTGTCCTACTTCCTGTACGCCTTCGACCTGAAAAACGCCAACAAGGACGAGAGCGGCGAGCAACCGCTCGACACTCTGGGCCGTATCGCGTGGAAGGTCGTGGAACCGTCCGAGGAAAGCACGAAAGGCGACAGCCCGGTAACGCGCGTCGTTTTCCAAACGACTGTCGGCGGCGTGGTCGTCCAGAAGGTGTACACGCTGAACGAGGGCGAATACCACGTCGGCCTCGACGTGCGCATGTTCAAAGCGGTCCCGGACGACAAGGACCTGTGGTTCCGCTACCAGTTGGCGGGCGCGCACGGCCTGCCCATCGAGGGCAAGTGGTACACCAACACCTTCCGCAACGCCCTGATCGGTCTGGTGGATAAGAGCACCGGCGGGGTCTCACGCGAATTGCAAGACGCCCGCGCGTTGGCCTTGAAGGAGGGCGGCGACGAAATCACGCGCAGCGACGCCAACCGCTTCATCCGCTACGCCGCAGTCGCCATCCAGTATTTCACGTCCGCGATCGTCGTGAGCGACGAGCAGGGAGACCAAGAATACTTGAGCCGGGAACGCACGACGGTGGAAACCGCCGCGGTCAAGGGGACGCTGCGCAGCATTTCCGAAGACGGCTCCACGTTCATCCTGAACGTCGGCGACAAGTACGACCTGACCTTCCGCGTCGAGAATCGAAGCCTACGCAACACCTTGAGATTGGCCCCGGCGGGCGCGCCGCTCGGCGTGATCCACCGGACCGACCGGCAGGAGCGCAGCGTCGCGGTGGCGCTGGAGGCAGGTTCCAAGACGCAGCCGTTGTTCGAGAACGACATCACGGTCCGCGTGGCGACGGTGCCGATCAACCTCAAGAACGCGACCGAAGAGAAGCCGGTGGTCCACCGCTACCTGCTTTACAACGGCCCCATGAAGCCCAAACTCCTGGCCCACGTCAAAGGGAACGACGCCGTTGCGGACGAAGTGGTCGAGCGCTACTCGGACACCCTCGGCCTGAACACCCTGATCGATTACAGTTCGCCGGGGTGGATGGGGACGGTCGCCCACACCATTCAATGGACGTGGCTGGTCGTCCACACGACGAACCTGATGCACTGGGTTTTGGGCAAATTGAATTCGACCGGGTTGCCGTTGGGCCTGTGCATCATCGTGCTTACCGTCCTGGTGCGCGGCATGATGTTTCCCGTGAGCCGCAAGGCCGCGATGACCAACATCCGCATGCAGGAACTACAGCCGGAAATGAAGAAGCTCAAGGAGAAGCACAAGGACAACCCGCAGGAACTGCAACGGGCCATCTGGGCGTTGCAAAAGAAGTCGGGCGTCAACCCCCTCAGCACTTGCTGGCTGATGTTCTTGCAAATGCCGATCTTCATGGGCCTTTATTACTCGTTGCAAGAGAGCATTCATTTCCGGGCCGCGTCGTTCTGGCCGACGTGGATCAACAACCTGGCCGCGCCGGACATGCTGTTCAGCTGGGGGGAGTCGATCCCGTTCATCAGCGCGCCGGAGTCGTACGGCAACTTCATCTACCTGGGACCGTTCTTCAACATCTTGCCGGTGATCGCGGTGACGTTGATGATCTTTCAGCAGAAGTATACGATGCCGCCGCCGACGGACGAGCAGCAAGAGATGCAGCAAAAGATGATGAAATACATGATGGTCTTCATGGGCCTCATGTTTTACAAGGTGCCGTCGGGCCTGGTGCTTTATTTCATCGCCAGCAGCATCTGGGGTTTCACCGAGCGGAAGCTGTTGCCCAAGCGCAAGCCGCCGACCGACGCGGGCGCTCCGGCGCAGGAAAGTTTGGTGCAAACGCTGCTTGGCAAGGCGACGGGCGCCAAGGACGGCAACGGCGCCGCGGGGGAAGCGTCCACCGGCATCCAAACCTCGAACGGCAACGCCCGGTCCGAGGGCAAAGGCCGCAACCGCGGCAAAAAGGGTAAGAAC
The DNA here is from genome assembly GCA_038231495.1 of Gemmatales bacterium. GTDB lineage: Bacteria > Planctomycetota > Planctomycetia > Gemmatales > Gemmataceae > JBBRLG01. The sequence goes on along the minus strand of JBBRLG010000493.1, from coordinate 1,885 downwards.
AAAATCAGGGTCGAACAGCGGACGGTGGCGACCGAGCCGACGGACGGCGGCGACACCGGTTCGGTGTTTCAGCGCATCGGTAACTGGTGGCGGCAACGGCGTGAGCGTGTCCACAACTGGTGGGACAAGATTCAGAATGAAGCGCAGAAGAAAAACCGGTGAGCGTTTCATCGCAACGAGGCGCGCCGGGGGCGACAGCCCCCGGTGGGAGTCTCCACCAAGTCGTCAGCCACCGAGGGCTGTCGCCCCCGGTTCGCTGTGTGCTTGCAGTCACTGCCGCACGGCGAAGGCCGCATGAACCTGCAACTGGACGACACCATTGCCGCGCTCGCCACGGTCCCCGCGCCCGGCGGCCGCGCGATCGTGCGGCTCAGTGGTCCCGACGTGCTGGCCGTCGTCGCGTCCGTCTTCACTTCGACGGAACCTCTCAATCCCCTGCGCCGCGGTCTGATCCAGGGTAAGTTACGTTTGCCGGGAGTCCATGCGCCGCTCCTGGCAGACCTGTATCTCTGGCCAGCGCCGCACAGTTACACCGGGCAGCCCGTCGCCGAGTTACACACGCTCTCGTCGCCGCCCCTCCTCGACCTGCTAATCGCGGCCTTGCTGAAAGCCGGGGCGCGGGCGGCGCAACCCGGCGAGTTCACGATGCGGGCATTCCTGGCCGGAAAGCTCGACCTGACGCGCGCCGAGGCGGTGCTGGACGTGATCGAAGCCGGCAGCCGTGCGGAACTGACGCAGGCGCTCGGCCAACTCGCCGGCGGCCTGGCCCGGCCGCTGCACGAATTGCGCGACGACCTGCTGAACCTCCTCGCCGACGTGGAAGCCGGCCTCGACTTCAGCGACGAGGACATCAGCTTTGTCGGTCAGGAGGATTTGCTCAAGCGCCTCGGCAAGGGCATGGCGCAACTGACACTGCTGGCCAAGCAACTGGACCAGCGCGGCGTCAGTTCGGAGGTCTACCGCGTGGTGCTGGCGGGTCGTCCGAATGCCGGCAAAAGCAGCCTTTTCAATGCCCTGGCTGGTGCGACCGCCCTCGTCAGTCCGCAGCCCGGCACCACCCGCGACTACCTTGTGCAACGACTGACTTTCGCGGGACTGCCGCCGGTCGAACTGATCGACACGCCCGGCTGGCAAACCGGAGGCGACGCGATTGAGTCTCAGGCGCAAACGCTGGGCCGCGACCAGGCGCAACGCGCCGCTCTCGTCGTGCTGTGTCTGGAAGCGGGCGAGGAACCGTTGCCGGCGGAAGAAACGCTGTTGGCCCAAACGCACCCGCCGACCCTGCCGGTCTCAACACAGTGCGACAAGCACGCCCCGGTTAGTCGGGCGGCGCAATGGCTGGCGACCAGCGCCGTCACGGGCCAGGGACTGGAGGAGCTGAAGGCGGCGCTGCGCGAGCGCGTTCGCCAGCGCACGCAGCCGGCCCTTGCCCCCAGTCTGAGCCGTTGCCGCCACCACGTTGCAACCAGTTTGGCCAACGTTCGGCGGGCACACAATATTGTGTTGTTCGCCGAGCCGGCGGAACTCCTGGCGTTGGAGGTCCGCGGCGCGCTCGATCAACTCGGCGAGATGGTGGGAGCCGTGTACACCGACGATTTGCTGGACCGCGTTTTCAGCCGGTTTTGCATCGGGAAATGACGCGAGGGGATGGGTATACTCGGCGCGAGGCAACTTGATACAAGCCCGAAGCGCGAGCGAGGGAAACCGTTTCCCTCGCTCGCGCTTCGGGCTTGGGTCGTTTTAAGCCGCGCTGAGTATAGAATATAGGGGCAATGCCTTGCTGCTATACTCAACGCGGCCCGGTTTGACACAAGCCTGAAGCGCAAGCGAAGGATAGTCCTTCGCTTGCGCTTCAGGCTTGTGTCAGAGTCCCCCGCGTTGAGTA
>JBBRLG010000492.1:0-5584 GCA_038231495.1 Gemmatales bacterium | reverse complement strand
GTTGTTTTATTTAGAGCCCACTCCCGGGGTCGTGGTCTGGGGGTTTTCCCGCTTTTTTGGGTTTAATCCCCATCGTTGCTCCCCCACCCCCGACGCTCGCCTTTGGATCACTTATTCTCACGCCACGCCTTATCTGCGTTCACCGGGTTTGCGCCGCTGCAACACGACGGCCGCGCGCTCTCCCGGCACGGAACTACAACAACCGAGCGCCCGCTCGCCGGGCGCGTAGCCCTTGGCAAACGCCTCGAACGCCCGGACCAGTGCGCAAACGCCCGCGGCCGCCCCGGTGTCGCCGATCGAATCGCCGCAATGCCAGAGTGGAAAAGTCTCTCGACTGGCGCGCATCAGCCGCGCGATCATCAACACTTGCTCCTTGAACCCGTAGCTTTCGCCGGTCACGTCCGAGAGGCGAAAGTCGAGTTCGTGCAGCGCTACCTTTGCTTCCGCCAGTGCTGCCCGCACTGCCGCCGTCAGACCGAGGCCGATCAGCGGCTCGTCTGCCAGGACGGTGGCTTTTTCCTTGGCGAACCCCAGCCCTAGCACCTCGACCGACACGGCCGAGGCGGGGGGGGCCGCATGCTGCACCAGCACCACCGCGGCCGCTTCACCGGGAATGACGCCGTTGGAATTCTCCTCCGTCTTCAGGCGGATTTCCTTGTCCAACCAGAGTAGCGAACGCGCGTTCACGTACGAATCGACCCCCGCGACCAGACACGCCCCGACCGTGCCGCCGCGCAGCAAGTCGCGCGCGAGCCGCAAGCCCTCAAAGCCGGCGACGTGCCCCTGCCGGATCGTCCTGGACAGAGTGGGATGAAACCGCGTCTTCAGGCTGTCCTGAAGCTGTTTCAGCAACGGCGCGTCGGCTTCGGCGACGCCTCCCGGACGCCCCGGCTCCGACAAGCCCAACAGCAAGGGAATGCGATCCCATGTCTGGCCCGGCCGTTTGCCCAGGCAGTCCGTCAACGCCAACGCGAGCATTGCCAGGAGCCGCGGACCGCGCTTCAGGTCGGGGTCCAGCTCACGCACCGCTGCGCCAATGATCGGTCTGCCGTCGTTGTCGAGGTAGGGCAACTCCGCGAAGCCCGCGACGTTGGCCCGCATGGCGGCGCAGGCCGCCGCCGCGCTGAGGCCGACCGAACAAATCATACCCGTGGCGGCGATGAACATGCGGGTGCCGGGGATTAACCCTTCACTCCCTCGGCCTGGGCCGTTTGGCGGTTCCAGGCTGCCAGCTCGGCCAGCGAACGAAACCGCCTTTTGCCGGTGAACCGCTGCGACCGCTGCCAGCGCTTGAGGCGCGTGTTGACGATCATTTCGCGGATTTCAAAGGCGTTGCGCCGCAGCGCCAGGCTGGCGCGCCAAACGAGCATGAAACGCTTCTTGTCCGGTTCGATGACGATGGTGTCCACGACGGCCTGCTTCTCCTCATGCGCGCCGTTCTTCCGCAGGAACAGCACCGGCAGGGCCAGGGAGGAAGGCAACTTGAACGCCGTGCGACCTTTGGGTGTCAGGTTCGTCAACACGACTTCCTCGCCGCCACGCGGGTATGGCATCTGCTGATCGTCTGGCGCGGCCTGGAAGTAACGGTCGTCGAAATTGTCCGGCAGGAAGGGGAATTTCTCGTCCAACCACTTCTTGTCGTAGGTCCCGGCCCATTTGAGCCGCGGCTGCCACGAGCGCCCCACCGGACCGAACGCCATCGGCTTGGGTTTCCCGGTGGATTTGGTGATCGAGGCACCCATCTCTTCAGTGTTCGGCAGCGGCTTGTCGTTCAGAGCCTTCGCGGAGGTCGCCGCATGGAAGCCGACGCCGGCATGGTTGGTCAGAAACCATTGGTGCTTGGCCGGGTCCGGGTTCGACCGATCGACGCCGCCGAAGGCGTTGTTGTACGAGATCGGCATCACGGTAAATGGCACAACCTCACTCACGGCAAGGTACAGCGCCCCCGCCTTGTAAACCCGGTTGCCGACGACGTTGAACGACTTGCTCACCGTCCCGACTTCCAGCGAAACCTTGACGCGATCCACCGGCTTGCCGCCCGGCGCGTGGGCGCTGCCGTTGAGCAGCACGTCGCAGCGCGGTTTGCGCGCGGCGAAGTCGATCTCGTAGAGGGGCGCCGAAAAGCCCGGCTCGCCGGTGAACACGTCGGCCATCACCGGCGGCACCTGTTCGTCGGCGAGGCGCGGCGGCTGGTCTTCGCGGTCGGGGATCGTGTAAGTCCCTTTAACGACGACGACGACCGACTCGCGCCCGTCGGGGGCGAGACTCGTCGTGTAAGCGGCCAGGAGTTTCGTCGGGTTGACGAGGTTCATGGAAAACGTCAGTTCAGCTGCACGGCCCCGCCCTTGATGCGGTTCACGCCCGTGGACCGACTCAACAGGTACGCCCCCTCGATCAAAACTTTGCCGGCGCGTGTCAGCGTAATGCTCGACTTGCCGCAGCGGAACACGATCTCGCGCTCCGCGTTAAACTCGATGCGTTCGCCATCGACGCGCGCCTCGACGCCGACCGCGGCCGCCACCGGCGTCCGGGCGGCGGGCGGTTGCAACAGGCCGACGATCAGCGGTCGCGTCGGGTCGCCGCCGACGAACAGCAGCGCGGCCTCGCGGCCCACGTCTTCCGCGCCGACAGCCACGGTCGCGAGCGCGGCCAGGGGTTCGTCCGTCGGGTTGTCCGCGAAGGCGACCAGGGGCCGGCCGGCGTCGTCCCAACCGACGACCGTGCCCAGCTTGACCCCACCGGACAGGGCCGGCGGCTGGGACATGCGGGACGTTTCGGCTAGAAGGGTATCGACCGGATCGGCGGGCGTTTCTGTGGTAAGGACAGACGCACCGCCGGGGCCAGCTCCCCGTGTTTCAAGTTCCATTGGACGGGTCTCCTCGCAAAGTCGCAAGCGGCGTCAGTTCTGCAAAATCTTCTGGCCCTTCATCGTAATTTTCTTGTCCGCCTTGTGTATCATCTCGCCCGACCCCTCGACCGTGATGTTTTTCCCCTTGATCGTGATGTCACCGTTCTTATTCATCACGATACTGGCGTCCCCGGTCGTGAGAGTGATCTCCTCGCCCGCCGTGATGGACAACTTCTTGGCCACGTTCAGCGCGTCGTCTTTGCCGACCTTCGTGGCCCGGTTGGCGGCGATGCTGTAAGTGCCGTCCGCGCCGACGCTGACCGTTTGACTGCTCGACACCGTCTGGCTGTGCGTGCTGCCGTAGTTCTCCACTTCCGGACCGCCGACGGTGATAATTTGGGCCGCGCCCACCGTGATCGTCTGCACCGCGCCGACCGTCACGGCCCGCGCCGCCCCGACCGTGATGGCCTGGGCCGCTCCGACCGTGATCGCCTCGGCAATTGCCACCGTCTCGACCCGGTTGGCGCCGATGGAGATCGTCTCGTTGGCTCCCACCTTCTCGGTGCGGTTGACCCCGATCGTGATGTCTTCGTTCGCCCCCACCTTTTCCGTGCGGTTGACGCCGATGGTTATCTTTTCGTTATTGTCCACCGTCTCGGTGCGGTCGTGGTGGACCAGGGTCGTTTCGTCGCGATCGATTGTCTTCAGGCGGTCGTTGCCGACCCAGTGCGACTCGTCGTTTTCGACCGCGATTGTCTGGTCCTTCTCGGCGCGGATCGAGAGTAATTCCGAGCCTTTCTTGTCCTCGAAACAAATCTCGTTGAAAGCCTCCCCGTCGCCGCCCAGGCTGCTACGGGTCTTGATGCCGCTCTGCGTCTTGCTGCCGGGCAGGGCGTACGGCGGCATCGTCTCGGCGTTGTAAACGCTGCCGACGATGATCGGCCGGTCCGGGTCGCCTTCCAGGAAATCCACGACGACTTCCTGGCCGATGCGCGGGATGTGGATGATGCCCCACTGCTTGCCGGCCCAGTGCGTGGCGACCCGCACCCAGCACGAGCTGTCGGCGTTGTGCTTGCCCGCGCGGTCCCAATGAAACTGCACCTTCACCCGGCTGTACTTGTCCGTGAATATCTCCTCGCCCGTCGGGCCGACGACGACGGCGGTCTGCGAACCCGGCACGACGGGTTTCGGCGTCGTCTGCGGCGGCCGGTACGGCAAGGCGTACGGGATGCACTGAAAGGTATTGCTGTACTGCGTGGCACCCCAGTCGCCGCTGCGGTAGCTGCTGCTCACCCGCGCGTTGTGCGTCACCGCCGTGACGACGTAACGGCCGTCGGCCCGCGCGAACCGCGTCAGCTCGTTGCCGACCGACTGGGCGAGCGTGAATTTGTGGCCGGCGATGACCTGCGCGCAGTTGCTGGCGGCGTCGATGAGGATGCTCCGCAGCGTCTCCTGCTGCATGCGGATGGCGACGGTGCGGGTGTTGTCCTCGAAGATGTTCGGCAAGTCGCCGGGCCGATCGCCGCCGCCGGGGTCGGTGCCGCTAAACCGCTGGGCGTAGGCACCGGGGTAGTCGTAAATCTCCAGCCGGTCGTTGTTGCCCACCGCCAGCTTGTGGTTCGCCTGCCCGACCTGCACGCCGGCCTCAATGCCCTTTTGCGCTTCGAGGTGCTTGTGTGGCAACTCGAAGCTGTGGTCCCACAGCGTCACCTTGCCCGACGTCAGCTCCTGGCGCTTGGCCCATTCGCGGACGACCTCCTCGTCGTCTTCGATGCGGTCGTGGATGCTCTTATAAATGAGCGTGCTGCTGTCGGGCAGGTCGGGGTGGCTCTTGGCCGTGTTGGCCAGCACGAGCTGGTGGCCCTTTTCGGTGTGCGTGAAGAAGTAATAAATGCCTTCCTCTTCCATCAGCCGGCTGGCGAAGGCGAAATCGCTTTCGCGGTACTGCACGCAGTAGTCGCGCGGCAGGAACGTCCCTTGCTGCTCGAACGACACGTCCAGCCCCTTGAGCACAATCTTGAGGATGTCGGGCACACTCAGGTGCTGAAAGATGCGGCTCTGCTGGCGTTTCGTCCAGAGCCAGAAATTGGGCACGATTTCCAGCCGGTAGTCGGTGAAAGTCTCGTCGCTGCCGCCTTGCCGGGCGCCGATGCAGATGCCGTGGAAGTAGCGGCTCCCCTTGGGCATGGCGAGGCGAACGCCGATGGGCTGGCCGAGGAGGTTTTCAAAGGGAACGTCCGTGTCGCGCTCGGCGACGAGGTCGAGGTCGTATTGGTACAGGCTGGACAGGCTTTCTTTGCCGGACAACCCGACGAGCAGCAGGGCGTCGGGACCGAGCGGCGTGGTGACGCCCAGGGGCCGGTTGGTCGCGGTATAAGTCGGCATCGCCAGGCTCCGGGGAAAAACCGCCGCGGACAATAGCGGAAGCGGGGTTACTGTAGCAGCGCGGTACGCAAGGACGCAAGCGGCTGGGTTAATCAGGTATGCGGAAACGGCGGCGTGGGCGGACACGGGAAAGCCGTCCCTGGAAAGCCGCCGGTCTTCCGTCCGCCCTTTTCTCGTTCCCAAGCGGAGCTTGGGAACGAGGATAAAGGGACCCTCGCCAAGTGGACCCTTGCCACCCACCCGCGCCACTCTTTGCCCTGCCTTTGGCAAGGGTCTATGAGCGCCGCTGCCTGTTCCTGACGGTCGCTGCGTGCCAAAATCCCACCCTTGCCAAGATTGTTGCGCTTTGGC
>JBBRLG010000491.1:0-5606 GCA_038231495.1 Gemmatales bacterium | reverse complement strand
GGCGAGCGCTGGGTCAGCGCTCGCCGGAGTCGCGCGGCTAAACGAACGACTTGCGGCCCACCACCAGATATTGACTCGTGAAGAAGCCGCGCGCCCAACCGCCCGTCAGAAACGACAGCAGGGCGCGGCGCCGGGTGCGCTTGTAGAGGCGATCGACGTGGACGAGTTCCAGACCGGCGCTCGCGAACAGGCCGCGGACGGTGTGCAGCGTGAAGAACCGCAGGTGGCCCCGGTCGGTGATGCCGCGATCGCGGTACTCCCAGCGGCCGCGCATCAGGCCGCGCAGCACGCGATGATGTTGCAGGTTCGGGATGCTGGCGATCACACAGCCGCCGGGCGTCAATAGCTCCGCCGTCTCGCGCAGCACACGCCAAGGATCAAGGAGGTGTTCGAGGACGTCGGCGAAGACGATCGCGTCGAAGGACACCGGCGCGAACGGCAGGCCGAGTTCGACGTCGGCAACCTCGACGCGGTCGAGGCACTCGCGGGCCTGCTCCGCGACGGACGGCACCAGCTCGACGCCGGTGACGTGGTGGCCGTGTTCCCGCAGTAGTCGGCCGAGCTGGCCGGTGCCGCAGCCGATCTCCAGCACCCGGCGGCACTCGGACGGCACGACCGCGGCCACTTCCGGACGAGAACCTTCGTAGTACCCCGCCGGCCGACCGCCGGCCTGGACGCAACTTCCTGTCCGCATTGGCCCCTCCGTGATAAGACGAAGCCGTTTAGCCGCGCGACTCCGGCGACGTTTGGTCCGTTGTCCGTTGTCCGTTGTCCGTTGTCCGTTGTTAAATGCAATCTTGTATTTTGCAACGGACAACGGACAACGGACCAGACAGGAGCCGCCGAACCGTCTCTGCCCGCCCGCAGCGCGCGAGCAGTCTCCTAATGGTCTCTCTATGCCAACCGTCGCAGTTTTTTGGGCCTGTGTCAACTGGAAAGGGGGTTACGAGCGGTGAGGGGCGAGGTCAAGACCTGGAAAGCCGGCGCGTGAGGCGGGCTGGCGGCTCGATCTTCAGGAGGCTACAATGTCAACGAAGGGAGTGGCCCGTATCCACATCATCCCCGACGGTTGCGCGGACGAACCGCAGGCAGGCTACAATGCCAACGAGGTGTGGCCCGTATCCACCCCTTCCCGACAATCAGGAGGATGACTCATGGCGGCTTCAATTGTCGATTCCCAACACCGCTGGACGGCTGCCGAACTGCGCCGGTTGCCGGCCGAGGAGCGCGATGCGATTCTCGCGGCCGCGGCCGCTCTGGCCGTTGACGAGTACCGCAACGACGCCGCCTTGACCGCGTTCGAGGCGTTCGGCGCGGGGGATCTGTATGTCCACAGTTTCGACGCCCAGCCGCGGTGAGGTCTGGCTCGTGGATTTCGACCCCGCGATCGGGGCGGAGATCCAGAAGGTGCGGCCGGCCTTGGTGATCAGCGTGGATTCGGTCGGACGTTTGCCTTTGCGGCTGGTCGTGCCGCTGACGGACTGGAAGCCGCCGTACGCGAGTTTCCCCTGGTTCGTGCTGATCCCGGCAGACAGCGACAACGGGTTGAGCAAAGACTCCGGTGCCGATGCGTTCCAGACGAAGTCGGTGTCGCTTACCCGGTTCGTGCGCTCGCTCGGGACGGTCGCCGTGACACAACTCGATGACGTGGCCTCCGCCGTCGCCCTGTGTGTCGGGGCACCGTGACCGGAGGATCGTCTTGCCCCTCCACCCCCCGGCGAAGGGTGTGGCAAACCTTTCGGGAGATCTGCTGTAGGACGGGCTTCCAGCCCGTCCGGAGGGGACCGACGGGCTGGAAGCCCGTCCTACGGAAGAAAGCCCTCCCGAAAGTTTTGCCACACCCCCGGCGAACCCCTTTTTTGCAATCCGTGGCCGTCGCGCGTACACTTCCGTACAAAAATGACAAGTCCTTGCCGACCTTACTCGGGTCGCCTCCAAGCCCAAACATTACGGCTCCGGCGGATTGTGGTCATTGCGATGGAGTGTTCATGGCTGTGCCACTGCGGATCGCCGCGCGAAACGTCTACCTCATCCAACCGAAGTTCCCCCCCTCCTACTGGGGCCAGGAGTACTTCATCGAGATGACCCCTTACGGGGCCGTCTACCCCCCCCTGGGCCTCCTCACCCTGGCCGCCCTGACGCCCCCCGAGTTCCACGTCACGCTCTGCGACGAGAGCGCCGGCGAGTCCATCGACTTCGACACCGGTGCCGCGATCGTGGGGATCACCGGCTACCTTTTCCAGATGGCCCACGTCTTCGAGATCGCCGACCGCTTCCGCGCGCTGGGCAAAACGGTGGTGCTGGGAGGCCCGATGGCCACCCTGGTGCCGGAGGAGTGCCGTGCCCACTGCGACGTGCTCTTCGAGGGCGAGGCGGAGTATACCTGGCCGCGCTTCCTGGGCGAGTATGCCGCCGGCGGCCACGCCGACCGCTACCACGAACCCGAAAAGATTCACCTGCCCGATTCGCCGCCGCCGCGCCTCGACGTTCTGAAAAAGTCCTACAGCCAGGGCATCGTGCAATGCACGCGCGGCTGCCCCTTCACCTGCGAGTTCTGCGACATCATCGTGATGTTCGGCCGGAAGGTGCGCTTCAAGCCAGTGGAACAGGTGTTGCAGGAACTCGAGGCCTGGCACCGCCGCGGGACCGGCAAGGTCTTCTTCGCCGACGACAATTTCATCGGCAACCGCGCCTACGCCAAAGACCTGTTGCGGGCCATCATCGGCTGGAACGCCAAGCAGCGCGCGCCGCTGGCGTTCTACACCCAGGCGAGCGTCGATATGGTAAGGGACGAGGAGCTGCTCGGCCTGCTGCGCGACGCCAATTTCTTCGGGGTCTTTCTCGGCATCGAGTCGCCGCGGAAGGCGAGCCTGGCCGAGACCCAGAAGACCCAGAACGAGAAGCTCGACCTGGTGAAGGCGGTCCACAAGATCCAATCGTACAACCTGTTCGTCTGGGCCGGCATGATCGTCGGCTTCGACAGCGACGACCCCGCCATCTTCGAGGAGCAGTACGAGTTCCTCCAGGAGGCGCAAATCCCGATCGTCATGGTCAACGCGCTAGAGGCGGTGCCCCGGACGCCGCTGTATAAACGCCTGCAAGCCGCGGGCCGGCTCCTCGACTCTTCCTACACGAACGGCGCGGCCACGGCGCGCTACAAAAGCGGGGTGGGCACGACGAACTTCCGCCCGGCGGGCATGACCGGCGAAGAACTGCGGGGCGGGCTGGACAAGCTGTTCGAGAAGCTGTACGCTCCCGAAGCTTTCGCCGCCCGGCTGCTGGGCAACCTTTCCCGCTTCCGGGACGTGGGCTTCCGGCCGGAGCCGGTGCGGGCGAGCTACCCGGCGATCTTCTTCCGGTTGGCCCGTTACTACGGGCGTAGGGGCCGGGCCGCCCGGAAGTTCTTTTGGGGCTGCATCTGGAAGACGCTGCGCCGGGAACCCCGGATCGTCGGTCAGGTTATTATTTACATGGGGATGTACGCCCACTTCTGCGAGGTGCATCGGCTGGCGCTGCCCTGGGACCCGTGGGCGGCGCGGCGGCGGTCGAAGGCGATCCCCGCCGCCGTGGCAGCGCCGCACGTGTGACACGATCGGCCACCCTTTCAAACGCCCGTAGCCACAAGCGGCCCGTTTGCCGGCTGGCACGCCGGCTGCGTTGGCCGCAGTCCAGCCGGCAAGCGGGCCGCTTGCGGCTACGGGGGCCGAGTACCTCCACGCGCGCCGAGACGAGGCCGCGGCGCTTCGGCAGGAGATTGAGGCAAAGCAGCCAGGCCGAGCCGAGTTGCGGGAAAAGCTGTTAGCCCGGAAGGCGCAAAGGGAGCTTGAAAATGCGTAACCGTTCACTCCCCCCCTTACGAAGGGGGGTAGGGGGGGTGAAAAGAGCGCCAGGACCGAGTACTTTAATCGTTCTTACCCCCCCTACCCCCCCTTCGCAAGGGGGGGAGCAGTTGATGCCGGTGAACGGTTACGAAAATGCTTCGCCTGGTAGGTGATGAAGCCGGACCCTGAATGAGACATGACAACCTTTCCGCAATATCCGACGGCTTTTTTCCCGAATGACGAACCCTTTCCTTTTGCGCAATACGATCGCTTCGCCTCGATCTACGACGGGCACTTTGGCAACTATGCGCAGCGATTCCTACCGGCATTAGAACGGCTTCTATTGGGCACGCTTCCCCGGAATTCTCGGATTCTGGACGTGTGCTGCGGGACCGGCCAGTTGGCTGCCGCCCTGACCGAACAGGGTTTCGTCGTGACCGGCGTCGATGGTTCTCCGGAAATGCTGCGAATTGCGCAACGCCATACCCCCCAGGCCCAGTTTATCCTCGATGACGTCCGAACCTTCTACCAACCGGAAAGGTTCGACGCCGCGGTTTCAACGTTCGACAGCATCAATCACATCCTCGAACCGGCGGAACTGCAGGCGACGTTTGCCAATGTTTACCAGGCTCTTTGCCCCGGCGGCCGGTTTGTGTTCGATATGAACATGGAGGACGGCTATCGCCGCCGCTGGGGTGGCACCTTTCGGGGCGCTGACGAGGGGCGCGAATTTAGCATTCAAGCAAACTACTGTCCGGAAACGAAGCTCGGGCGAAACGTGGTGACGTGGCTGTCCGCAGATGCCAACCGTCCCACGCAAATCACGTTCGTCGAACGCTGCTACCCCGAACGGGCGGTCTGCGACGCGCTGACGGCAGCCGGTTTTTATGACATCGAGGTCTACGACGGCCACCGCGATCTGGAACTGTTCGGAGAAGTCGGACGGTCGTTCTTCGTCTGCCGCAAATCCTTCTGGGAGAGAGTACGCCCCGAGCCTGAACCGTGTGGGCCGGCGTGTCGGCAGCGCTGGCGCGGCATCTCGACTTGCGTCAAGGATGCGCTGTGGCCCGCCGAGCCTGTCCAACTCGAACTCGGTGTCGAGAGTCGCCGTTTGCAGGCGCTTGAGGAAGTGCTCTCCACGCTGCCGCCCGAACCGTATCGGCAACTGCAGGGTGAGGCGGCCCGGTTCGACTGGTTCATTCCCGGCGACCGGGTGCTGGGCCAGGTTCATCCTTTCCGGGCAGGGGTCGGAGCGGAGCGGTGGGCACGCGTCGTCTATCTTTCTCCCTTATTGGAACAGCAGGAATGGCCGGTCGTCGTCACGGTTGTCGTCCACGAGTTGGCGCATGTCATTCTCGGCCACCGCTTGCTCGATCTCGACCGCGTCACGTACGACCGTCAGGAAGAAGCGGTCCGACAAGCGGTTCGAGAATGGGGCTTTCAGGTGGAAGCCGAACGCACCGATGAGCATTTATGGCAGCAGGTGTTCAACCGCCTCGTCCCCGAATCTATACTCACCCCGGCTTAGAATGACACAAGTGGTCATGATGCCGCGCGACCCCCGACAGATGAAAATGGGGCTTGTGATCGCCTGTCCAGGCGATGACCTATTTTCGGCATGGATCAAAAGCCGCAAGCACGAGGCAACCGGTGGAATTCGTTTCATTCGCCATACCACACACCCCCCCGAACGAATTTCCCAAGGTGGAACTTATGGCCGGGCAAAGACTTAAAGCATTCGTTCCGCATGGCGCCCTAGCGCCACGTCCTTGAACAACGGTTGCT
>JBBRLG010000490.1:0-5620 GCA_038231495.1 Gemmatales bacterium | reverse complement strand
TTGTACGGGTCGGCCGTGCAGCCGGGCGGCGACCTCCCCGACAGTGCCGCCGTCACCAACGAGCCGCCGGTGCCCGGACCGGTCAAGCGCCCGACCCCGCCGACGCCCGCCGAAGTGCCCCGCACGCTGGTGCCGCGGATCGAATCGTTCGACGGCCCAAAGGTGCCTCCGCAGCCGCGGCTCCAACCAATTCCGCCCCCCGCCCCGCGCATTACGGTGTTGGACGTGATCGGGCTTGGCCCCGCCGACGAGGCCGTGCCGCCCCGGCCAAACGCCACCGACTCGTGGCTGCCGCCCGACCGCCCCCGCGTGCTGCCCCCGGTGCCGGCACCCGTTGAGTTGCCGCACCCGGTCCCGCGGTCCGTCCCGAACTCGTCGCCGGCCCCGGCGCTGTTGAAGCCGCCAACCACCGTCGTGTCGCCCTGGGCCCACGAAGCGCTGCCGGACCCACAGACCTTGCCGCCCACGTCAGCGCCGCTGCCGGGGCCGATCATCGCCCCGGCGCCGGCCTACGGTGCGACGGGTGCGGTCAAGCCGGAGGAACTGCCCAAGCACCCGTGGGAAGCGCACACGCAGATCGGCTGGATGCTGGGCCGCCTGTATGAAAACGTTTGCACGCCGTACCCGGACTATCAGCCGCGCTGGCAGCCGTTGGCCGATGCCGCCTTCTTCGTCGATGCGGTGCGGCCGCAAAATGAAGTGCGGCTGCGCTGGGACGGCGGCGGTAATGCCAACTTGCCGGACCGGGCCGAATACTTCTGGGGCCGGGCCGACGGCAAGGGTCACGGCCCCAAGCCGCCGCCCCCGACGCAGCCCGGCGCCGTGGTGAAGGGCGAGTCGAGCCTGAGCTACCACGATTTCAGCCTTTACGGCGAAGCGGCACTCGAAAACACCGGCGTGTTCATCGAAGCGCCGTTCCGCGTCCTGAACCCGGAAATGTACCCGAACGCCGCGGGTTTCAGCGACCTCAACACCGGCACGCGCACGCTGTTGTTCGATTGTGACCTCTTTCAGATCGGGTTTATCTTTCGCGCCTACGCGCCCACCGGCAACGCCGGCAGGGGGCTTGGCACCGGCCACGTGTCGCTGGAGCCGGCACTGGTTTTCAGCGTCAAGCTGACGGCGGACGGCTATGTCCAGGGCGAGTTGGCGGAGTGGATTCCGCTCGGCGGCGACGCGGACTACATGGGTACGATCCTGCACTTCCATCTGAGCGTCAACGAAGTGCTCTTCCGGCCCGCGCCGGGCATGCCGGTGGTCGGCACGTTCGAGGTCAACGGCTGGCGGTACCAGGGCGGCCAGTTCACCGACCCGGTCCACGGCCCGGCGCAGCACGCGGGCGGCAACACGTCGGTCAGCGTCGGCCCCGGCCTGCGTTTCTTCTTGTACGAAACGCTCGATTTCGGGGTGGGGACCGAGTTGGCGGTTACGGAACGGCACTTCGCGGAACGACTGTTGAGGACGGAACTGCGGTTACGGTTTTGACCGCCACTTGCGGCTTTGCAAACGTGCAAAGCGGCAAGCGACAAGCGGCAAATTCATTGCACTTCGACCCCGATCAGCTTGTCCATCAGGTGGAAGAACAGCTGCGCGTTGGCCAGGTTCTCGAACGAAAACTTCACCACGCCGGTCGAGGAAAACCAGCCCTCGTGGGCGTCCACGCGCTTGATATTGACCACGCCTTTCTGAACGACCGCCGCCCCCACCTCTTCCGCTTCCCATTCGACCGGCTCGCCGCCGAGATTGAAAACGATGCGGCCCGGACAGAGGCGGATCGAGTGCTTGCCCTTCAACGGGAACGACACGCCGCCGGCCAGATCGACCTGCCGATTCGCCTGTTCGAGCAGGAACATCGTCCACGCCAGCTCGGCGGCGCGGCCGTAGTGGTAGGCGTGCGCGCTCGGCGGCGTGCCCTGGCGGCTGTTGTGCTGGCCGGTGATGTCGTAGCGCTTGCGACCACCCACGTCGGTCCAGGTGAAGGCGTAACTCGTGTACTGGTACGCGCCTTTGTTGTAGTGGTGGGTGGTCGAAGTTCGGAGGTGCGTGGCGTCGCGGAACAGGAAGACCTCGTTCGTTTTGACGTTCGACCGCGTGCCCCCACAGCTGTAGCGGGCGACGCCGTCCGCGCCGACGTAGGTAACGGTGTGCGTGAAGCTGGTGAGGTAGAGGGCCACCAGGAACGCCACCGCCGGGCAGAGGATCGGCCAGACGAACGACCAAAAATCGGGAAGGAGGTCGAACACGAGGTCGATGCCGGCACCCAGGCACAGGCCGCCGAACGTGGCGAGGGCGAACACCACGAGCCGGGCGGGCAGACTCCACGGCCGTTGCCCCTTGCGCAGGGTGGTGTGGGCACTGACCAGCGGCCCGATCTCGGCGGGCGCTTCGACGAAGTAATCGCCGTTGACCGGCAGCGGGTCGCCGCCGTGGTTGAGCAATGCTTCTTCCGCTTCGCGTTTCTGGGGCAACCGCCGGACTTCCTGGTCGGATTGCGGTTCGGGTACGTCCCGGAGATTCGGAACGGCGGCGGTAACGGCGGCCGGCGTGGGGGCTTCGGCCGCGTCGGGGAACGGGATCAGCAGCGTCGCGCCGCACGCCGGGCACTGGCCTTCCTGGCCGGCGAATTCTTCCTTGATTTTCAGCTTGCGCCCGCACGGACAGGTCAAGAGGATGGGCATGGTACACGCCGCCTTGTCGCGAGTTCGGAACTGCCACTGCCTTTAGAAAAGCCGAAGACCGGCACGGCGTCAAGCGGGAACCGCCACGCCGCACCCTCCAAACCGTCTTCGTCGTTAAACCTTCTGCTACCGTTAAAGTCGCTCGGGCCGCCGGTCCGATCCTACGAGTGTGGTCCGTTGTCCGCGCCCGACTTCCCACTCAAACGGACCGGAGAACTTTGGCTATGAGCGAGACACAGACGCTACTCGGCAAGATCGCGGCGTTGCGGCAACGGCTGGCCCAGGCCCAGGGGTTGGCGCAAGAGGCGGGGACGGCGGCGGTCACGCTGGCGACCGAAGACGTGGGACCGTTGGCCCGTTTGCTCAACTACGAACGCCAGGTCGCCGCCGGCACCGAGCACGACCTGGAGCTTGTTGGCTTCGTCCGCTCCATCGCCGGCCCCGACGCGAACGAAGTGCAACCGCTGCCGCGCCAACTCACGTCGCGTGCCCGCCGGTTGCTGGAGCGCGGCCAGGAGCTGCTCGCCAAGCTCAAGGGCTTCGCCGAGGTTTTTACGCCGTCGCCGTCGAACCAGCTGGCCGCGGAATTGATCCTGGAGCGCGACGACCCCTTAAGCCGCCATTACCGCGAAACCGCGGCCATGATCGACGCCGCCCTGCGCACGGTGCCGCTCTTTCCCGACGCCGCCAGCGCGCAATTGACCCTGTGCGAGGGTCTGGAAGCGACCATGGGCGTTGTCGCGGCGCGCGTCCGCACGCTGGAAACGGCGATCGAGCGCCACCGCGCCGAGAACGCGCGGGTGGACCGTCTCGCCCGTTTGCTGACGGCGCTGGAGACGGGCCAGTCGGTTGAAATCGCGGCGTTCATCGCCCTGGCCGAGGAGGTTCTCGATGACGCCGAGACCTGCGGCCCGTTGCGGTTTGCCGAAGCCGACGCGTCCCAGCCGGCTCGCTTCGTCGCCGCCCATAGCCTGAACGTGGCGCGCGTCGTGGCGCGGGTGGTCCGGCACACGCCGGAGCTGCGCGGCCGGCCCCTGGAACCGTTGCTCGCCGCGCTCGTCCACGACGCCGGCATGTTGCGCGTCCCGACGGCGCTGCTGGCGAAAACGGAGCCGTTGGACGACGACGACCGCCGGGCCATCGAGGCCCACTGCCATACCGGCGCACGGCTGGTCGCGCGGATGCTGCCCGACGCGGCGTGGCTGGCGGAGGCGGCGGCCGGCCACCACGAACGGCTCGACGGCACCGGCTACCCGGACGGCTTACGCGAATTCCAGCAGGGCACCCTGACGCGGCTGCTGGCCGTTTGCGACGTGTACGCCGGCCTGTGTGCCGCCCGGCCGCAGCGTCCGGCCCTGGAAACGCGCACCGCGATGGCCGACACGCTGCTCTTGGCCGACCAGGGCTTGCTCGACCGCCATCACGCCGAGCGCCTGTTGCAGCTCTCGTTCTACCCGGTCGGCAGCGTGGTGGAGTTGGCGAACGGCTCGATTGCCGTCGTGGCCGCGACGCCGGGGACGCGCCGCGACTTTAACCATCCCGCCCGGCCCGTGGTCGCCGTCCTGATCGACGAGAACGACGTGCCGTTGCCGGCGCCCCGGCACCTCGACCTGGCCCAGTGCGAACGTCATAGTATCGTCCGCTCCCTGTCGCGCGCCGAGCGGCGCGAAGTGCTGGGGACGCGGTTGCCGGAATGGCTGTGAGGATCGGGTGTCGGGTGTCGGGCGTCGGGCGTCGGAAGACGGGGAAACAAAATAGCTGTTAGCTGTCAGCTCTTAGCTGTCAGCCAATGCCGACCCCCGACACCCGACACCCGACACCCGATCTTTTTTGAGGGAACGATGGGCGAACCCAAAGAAGCCGGCTACTTCGAGGCCACCCGGCACCCGTTGCCGTGCCTGCTGTTCGTGTTGCCGTTGCTGCTGGCTTACGAAGGCTGCGTCAACTTCCTCGGCGGGGCGCACCCGGAGGTGCTGCGCAACGGCGCCGACAACTGGCTGCGCACGGGACTGGCCGCCGTCAACATCCCGATGTCGTGGGTGCCGCCGGCACTGCTCCTGGTGCTGTTCGGGGTCTGGTGCTACCTGCGCCGCGACGGCAAGCCCGGCGACCTCGTCGGCGCGCTGACCGGCATGGGTATCGAGAGCGTGTCCTACGCGCTGGGCTTATGGGGTATGAGTTGGTTACTGACGCCGTTGTTAAAAAGCGCCGGGGTCGAGATGGCCGCGGGCACGGCGACGGGGGCGAACCCGCTCTTGCAAATCATCCCGTACATCGGTGCGGGCATCTACGAGGAAGCGTTGTTTCGGCTGTTCTTGTTTTCGAGCCTGGCGTGGGCGCTGACGAAATTGGAAGTTTTTCCGTTTCTGGGCGTGGGGCTGGCGGCGCTCGGCTCGGCAACGCTGTTTGCGACCGCGCACCACATCGGACCGCAGGGCCAGCCGTATAGCAATTTCCTGTTCGTCTTTCGACTCGTCGCGGGTTTGTATTTCGCGCTGCTCTACCAGGCGCGCGGCTTCGGCATCGCGGTCGGGGCACACGCGTGTTACAACGTCATGGTTAGCATCAGCAGTGGTGGGTGAAGGTGGTGTAAAAGAGGTGGTGGCACGGGAAGTCGCTGAGACTCGCAAATCAGCGACTTCCCGTGCCTGGTTTGGAAGGGTGTGGGAAGGAGAAGGTCAGACTCTTGCTTGCGGGTCTGGGACTCGCTACCAGCCCCGCAACGCCATTCTTCAAAGCAAGCCTTGTGCCAATTCGCCTTTTTTGTCGATTTTCACCCCTTTATCAGTGTAAGTCATTATTTAGCAAAGACTTGCTAGACGTTGTTTTTCTACGGCGTTTAGGAGGACCAACGTCGCTACCGTAGGCTGCGCAATGAAGGTCCCATTTTGACGCAGTTGAATGCCTCCTATTGCCGGAGGCTGTATTATTCCGCGGAAGGG
>JBBRLG010000489.1:0-5629 GCA_038231495.1 Gemmatales bacterium | reverse complement strand
TCGGGCTGCGCTTCGGCTTCTCCGGCTTGCGGATCAGACCCATGTGCGCTTGCTTCGGCGTGCGGCCACCTTTCCGTACGTTGCAGTCGATGCAGGCGCAGACCACGTTCTCCCACGAGCTCTCGCCACCTTGACTGCGCGGCACGATGTGGTCCAGGCTCAAATCGCTCAACGGGAACTTCTTGCCGCAGTACTGACACTGGTTGGCGTCCCGCGCGAAGATGTTGCGCCGGTTGAACTTCACCGCCTGCCGCGGCATCCGGTCGTAGCCGACCAGGCGGATCACGCGCGGCGCCTGGATGCTGCTGCTGATGGTGCGCACCCAGTCGTCGTCCTCCTGGCGAAATTCGCGGGCCCGGTACTCGCTCACCTCGCGCCAGGTCTTGAAGCTGTAGGTCGAGAATTGACCGTCTTCCAGGCTGACGACTTCGGCCAGGTCCTTGACCAGGAGGCAAAAGGCTCGGCGGACCGAGATGATGTGAATGGCCATGAACAGCTTGTTCAGCACGAGCACACTGGAGTCCAGGGCGGAGTGGGCGTTCAAGGGGGCCGGGGGGTTCATGGAATCCCTTTCTCAGTGGAGGTTGCGAGCGGCGTTCCGCGGCGGGTGGTCGGCTCGGGTTGGGCTGAGCGGAACCTTCGCGGCGGCGCTTGCGGCTGAGCGCTCTGCACGTATAGGGGATGCGCCCGTGGGCGATCGGGTTCAGGCTTTCCCTATCCTACCAGGCGCGGTCCAGCGGACGCAAGAATGCGTTGCCCGTTCACAGCGGATTCTGCGTGAAGTTTGGTGGAGGGGGTGGGGAGGTGGTGATGTCTGTTACGCGGTTCGGAATAGGCTCCGGTACGGCTGAAGCCGAAGCGTTAGCTCGCCATTGCTGCAAGCGGCCTTGAATCTTTTCAAAGACGGCGGGGAAGGGGATCAGGCGGTGGTTAGGTGAAGGCTTCCGCACCCACGAGCGCCCGCAGAGCCTCGGGAGCGACGTCCGCGCCGTTCGGCCAGACCACCGTCCCACACACGCGGTCCAACTCCGCGCGCGCAAAGTAGCCCACCTCACGCAGCGGCTCGAACACCGGCCCAGACAGGAGCGGCCCCAGGTCCGCCATCCCGACTGTCCCGTCGCTGAACGTTAGTGACAAGTGATGGGGTCCGCACACCTCGGCACTCACGACGCGCAGAATCATCCGAAGTCCTCTACACCAGTGGCGGCACCGGCACCAACGGGTGGCCGGCCACGGCCAAATCCCAGTCCTGCTGCAACTCCGCTCGGTGGGCCAGGAGCCAATCCTCAACCATCGACCGCGCCCGACGCGGCAGGTAGCCCGCCGTCACCGCCCCTGTGGCGATCTCGAATACGGCCTCTTCGTCCCCGTAGATAGCATGGAAGTGAGGCGGTGCGTGATCGCGGTAGTACCTGTAGATCGCAATCCCATAGAACTGCGAGAGTCGTGGCATCGTCCTGACTCGCCGGGTAGAGGTGCGGCCCGCCTGTATTCTAGTAACCGTAACTCGTCTAGCCGTGACTGCCGCCGAACGGGTGCTTGAACCGACGTGCCCCGGTACTTTATCCCAGACCTCGGCACATTATTTCCCGTCTATTGGAGCGGGGCCTTTAAGACTTGTCAAGCGCCTTCTTCGTTAGTAACCGTTCCCTCCCCCCCTTACGAAGGGGGGGCGGGGGGGGTGGAGTGGACGCAATGACCGAGTACTGCAATCGTTCTTGACCCCCCCTACCCCCCCTTCGTAAGGGGGGGAGGGAACGGTTACCTTCGTTATTGTTCTTGACTTCTTGACTCGACCGGAAAGGGGTTTCGCGGATTCCTCGCGCGATTCCACTCGCCTTTTTCCTTGCTGCCCCCCGCGTTTCGGGTATCGTGATAGAATAACTCTACGCCCGCCGCAATCCCGCCGTTGGCCGTCGAGCACGCGCATGAAAACCTTCCTCACGCTCTGGGCTGTCGCCCTATTCCCGGCGTTCGTCTGCGCCGCCCCGCCCGTCGATTACCTGCGCGACGTGAAGCCGCTCCTTGGCAAGAACTGCACCCGCTGCCACGGGCCGGACAAGCAGCAGTCGGAACTGCGGCTCGACACCGCGGCGTTCATGCTCAAGGGCGGCAAATCCGGCCCGGTTGTCGTCGCGGGCATGAGCGGCGACAGCCGACTGATCGACGCCGTGACCGGGACCAACGGCGCGCCCGCGATGCCGTCCAAGGGCGACCGCTTAGTCAATAAAGAGATCGCAATTCTACGCGAATGGATCGACGCCGGTGCCAAGGCCCCTGCTGACGAGATCGCCGAGAAACCCATCGCGCAACGGCACTGGGCGTTTCAGTCGGTCAAGCGGCCCGACGAACCGAAGGTCAAGAATGCCGCGTGGTGCCGGAATCCTATCGATCGATTCATCCTCAGCCGCCTCGAAAAAGAGGGTATCGAACCGTCGCCCGAGGCGGATCGCGTTATCCTCATCCGCCGGCTGAGCCTCGACCTCATCGGACTGCCGCCGACGCCGAAGGAGGTGGACGAGTTCGTCAAGGATACGCGGCCCGACGCCTACGAGCAGTTGGTCGAGCGCCTGTTGGCCTCGCCACATTACGGCGAACGCTGGGGCCGGCACTGGCTCGACCTGGCCCGCTACGCCGACAGCAACGGCTACAGCATCGACGCGCCGCGCTCCATCTGGAAATACCGCGATTGGGTCATCGACGCACTCAACAAGGATGTGCCGTTCGACCAGTTCGCGATCCAACAACTTGCCGGCGACCTGCTGCCGGACGCGACGACCGGGCAGCGCGTCGCCACCGGCTTTCACCGCAATACGCAGATCAACCAGGAAGGCGGCATCGACGTGGAGCAGTTCCGCGTCGAGTCGGTCGTGGACCGCGTCAACACCACCGGCACCGTCTTTCTCGGCCTGACCGTCGGCTGTTGCCAGTGCCACGACCACAAGTTCGACCCGCTGTCGCAGCGCGAGTATTACCGGCTGTTCGCCTTCTTCAACAACTGCGACGAGCCGACTCTTGAATTGGCGACGCCGGAAGAATTGCAGAAGCGCAAGGACGTACAAACCGTATTAAGCGATCTCGAAAAGCGCCTAAAGGCACTCGACCACGGCGCGGCCGCACGGCTGGAAAAGTGGGAAGGCGGCCTGACGCCGGAGGGCCGGGCGCTCTTGCCCGCGAACGTCCAGAAGATTCTGGCCATCGCCGTCAACGGCCGCAGCCCCGCTCAGGAGCAGTCATTACTCGGGGCGTTCCGCAAGGTCGATCAGCTGCCGCACGTCACGGCGGCGCTGGGCGACCCGTTCGCCGCCGCGGTAAACGTTTACGCCTTGACCCTGCGCCGCACGCTGGAACAGCAGGTCGGCGACACGAAGAAAAAACTGCCGGCGATCACGACGACGCTCGTGGTCCAGGAGCGCGCGACGCCACGGCCGACGCACGTTATGCTCGGCGGCGACTTCACGCGCAAGGGCGTCGCCGTCGCGCCCGGCGTGCCCGCGCTCCTGCCGCCGCTGCCGGCGCAGGAGAAGCCGAACCGCCTCGACCTGGCGCGCTGGATCGTGGACCCGAAGAACCCGTTGACGGCGCGGGTGGCGATGAACCGCTTCTGGCAAGCGTATTTCGGCATCGGCCTGGTCGAGACGGAGAACGATTTCGGCACGCAGGGTACGCCGCCGACGCACCCCGAATTGCTCGACTACCTGGCAAGCGAATTCGTCACTCGCAAATGGGGCATGAAAGCCATGCACCGACTGATCGTCACGTCAGCGACCTATCGGCAAGCGTCGTGCAGCCGGCCCGACCTGGCGACGGTGGACTCGCGCAACCGGCTGCTGGCCCGGCAAAACCGGCTGCGGCTCGACGCCGAAGTCATTCGCGATGCGGCCCTGGCGTCGAGCGGGTTGCTGACGCCGACGGTCGGCGGGCCGAGCGTCTACCCGCCGCAACCGCCGGGCGTTTACAATTTCACGCAGGTGCCGCGCGACTGGAAGGCGAGCGTCGGCCCCGACCGCTACCGCCGCGGGATTTACACCTACCTGTGGCGTTCGGCCCCGTACCCGGCGCTGACGGTCTTCGACGCGCCCGACGGCGGCGCGACCTGCACCCGCCGCAACCGCTCGACGACACCGCTGCAAGCCTTAACCCTTCTCAACGACCAGGCGTATCTCGAACTTGCCCAGGGGCTGGCCGGCCGCTTGTTAAAAGACGCGCGCGGCCCGGACGAGGACCGCCTGGCCTACGCCTTCCGCCTCTGCACGGCGCGGCAGCCGTCGGCCAAGGAAGTGCAGGTCCTCAAGCGCCTGCTGGACCGGCAACGTGAAGCGTTCGCCAAAGAGCCGCAACAGGCGCGGGCGCTGGTGCCGGCCGACTTGCCCAAGGACGCCGACGTGCCGGAGTTCGCGGCCTGGACCGCGGCGGCGCGCGTGTTGCTCAACCTCGACGAATTCATTACCCGGGAATGACACCCCCATGACACCGACGAACCCCCTGCTGGCGCAGACGCGCCGCCACTTCTTCAAACAGTGCGGCCTCGGTCTCGGCTCGCTCGCGCTAGCGTCGCTGTGGAACGAGGGCCGCGCGACCGAGCAAGCGCCACTCGGCAACCCGCTCGCGCCGAAGCAAGGGCACTTCCCCGCCAAGGCGAAGCGCGTCATCTACCTCTTCATGGCGGGCGGGCCGAGCCAAATCGACCTATTCGACCACAAACCGAAGCTCGACGAACTGCACGGCAAACCGATCCCCGACGAATTCATCAAGGGCAAGCGGTTCGCCTTCATGGACAGTTTTTCCAAGGAGGTGCCGAAGCTGCTCGGCACGAAGCGCAAGTTTGCTCAACACGGCAAAAACGGGACGTGGGTGTCGGAGTGTTTGCCGCACTTCGCCGGCATCGTGGACGACGTAACGATCGTGCGTTCGCTGGCGACCGACGTGTTCAACCACGCGCCGGCCAAGCTGTTCGTCAACACGGGGTCGGCACAGTTCGGCCGGCCGAGCATCGGCGCGTGGACGACTTATGGCATCGGCAGCGAGGCGAAGGATTTGCCCGGTTTCGTTGTCTTACAGTCCGGCCCGCGCGGCCCGCGTGGCGGCGCGCCCTTGTGGGGCAGCGGCTTCCTGCCGACGACGTATCAAGGCGTGCCGTTCCGCAACAGTGGCGACCCCGTGCTGAACCTGAGCAGCCCCAAGGGCGTCACCCCCGGCGGCCAGCGACAGGCGCTCGACGCCCTCAAGGATTTGAACGAACTGCACCTCGCCGACACCGGCGACCCGGAGATTGCAACGCGCATCTCGGCCTACGAAATGGCCTACCGCATGCAGACGAGCGCACCGGAGTTGATCGATCTCGCCAAAGAAGATACGAAAACGCTGGAAAAGTACGGTGCGGTGCCCGGCAAGTCGTCGTTCGCGAACAACTGCCTACTGGCCCGGCGGTTGGTCGAGCGCGGCGTACGCTTCGTGCAGCTATACCACACCGACTGGGACCACCACGGTTCCGGCGGCGACAACCTGACGACGGGACTCGACCGCGTGTGCAAGGAGACCGACCGCGCCAGTGCCGCGTTGGTCCAGGACCTGAAGCGGCGCGGCCTGCTCGACGACACCTTGGTAGTCTGGGGCGGCGAGTTCGGCC
>JBBRLG010000488.1:0-5634 GCA_038231495.1 Gemmatales bacterium | reverse complement strand
AACAGCTTGCCAATTTGGTCGATGAGGAAAATGAAAAGGCAAATACAGGCCGCGGCGCTCCAGCCGGCAATGTTGGCCGAAAGCGGCGGGGCATGACCGCCAACGCGGACCAGAACGGAAATAGCAAACGAAAAGACGAGGACAAACATGGCCAACGTGAACTTGGTCACCTTGTCTTCAAACAACACTGCGATCATGCGCGGCGTCAGCTGAGCGCTCGCCAACTGCACCACAAGGAGCAGCGACGAGCAAACGAATACGATAAAAGTGAAAATCGATCCCGCCAGCGTTCCGAGGACCGAGCGCACGGAATCCGGATCCATCGTCCCTTCCCAGCCCAGGTCCGTCTCAAACTGGATGAGCAAGCGAGCGAGCACCTGGCCCGCGAACAGGGCGATCAGAGGATAAACCCATATCGAGTTTCGCAGATAGTGACAAAGTCGGTAGCGTTGCAGCCAGGTCATGTCCCACCTAGATCAGCGTGCGTTCCCTCCCGCACCAATCCAACGCGTCTGCGAGGCATTTCCCGTTCACGCGTCGGAGGGTACAGGTTATCATTTAACATCCGGCACAATATTCTGGTCGCTTTTGGGCGGACGCACGTAGCTGTCGTCCTGCGGCTTGCGCGGCGGCAGGTCGAGCGGCGGCGGCGTGGCGTCCTCGTACGGGACCATGCTCAAGAGGTGGCCGATGCAGTTGAGCCGGGCCCGCCGCTTGTCGTCGGCCTCCACCGTGTACCACGGCGCTTGCTTGATGTCGGTGTGCTTGAACATCTCGTCCTTGGCCTTGGAAAACGCCATCCAATTTTCGCGCGACTGCAAGTCCATGTCCGAGAGCTTCCAACGGCGAGCGGGATTACCGGCCCGGTCGTGGAACCGGTGCTCCTGCTCTTCGTCGCTGACCGAGAACCAGTACTTGACCACAATGATGCCCGAGCGCACAAGCATGCGTTCGAAATCAGGGCAAGAGCGAAGGAATTCGGTGTACTCCTCCTGCGAGCAGAAGCCCATGACGCGCTCCACCCCCGCCCGGTTGTACCAGCTCCGGTCGAAGATCACAATCTCCCCCGCGGCAGGCAGATGCGCAACGTAGCGCTGAAAATACCACTGCGTCCGTTCCGTGTCGGAAGGTTTGCTTAGCGCCACCACCCGGCAGCCGCGCGGGTTAAGGGGCTCGGCAATGGACTTGATCGCGCCGCCCTTGCCGGCGGCGTCGCGACCTTCGAACAGGACGACGAGCTTCTTGCCAGTCGCCTTGATCCAGTACTGCATCTTTACCAGCTCCATGTGCAGTTCTTCGATCTTGGCATCGTAGTCCTTGCGCTTCACTTTTTCCTGACGCGACGAGCCGTCGGACGAATCCCGGTTCTTTTTTTTTCCGGCCATTTCTTCGCTCTCCGTTCAAAAATGTAGTTCGTAGCCGCACGGACGGGAAACCCACTAGAACTTCTCCCATGCTCCTGGGCGATGTCCGACGCCCACCCGGTGTGTCACGCGTACACCCGCGCCTTCACCGAAACCTTGCGACGCCCCGCTCCCAGCCGTCCAAGATCATCCGGGACCGTGGCGACTACCTTTGTAGCGAACTCAACCACCCAAATCACTAGGCCGAAGCTAACCGCCATGGACACGACAACCACGAGTCCATCGATGAGGGTCGAATTCAAATAATGACAAATACCACGCGTGTCGTGCCTCCGTACGTCGGTCTTCCGCATTGTCGGCTACTTGTAATACCACGTCAGCTCGTACGTGTAGCCGGCCTTCACGGACACCAACTTATAAGCGAGGATCGAGGAATCGTCCGCGAGGTATTCGGTGACCGTCTTTACCAGTTCCATTTTTTCCTGCTTCCCCGTCTCGTGGCGGAGTATACGGAAGCCCTTGTACTCTCTCCCGCGCGGCATCAGGAACCAGCGGGTCACTTCGGCCGTATCAACCTGATGGTGAATTACAAGCGTGGTAGACCGCTCGCCGCGCTCCAGAAAGTCTCCCGCAGAAATGTGCTCGTAAATGACGTCAACGAAATCGCCGGCCGGAACCTTGGAAAAATCGATGCTGCACTCGAAGCGGGATTTTTTCTGGCCGGCGGCCGCCCCGTCCACACTGCGCATGCGCAGTCTTGGCTGAAGTTCCTGCGGCGGATAGCGTATTTGCGTCTTGGGATTAGTCGCCAGTACGCCGATGCGGAATAGGGACTTGCTCGTGTTCTCGGGCAGCTTGCGAATTTTCAAACGCCGATAACCATAAACCAAGGATTCGGCTTCGTTCTTCCCGCTCGCGGTTGGGTTCCAGGTGCGCATGTCAATAATGCGCGAGTCCTGGAGTACCTCGAAACCTTTGTAATCCGGCTCGTCGAGACCGCGAATATCCTCGGCAACCTCGCCGACCCAGGGCGTCATTGGGCCTTCAAGCAGGGCAGTCATGACTTCCAAATCGCGGCTGCCGTGGGAAAGCGACTCCATGAGGTGGTTGTAACGAGCGGACCGCTGGTAGGATTTCACGACGAGATAGGGCGTCAGAAAAAGCATCGGCACCAGGATCGGCACGTAGACATAAGAAACCCAGTCCCGGTAATCCAGCAGGGTGCGCCAGATGCGCCGGCCCGCCGACTTTTGTAGCGTCCGCGCTGCGATCGTGACCTCGGCCGGCTGCTCCTTCGCGCCGCCACCTTTCCCCCATGGGGCCGCGGAAATCGCCGTGCGCGGCGTCGCTGGCAGCGATGGCGCCGCGCTGCGCCGCGCGGATATCGGATCCCACGGAGCGTCCGCAGGTGCGTCGGTTCCAAACAGCTCCGGTTTCGCGCGGCACGCCTTGCGGCCGACACAATAGCCATGCTGGATCAGGCTGCTGATTTCGAGCGGGGAAAAGCGATCGATGTCGGTGCGAATGTTGGCGACCTGACGCTGGATTTCCGGGTGCAAGGCGGTCGGATCCTCGGCGTGCTCGACGACGTCGTTGATGCGGGCAAAGACGAAGCCAGGGGTATCCTTGAATGTTTCGTTTTCGAGTTGCCAGACGCGGTCCATGAGAATGTCGGTGGCGCGCAAGGCCGTGCGGATCAGACCGCCGGCGCCGCTGGCTTGCACTTCAATGCGCTTGCCGACATCGCTGACCAGGACGCCGTCCAGCTCGCTCTGGTCCGCAAGCAGCACCGGTTCCAGGCAGCGGAACATGCGGACGCCGAGGTTGTCGAAGACGCCGCCGTCGGTGTACGCCTGCCGGCCGAATTCGCCGCTCTTGGCGCCGACATCCGCGGCCGTCAATTCCAGCGGCGGGAAGAAGCCGGGGAAGGCCGACGAGGCCGTGACCGCCATCGCTACCGTCGCCAACCCCACTTGAACAGGGTCGATGCGAAACGTGTGTCCGGCGTGCCGGCGCACCATCAGCAGGCCGTTGCGATTGAAAGAACAAAGGCAGCCCTCGCTCACGTTGGTGGCGAGGATGTGCAACTGCGGCTTTTCGGGCAACTCGAACAGGCTGACGTCGCCGTAGAGAAATTTCTCATAGTGCATTTCCAGGAGGCCGGTGCGCGTCAGCTTGCGGTTGGAAAGACCAATAACCCGGCGCAGCCAGCGCCAAGGAAACGCCAAGGGAAACCGGCGGGTTATCCGGTTGCGCACATCGAGTTGGACCACGGAGAGGAACTCGGCCGCCGCCGCATCGAACTCGCTGGCTGAACCGTTGTAGCGCCCCCAATTCAAGACGAGATGGGCCGCGAAAATGCTGCCCCCGGACACGGAGGTGATGTGCGTCACCTGGGGCAAAATACCGGCGTCACGCAAGAAACGGACCAGGCCGAGGTGATAAAGGCTGGCCCGGAACCCGCCGCCAGAGAGAGCGAGACCAATCTTCTTCATGGGAAATTCGTGCGAGCGTACAAACAACCAGCGTGGGGTACGGCTGTTCGTCAAATGGTTTATGAGATATATCAGGTCGTCGCGGCGTTGTCCAAGCTATTCGCCGACACCTATCCGCGGCTTCAGGACATCGGTCACCGCGGCCATCTTGCCGAATTGGAGTAACTGCTCTGCGGTCGTCGTCGCAAACAGGTGCATGCCGCGGGCGACGATTCCGGTCCAGCCGGTTTGGTGGCTGGCGCCAAGGCCGGCGCCGTTGTCGCCGTGGAAGTATTCATAGAAGAGGACAAGGTCGCGCCAGTGCGGATCGTCGTGAAATTTTTGCGCGCCGCCGTAAACAGGCCGTCGCCCGTTTTCATCTTTGAGGAAGATGTTGGATAGCCGGCGCGTGATTTCCTCGGCCACCTGGTACAGCGTCATCATGTGGCCGGAACCGGTTGGGCATTCGACTTTGAAGGCGTCGCCGTAGTAGCCGTAATACTGCAATAGAGCACGGATGATCAGGCCGTTGACGGGCATCCAGATGGGCCCGCGCCAGTTGGAGTTGCCGCCGAACATGCCGGTATCCGATTCCGCAGGCAGATAGGCAACGCGATACTCCTGCCCGCCGGCGTTGAAGGTATAAGGATGCTCGGCATGATAGCGTGACAGCGAGCGGATGCCGAATTCGCTGAGGAATTCGTTCTCATCGAGCATCTTGGCGAGCACGCGGCGCAGCTTGGATTCATCAAGGATGGACGCTAGCCGGCGCCCGGCGACACCGCTTTTTAGCGGGTCATGGATGGCCG
This sequence comes from Gemmatales bacterium, assembly GCA_038231495.1. Classification (GTDB taxonomy): domain Bacteria; phylum Planctomycetota; class Planctomycetia; order Gemmatales; family Gemmataceae; genus JBBRLG01. The sequence continues at coordinate 987 of JBBRLG010000488.1, read as the reverse complement.
CGCAGATTTCGGGGCGTGCATTGAGGAAGTGCATCAGCCGCGTAGCGATTTCCGGATGCTGTTTCAGCATCGCCCCATCGAAGGTCGAAGCGGCACAAAGCGGCAGGAGGCCGACCATGGATCGAACTTTGAGGCGCTGGGCCTCACCGTTGGGCAGGCGAAGCACATCGTAGAAGAAACCGTCTTCCTCATCCCACATGCCGACGTCGCCGCCCATGTGCGTCATCGAGGAGGCAATCCATAGAAAATGCTCAACAAATTTGACGGCCATGTCGGCGTAGTCGGCGTCGGTCTTCGCCAATTCCATAGCGATTTCAAGCATGTTTTGACTGAACAGGGCCATCCACGCCGTGCCGTCGGCTTGCTCCAAATAGCCTCCCGTCGGCAAGGGGGCACTGCGATCGAACACGCCGATATTGTCCAGACCGAGGAAGCCGCCTTCGAAAACATTGCGCCCCGAGCGGTCTTTGCGATTGACCCACCAGGTGAAGTTGAGCAGCAATTTCTGGAAGCAGCTCTTGAGCCAATCTTTGTCCCCTTTGCCCGTCTTGGCCATTTCCAGCGTGTAGGTGAAGGCCGTCGCCCAGGCGTGCACCGGCGGATTGACGTCGCCGAAGTTCCACTCGTAAGCGGGAATTTGGCCGTTGGGGTGCATGTAGCGTTCGCGCAGCATCAGCTTGAGTTGCTCCTTGCCGAAATCAGGATCGACGAGTGACAAGGCGAGGACATGAAAGGCGAGGTCCCACGCGGCGTACCAGGGATACTCCCACTTATCGGGCATGGAGATGATGTCGCCGTTGTACATGTGGTGCCAGCCGTCGTTGCGCGGCGCCTGTTTGCGGTTGTGCTTGAACGGATCGGAACCGCGTTCTTCGAGCCACTTGTCCACATCGTAGTGGTAGTACTGCTTGCTCCACAGCATCCCGGCGAGCGCCTGGCGCATGACATTAGACTGATCGGCGTTCAGCGAGGCGGGGATGACGGTTT
>JBBRLG010000487.1:0-5666 GCA_038231495.1 Gemmatales bacterium | reverse complement strand
GCCCCTGTCCCAGTCTGTTTTACCCAAAGGCTTGGTGTAATACGACTTAACCTTCGTTACACACGGAGCAGCTTGTCAACCCCAAAGGAAGTTCCTGGGGCGGCGGTCCCGGCAGGCCCCGTTATCGAGAGGAACGCCGCCAAGATCGACCCCACATCGTTAATGTAACGGCGCGTCGTGTCGATGATTACCGTCTGCCCGTCCAGCCGCAGGAACTGCCAATCCTCGCCGGTCGTCACGCATCCGTACACCACGCCCTTGTGCCCCGCTCGCTCGTTAAACAGCTGCGCGGCGACCATCTGAGCGATGCACTGACCAAGCCCCGCTTCGATGTCATTTTTCTTGGCCTGGACGATGGTCACGAGCGGAGTACGCAGACGGGGCAGCGGTTCGGAAAGGGCCAGGATGAAATCGCACTCCCCTAGCAACCGACGCCCGGGGTCCACATCGAGCCGCTGCCCGGAGAGGATCGAGATTCGCCCGCCGGACAACGCGCGCACGCCGAGCAGCACCGGGGCTACAATAAATTCGCTTCTGGCTTTCTCGCTGACGAGTGCCAATTCCATGCCGCGGGCCAACCCCTCGCTTAACCAAGCGGGTGCGGATGCCTCCGGCAGAGTGGGAAAGACGACCCCCGGACGAGGGGTTACGCCGAGTTCCGCCTCGACTGCCTCAAGCATGACATCGGTGAACGCCATTCTGTACCTTGAAAACGGAAAGGAAAACGGAAAGGGGTCAGGAATGGGGTGAGGTTCATTCTGGCCTCTTCAAACTTAAATGAACCTGACCCCTTTTCTAACTTCCTTTTCTAACTTCCGGCCGAACCCGTCGTGCCATCTGCCCCGCTCACCTCGGCAATGTCACGTCGTCCAACAGCGGGACGCCGAGGAAGTTTGCCAGGTCCGCACCATCCGTTCGTGTGGCCTCCAAGTCGGTGTGGTTGCTCAGGTTGACACGTGGCCGGCGGATGTCATCCAGAACCAAGTTGATTTGGTAGGTGGTGCCAATCTTTCTTCCCCTCGGCTGCTCGATGAGTTGGACGGCGAGCACATCCCGGAGCGGGCGTTCGTTCCGGGCGGACCTGGAAACCCGCATCCGACCTGCCTCCCGGTCGAACTCGAACCGGCGCGGCAGAAACCACAACCCCACCCCGATCACGAGAAAGATGCTGCCCCCGCAGGCCGCGAAGAAGATCTTTAACACGGGTTCCGTCCCCCAGATCGCCTGGGAGACGGCCGCCCAGACTAGCAGCGTTCCGAAGAAGAAAGACACCAGCGAGAAGACCTTGTACCCCGTCGGCTTCACGACCAGGAGTTGGTCCCCGACGCGGCGGAACGATTTGGTCTGGAAGTTCGCTTTGGACACGAACAGGGGCGTGGTCCCAACCGCCACCTCGCGAGAACCGACGCGGAGGCGGTGTGGTCTGGTACTCCGGTCCCCCGGCCCGGGAACCTCCTCACAGACCCCGGCGGCGATCTGGAACGTTCGATTCGCCCCGATCAGGTGTGGGGTATTCTCAAGCCACCACGCGGACGCCCCCGGCGAAGCCCGCTCCAGTACGGCGAGCGCGGCGTCCACGGAAGTGACGTAATACAAGCCACCGGGATAGCGACCCGTGAGTAGCCGCGCGAGCGTAGCGAACACTCCTACCGGTTTGGTGGGGCCATCGCACTCGGCCCCCTCCACGGGGCCGGGTGCCCACGGCGCGAGCGGCAGCACAAGGCCGAGCCAGGCCCGCCGAATGTGTTCGGGGGCTTCACCCGGAGGGACGGCGATGACGCGAACTTCCATAAAGCTCCTCGCCGCCGAACGATGAAGCTCACCTGCCGCGGCGGCTGGAGAGTCGTTGAACCTGGAATGCCGTAATGCCGCCGCGGTCAGGTGCAGCGCTGGGTTAGGCGGCCGCAAGCGAAACCAGCTCGGCGCCATGCTCAGGATGAAGCGATTTCATGGACGATTGCTGCGTAATAGGAAGTATTCTGGCTTTCCGGGTACTGTTCTTGCACCCGTTTACGCAGTTCATCGGGGAGCAGGCCCAGGCCCGCAATGTGTTCAATCCGGTCACGTCGAATGGCTCGGCGTTTTCCGTTGCCTTCTTGCGGGACAAGCCGCACAACCTTGGTGGTGACCTCGACGATCTCGAATGGCTTCTGTCGCGACAAAGTGCGAAGTGTAGCTCCCTTCAGTCGCTGGACCTTCTCCCAGATGGTTCCCATTGCTGTCTCCGAGTTGGTGGAGTTGCTGTGTCGACCAGCTAGCCCGCTCAGCTAACGACGACCTGCCGCCTAACTACTGAGTATCCATCCCGGCGCCGAGCAGGTAGGGCTCGCGCCGGTCAAGGTATTACGCCTTAGTAGACCACCGAACCAGACTCCCGTCAAGCATCCGCCGCTCCACCGTGCTGCCTTGCCAACCAGCGCAACTGGCGTGCCAATCCGAATAGCATCTCGACTTCCATCGGCGTCGGCCCGGCCCTGCCGATCAGGTGTCGCACCGCGTGCATTAACGCATCGGCCTTGTCGCCGTAGAGGAAATGAACTTCCTCCAGCGCCGTGCGCAATTGCTTGTACATCCGCTCTTGCTGGTCAAACGGCGCGATCATAGGGAAGGCTGGTGGGGGTTCCATGCGTGCCAGCCAGGCGATTCGGAGTTCGTAGAGGCAAATGGCCACCGCTTGCGCCAGGTTTAGCGCGGGGTACGTTGGATCCGTTGGCACGTTGCTGAGGAAGTGACAACGGCTAACCTCGGCGTTCGTGAGGCCGTTCGGCTCCGGGCCGAAGACGAGTGCCACCGGGCCTGCGGGAAGCAACTCGGCAAGGCGGGGCAAGATTTCGCGCGGCGTACCGAGCGATTGCCGGCGGAACAGGCCGCCGAGGCGCGCGGACGTGCCGGCCACGAACAGGCAATCGGCCACGGCATCGCCCAGTTCCGGAACAATGCGGCAGCGGTCGAGGATCGCTTCGCCGTGGGTGGACAGCTGGCGGGCGTTGCGGGCTTCGGGGTCGGCAACCGGCGCGACCAGCACGAGGTCGGTCAGGCCCATGTTGCGCATGACGCGGGCCGTCGCGCCCAGGTTGGCGGCGAATTCGGTACGCACCAGCACGACCCGGCAATTGTTAAGCATGTGTTAGCCGATCACTCCCCCCCTTACGAAGGGGGGGTTGGGGGGGGGTGAATTGGGCACTAGGACCGAATACGCCGGTTCTTAACCCCCCCTGCCCCCCCTTCGTAAGGGGGGGAGTTGATGCCGATGAACGGTCTCTGCATTTGAATTGGATTTTAGCGCCGCCGTACCGCGATCTCCAGGGCCAGTTCCTTGACGAGCTTCAGGTTCAGCTTCCCGCTGGCAAGCACTGGCAATTCGGGCACGCTGTGAAAATCGCGCTGGGCCGGCACCCACAAGTTTGGCAAACCGCGGGAGTTGAGTTGCTGCCACCAGTGCGGCACTTCCACGCCCGCGTGCGGCGTGTGCAGGACGACCAGTCGTTCGCCGCGCGCCTCGTCCGGCACACACGTCACCGCACAAACGCGCTCGCTCGTTTGCAGGATTTCGTGCAGCAATTCCTCGATCTTTTCGAGCGGCACCATCTCGCCGCCAATCTTCGCGAAGCGCGCCAGCCGGCCCGTGAGCGTGACGTAACCGTCGTCGTCCATCCGGCCCATGTCGCCGGTCGCGTACCAACCGTTACGCACGACTTCTTTCGTCAAGGTAGGTTTGCCCAGGTAGCCCTTCATCACGACCGGGCCGTAGATGAGAACCAGCCCTTCTTCGCCAACGTCTAGCGGGGCGTAAGTTTCGGGGTACACCACGCGGGCGGCGATGCCGGGCATCGGTTCGCCGATGGTGCCGGGGTGGTTGCGTACGACCCGGAACCCGTGGAAATCGCGGTCCGGCATGTTGATGACGACCGCGGGCGACAGTTCCGTGCAGCCGTAGCCTTCCATCGGCAACACGCCAAACTTCTTGGCGAAATCGCGGGCCAGGTTCATCGGCAGCTTCTCCGCACCGCACATGATCAGGTGGACCGTCTTGAAGTCGTCCGGCTCGCACTTGCGCAGGCAGAAGCGCAGGAACGTGGCCGTCGAGAGGTAGACGGTGCAGCGGTGCTTTTTGCAGAGTTCGCCGATCTCTTTTGCCTGGCGTGGGTCGGGGTGAAAGACCACCGACGCGCCGACCTGAAGGGGCACCCAAAACATTACGGTGTAGCCGAAACTATGGAAGAAAGGCAGCACGCCGAGGAGGCGGTCGGTCGAGGTGACGCCGGTGGCCTGAATGGTCGATTCCGCGTCGGATGCCACGTTGGCGTGCGTGAGCATGACGCCCTTGGGGTCGCCGGTGCTGCCGCTGGAAAAGATGACCGTCGCCACGTCGGTAACGCGGTGGCCGCCCAGGCCGAGGACGACGTAGTCGAGCAAAAAGCCGGGGACGACGAGTACCGTGAGGAACGCCGTCAGCCGCTGCGCCGCTGTAATCGTGGGGCTGATGTCGTCGAGATGGATCAGTTCGACGCCGGGGCCGGGGTCGAGCGGGACGCGCGCTGTGAAACGGCGCGCGGTAATGACGTGACGACAACTGCATTGGTGCAGGGCCGCGCGAATCGTGTCCGGCCCGGCGGTGTAATTGAGGTTCACCGACGTTTTGCCGAGAATCGCCAGCGCGACGTTCGCCAGCGCGCCGCCGATGCCGGGCGGTAGCCAGATGGCGACCATTTTCCCCTTGCCGAGCAGCGGTTTTAGAGCGCGGGCGAGACAGATCGCGCCGGCCAGTGCCCGACCGTAGGTCAAGGGCCGGGCCTGCGGTGTGCTGTCGGTGAGGCACGGGGCAAAGGGCCGTCGCGCCGCCATGCGCACGAATTGGCGGTGTACGGGCAAACGCAGAGTGCCGCGCGCGATGGCACCGTCCGCCGATACTTTCTGCATCGCCTGGCGTAGCACGCCGGGGCGGGTTCCAACCGGCAGCGACGGGCCGTAACCCACCGTCACGGCATACGGGAAGCGAATGGGCATCATCCAGTGCAGGCGTTCGCCTTCGACGTGAAAGCGGCTACCCCAGATTTGATCCAGGGCGACTGGCACGATCGGCACGTCGATCCGTTTCGTCACGAGTTTTAAGGCACGGCCCAGCGGCAGACGGACGCCGGCGCGGGTGATGCGCTCCTCGGCGAATAGGCAAACCAATTCGCCGTGGGCCAGCGCCGCGCGCGCCTCTCGTAAGGCGCGCACGACCGTCCGACCGTTGGCGGAACCATCGACGGCAATGGCCTGCGTGACGCGGAGGATGAAGCGATGAATGAATCCCGGCGGGTGCGGCAGGAAGACGACGAAGCGGATCGGGCGGCGCTGGGCGCTGTGGAGAAATAACCAATCGAGGTGGGTGACGCGATTGCACACGAGGAGGGCGCTGCCGTGACGGGGAACGTTTCGCTTGCCGCGGACGCGCAACCAGTAGACCGAGTGCGTCAACAGCCAGAGGAAGAAGCGGAGAATCCCGTCCATCAGTTCCCAGTTAGAAGGCAGCGACATGCACAGGTCAATTCGGCGTCAGGAACATGGCAACACTAGCCGGACGTGGAAAGGGCGTCAAGGTGCGCGAAGAACCAGCATTCTGAGTAGGAGCCCCTGCCCCCTGGTTCCCAGGCTCCGAGTTTGTGAAGCATTGTTCCCAG
>JBBRLG010000486.1:0-5680 GCA_038231495.1 Gemmatales bacterium | reverse complement strand
TCCGCCGACGGACTTGGCGGTCCGGGGCGGTTTTCGTGGTCGTGGCATGGCGGCCCGGTGGATCGGGTGTCAATTTGGCGGGCCGGAACCCTGCCGGATCGCCACCCGATCATGGCGCAAATCTCGTGCCGAACACTATTGAACCTGACCCCTTTTCCGTCTCGATTCTCGAATCTTCTGAACCGCCGGCAACAACAGCGCGATCAGAATGGCGATGATGGCGATGACAACCAACAGTTCGATGAGGGTAAAACCTCGGCGTAGACGCGGCATCGGCGAACCTTTCGTTGCAGGTCAGCAGAAAAGAGAATCGGGACGAACCGGACGGACAAAGCAGCCGCCGTGCCGGGGTGCGCGATCAGAACTGGTGCTTGAAAACGAGAGGGTTTTGCTTCGTGGGCGCGCCGGTGCGGACGGCGATTGGTCAACCCGTCGCCGGGGTCGGTCAATGCTTCACCAGCACCCGCTGCTCACGGCAACAGGTGCGGGCGCAGCAAGTCGTCGCCGCGTTCCTTGCAGAGTTGTTCGAGAATCTGCCGGTCGGTCAGCCCCTTGTCGATCTCCTTGGCGATGACTTCGCGCACATGGTTGGGCATACCGCAGCTGTTGGGGTTGCAACTGGCCAGCGTGTAAAAGTGACCCGTGCAGCCGTCGCCCTTGATCTTGCACGTGCAATAGATGCTGGCCAGGAACCATTCCACGCGCTCCGCCTTGTTGCCGTGCGGCCGGTCGAGGTCGGGCGGCAACGGCGACTTCTCGACCTCGGCGGGTGGGGCAGGCATTTTGAGCTTCACGCGCTGACCCGCGCTCAGGTCGGTCTGATCGGCCCCGGCGACGACGAGGCGGAGTTGCGTCCGCTCGCGCCAGGGGCGCACGTCCTTCACGACGGCGACGATCGGCGTGTCCGTCGCCAGCGTCACCTTGTCGCCGGGCTTCAGCGACCGGCCCCAGCGCATCGCCTCGTGGTCGAGCATCAGTTCCATCTCGCCACTGAACCGGTGCAGGAACGATACCGACCCCGGCAGACCCTCGTCGAGCCAGCGCTTGCGCAGAGACGCCTTCTGTTCGTCGCGCTGCGTGACAAAGGCTGCCGCGTCGAGGACCAGCCGGGCCGTGTCGCCGTGGCTCTGGACGTATACCGGCTTGTCGGCGGCCAGTTCCTTGGCGCCTTTCGTCTTGAGGGTGCGGTTCGCGCCCGTGACAGGTTTGAGAGCGATCGACTCCCCGTCGCGGGCGACGAGCGTGACGCCGGGTCCGTGCATGTCCTGTTCGGTCAACTCGTCGGCGAGCAGGGCCACCGCAACCGCCTGCTTTTTCCGATCGGTCTGGAACCAGACCCACACGCGGTCGCCGATCGTGAACTGGTCGAGCCGCGCCCACCAGCCGCAGAGCTTGACCTCGGCGTCCGGCGTCAACGGCCACACTTTCGGCAGGGTTTCGCCCTCGATGAGCAGCGTGACCTGAGAGCGGTCGCGGTCCACGGCCTGGAGCGTGGCGAAGTGTTTCGGCACCGAGCGCAGGAACTCGGCGGTGCCGGCCACTTCCTTGGCGGCGTCGGGTTTGGCGTCCGGCTCGGCGGCGCGTGCGGGGACAGCGACCACGCCGATAATTAGCACAAAAGAGGTCGTGAAAGAGTTCAAAGCCATGAGCGGAAACCTCTGCGATGGAAGGCAGGAGCCGGTTTGCAGTGACGAGATTGACTCTACCGACAGGCACGGCCCGCTGCAACCGCTTTGCCGGTTTTGCGTTGGACAGGTCTCGAAGCCGAAGTTCCAATGCACCGGCAATAAAGCGCCAGCGCCTGGGATAAAGTGCCGGCGCCGGTTGCTTTAATCACCCGTTAGACCAGCGCGCCCTACCGCCGTTGCCGGCTGCTAAGGGTCAAAGAAAAGGGTCAAAGAAAAGGAGACTGTAGCACGTTTTGTGCAGTCAATCGGGCTTGGAGCGATCTCGATGGAGCGTTTCCTCGGTCTTCTGGCGTTCGGGGCCGCGCTGTTCCCGCTGCATGTCCAGGGCCAGGCGCTCCTCCAAGTGGCTCTTCGTCCTGACGCTGTAGATACTCTTCTGCGCCTTGCGGAAGCGCCGGTTCGCCCGTTCCACCGCGTTACTCGTCGCACCCAGCAACTTGTCATCCAGAAACACCAGCGCCTTTTCCAGCGTCGGACTCTTCAACTTGTTCAAGGTCGTGCCCAACCGGGTGAACCGCCGAACTCGCCTTCGCAACTTCTGCAGTTTTTTCGGGACTTTCTCACGCCGCTACCCCTTGCGCGGACAGTTGTTGACGGAGTTGCTCCGGCGTGAGCCGGAGCAACTCCCACCAATCGTTTGTGGGCAGCGACACCCCCAGCAGACCATACGGTGTCTGCTGGCGACGCCGGCCGGTACGGAACTCCCGGCAGTTCCAATACAGCCGCTTCAACGACAGCAGTCCCGGCGTCAACCGCCGATGCCGCGCCTGCTGCATCCGTGCCACGCTGTTCAAGCCTTCCACCAGGCTGCTGGCGCGCCAAGCCTGACGCAGCACGCCACGCACCCCCGCCCCCGCCGCCACCCCCGCGGCCGCCGACAGCCCCAACACCACGCTCGTCACCAGCAGCACGCCCCGTAACGCCGCCGCCGACGGGCCGGCGCCCTGCAACCCGTGCGGACGCTGCCGCAGTCCCTCGGCCTGCACCGCCGCGTCGCGCAGTGCCGGCGTCACGGGCAGGGCGGCCAGACGCTCCTGGGTTCGATCCAGAAACGTCAGCAACTGCGGCCGCGCCAACGCGCGGCGCGTCTTGGCCCACTCCGGACCGGCCAACGTCGGCAACGCCGCCGCGATGAGTCCCTCGGCCCGGGCTCGGCTGTTCAACTCTCCCGTTGGCGTGAACAACCGCAAGGCGTCGGCCACCGACGCCCAGGCGTGTTCCGCCGCAACCCCGGTGTCCCCGGCGGCCTGGGCGCGGCGCTCCGCCTGCGCCGTAACCGTCGCCGTCCCTTGCCGGCTGCCTGTCCGCCGGGCCTTGCGCTGTTCGCGACGCTGGGCCGCCGCCGCTTCGTCGATCGGGCGGCAGACCCGCTGTTGCAGGTGCCGCAAGGCCCGGCGGCCCTCGCGCAGCGTGTGGAAAGGGTCCTCCTGATCGGCGAGAGGAGCCTGGCCCTGCTCCTGACGTTCCTGGTTCACCAGGGCCACGCCCTTGGCCAGGCCCGTGCCGGCAGCGCGGGTTACCTGTTCCAGGTTCGGCAAGGGGCGGAACGCTGCGGCCCAGGTGTCGCCGTCGCGGTTGTCGGCCAAGCGGCCCGTCAGCCAGCACAGACTGTGCTGCTCCACCACCAGCAGACAAGGTCGCCGACCAAAGAAGATTTCGTCGGCGGCGACTTGCTCGGCCCGCGGCCGCGCCCCTTCGTCGAGGACCGCCAGCAAGGCGGCGGCGTGCTGGGCGGCCGCGTGCGTCCGGCGTCCCAACTGTGCGACGCTGGGAGTCCGCGCACCGAGTACGGACGGGAGCAAGCGCCGAGCGACGGGCAGGCTGACGCCTTCGGCTTGGGCGGTGGTTGCAAAGCGGGCCAGGAGATCGCGCTCGAAGACCACCGCCTGCTGGAGTTGACGCTGGAGTTCAGCGCGTTCGGCGCGGCGGCGGTCGCATTCATCCTGGAGGGCGTCGTAGCGGCGCTGAGCGGCGCTGCCATCGACGGCCTGTAGGACGTGGCGGGCGTCGCGGTACCGCGCCTGCCGCGAGGTTTGGGAGCGGGCGGCTTGTCGCGTGACCGTGCCGTAGGGCCCGTTCAGGACGGCGGCGGTGTGGGCAATGCGGAGCTGCGGCGTTAGTGTGTTCATGGGTGCGTGGCTGTGGAGGACGGGGGGTAGTATTCCCGTCATTGCAGCTGCGCACCCCTCAACTGTCCACTCCCAACGCAAGAAAAGGCGACATCAGAGAAAGTCCCGCCTGAGCGACCTCCACACAATACATAAACCCAAGGTAGATACGTTGTTAACGCTCAACTTCCAGACCTTTGAAGATGAGCCAATCATAACCGCGTGAAGTATAAACCGTAACCGTTCACCGGGTTAAATCACTGTTTTTCAAGCGGTTTTGGTGCTCCAAGGGCCGGAAATCGGTCCAAAATCACCCTCGAATGCTCGAATCGCCCAAAATTTGCCTTGTTTTCAAGTGTTTCCACCCGGTGAACGGTTACGTTAAACCATCGCGAAAAAATCTGATAAAACGCCTAAATTCGCGTCTCCACCATTGCAGCGACCTGCCGCGCGCCGGATAATCGGTAGCGTGTGAAGTCGTCGATCCGCGCCGGAGCGCGGCCCGCCTCCTTTTCGCCCCCTACGAGGATCGCTTATGTGGCTTCGACTCTCCTTGCTCGGTTCGTTCCTCTCCGTCCTCGTCGCGGCCGTGGCGCTGCCCGCCGCCGACCCGCCGAAATTGGCCGAGAAAGACGACACCGGCATCACCTGGAAGAAAACCGTCATCGACAAGACCTTCCGTGCCGAGGGCGTCGCCGTCGCCGACGTGAACAAGGACGGCAAAATGGACATCCTCACCGGCGAGGTTTGGTACGAAGCGCCCGACTGGAAGATGCACGAAATCCAGAAGCCCGGCAACTACGGCGACGGCGAGAACGGTTACAGCCACACCTTCTGCTGCTGGGCCGAGGACCTCAACGGCGACGGCTGGCCGGACCTGATCGTCATCGACTTCCCCGGCACGCCCTGCTACTGGCTCGAAAACCCCAAGGGTGCGGAAGGCCACTGGAAGAAGCACGTCATCTGGCACAGTGCCTGCAACGAGACGCCGCAGTACGTGGACCTGTTCGGCAACGGCAAGCGCGTCCTGCTCATGGGCTTCCAGCCGAAGGACAAAAAGGAAGACGCCAATGAAGGGCAAATGGCGTGGTTCGCGCCCGGCAAGGACCCGACCCAACTCTGGGAAATGCACCCGCTCAGCGAGCCGGGCGCTCCTGGCAAACCAATTCCGGGAACACAACGCTTTTCGCACGGCCTGGGCGTCGGCGACCTCAACGGCGACGGCAAGCTCGACGTGATTTGCACCGGCGGCTGGTGGGAGCAACCGTCCGTCGTCGGCGATGCGCCGTGGAAATTCCACACCGCGAACCTGGGCGCGGCCTGTGCCGACATGTTTACCTACGACATGGACGGCGACGGCAAGGCCGACGTGATTAGCACGTCCGCCCACCAATTCGGCATGTGGTGGTATCAGAACAAGCCCGGCAAAGACGGCGCACCGGAGTTCGTCAAGCACGACCTCTTCAAAGACCTCGTCTCGGAAACGCACGCGCTGCACTGCGTGGACATCAACGGCGACGGGCTGAAGGACCTCGTGACCGGCAAGCGCTTCTACTCGCACGGCAAGCACGAGCCGGGCTATGACAAGGGCGCGTTCATTTACTGGTTCGAGGCGAAGAAGGACAAGGACGGCATCGTCTCGTTCACGCCGCACGTCATCGACGACAACTCCGGCATCGGCACGCAGTTCGTCGTCGCCGACATGAACGGCGACAAGCTGCTCGACGTGGTCACGTCTAACAAGAAGGGTACTTATTTGTTCGAGCAGGTGCGGGCGAAGAAAAAAGGATGAAGGATGAATAATCGCCGCTGACCCAGTGGCGAGCGTCGAGGCGTAAGCCCGACGTGGGGCGTTACGGCATCCCACGTCGGGCTTACGCCTCG
>JBBRLG010000485.1:0-5696 GCA_038231495.1 Gemmatales bacterium | reverse complement strand
GGGGGGGGGGGGTGGGGGGTGGGGTTGGGTTCATTTTTATTTGTTCACTGAAACCTGTTATTTTTTACCCCTTTTGTTCCCACCCCCCCCCCCCGACACCCGACACCCGATTCAAGCAAACGCACACTCCACCTTCAACGAGTTGCGTAAGCGCCGCAGATACTCCCGGCGCGGGACTTCGACCGCGCCGAGGCTGGCGGTGTGGTCGTTGAGGTATTGCACGTCGAAGAGGCGATAGCCGCGCTCGTTGAGGCGCTGCATCGCGAAAACGAGCGCCACTTTGGAAGCGTCGCGCACCCGCGTGAACATGGACTCGCCGGCGAAAAGGCCCTGGATCGCCACGCCGTACAGCCCGCCCGCCAGTTGCCCAGCGTGCCAAACCTCGACGCTGTGGGCGAAACCGGCGCGGTGCAGTTCCGTGTAGGCGGCAATCATTGCGGGTGTGATCCAAACGCCGTGGCCCGCCCGATCCGCGCAGCCGCGCACGACCGCGCCGAAATCTCGATCGACCGTAACCGTGAACTTGCCCGACCGCACGGTGCGTGCCAGGCGACGCGAAACGTGGAGGCCGTCCAATTCATAAATCGCACGGGGGTCGGGTGACCACCACAGGATGGGCGTCGTTTCGTCGAAGAAAGGAAAGATGCCGCGGCGGTAGGCCCGGACCAGGCGGGCGGGGCGCAGGTCGCCGCCGATGCCGACCAGGCCCTCGGCGTCCGCCAGTTCCGGGTCGTGGAAGGGGTCGTTAAACATGGGAGCCTTCCCGGTTGCGCCGAGACCACCCCTGTACCTTAGACCGCGCGGCTTGACGCCGCAAGGCAGCGTTTCTGCCGCTTGCGGCTAAGCGCTTAGCCGCAAGCGGCGGCCAGAGAGAAGGGTCGTCTTTTCCGCCGGCGCGGCATCTGGTATAAGCCGTCCGACGGAACGAGAAGCACGGCGGGCACGCCTCGGCCCGCCGCCCACCGCACGCCGTAACAGGAACGATCATGGACGAAACATGTCGCGACTTCGCGCCCCTACGGCTGATGCTGCAAGACGCCACGGCGGGAATCGACCTGACGGCGCCGGACCTGGTGCTGGGCCGTCACAGCAAGTCCGACATCCGGCTGCCGCTGCCGGACGTGAGCCGACGGCACTGCCGGTTCGTGTATTCCGGAGGCCACTGGCAAGTGATCGACCTGCAAAGCCTCAACGGCGTGTGGGTCAACGACCAGCCGGTGCAGCGGTCGCCGCTGTACCCCGGCGACCGCCTGCGCATCGGCGAACTCGTGTTCACGGTGGCGCTGCCCGACCAGGCCGAAACCCCGGACGAGCCGCCCGCGGTCGAGCCGTCGTTGTACGACCTGTTCCGGGCGTCGCTGACGCAGACGCAATCCGCCCCGGTACCGCGCCGCCTTGCGGGTTAGGCCTTTTTAGCATCCCAAAGGTCGCTATTGTTTGGCCGTGGTTCTCAAAACCGCGGCCAAGCGTTCGCGCCAAAGTGGTTGCCCTCGCCAGTGCCGGGGTTACAATCATTGCGTCGCGCAGCGTTTGCGTCTCCCGGCCTTCGGTGGCACATGCTGGTAATCTGTCCGGAATGCAACAAAAAGCTGACCGTGCCCGAGAGCGCCGCGGGCAAGAAGGCACGCTGTCCCGGCTGCCAGAAGATTTTGGTCGTGCCGCGCGGCGAAGGTGCCGCCACACCTGATCCCACGCCGCGTTGGGAAACGCCTACCCTTGAAGCAGCCGCTGAACCGGAACCCGTTGGCGTGGCCCCGCCGAAGTCGGTCATGCGCTGCGCGAAGTGCAAAGCTCCGACACTAGAAAAGCTGCCGCCCAATCAGTTTTCACGCAACCCCGGCTACGTCTGCACCGGCTGCGGCGCGACCATGCGGCCGCCGGGCACGACTGGCACTTATCTCGTCATCATCGTGCTGGGCGGCTTCGTCGTTCTTCTCGGCGTCGTGCCGGCCGCCATCGCGCTCACGGCCGACAACCACCGCGGCATGCTCTTCCTGGGCACGGCGTCCCTGGTGGTACTCGGCATCGCCTCTGCCGGCTGGGCGGCCAGGCAGTTGTTCCTGCCCGTACCCCTCGACGCCCCGAAACGCCCGTCGCGTCTTCTGTTCAAGCTCGTCGTACTTTCCCTCGGCATGCTGGCCGCCGCAATGGTCCTCGGCGTGTGTCTAATCGGGTTGCTGTATTACATGCACGAGAGGATGTAACGGATCGGCTTCCCCCCTTCAAAACTCCGCACTGCCCGGCGTGCGCGGGAACGGGATCACGTCGCGGATGTTGCCCATGCCCGTCACGAACTGGACCGTGCGCTCCAGGCCCAGGCCGAAACCGCTGTGCGGCACCGTGCCGTATCGCCGCAGGTCCAGGTACCACCAGTACGCCTTCGGGTCCAGGTGCTGCTCGCCCATCCGCGTTTCCAGCACGTCCAGACGCTCCTCGCGCTGGCTGCCGCCGATGATCTCGCCCACCCGCGGCACCAGCACGTCCATCGCCCGCACCGTCTTGCCGTCCTCGTTCAGCCGCATGTAAAACGCCTTGATGCCGCGCGGGTAGTCGTACAAGATCACCGGACTCTTGAAGTGCTTCTCCGTCAGGAACCGCTCGTGCTCCGATTGCAGGTCGATGCCCCACTGCACCGGGAAGTCGAACGTTTGACCCGACTTCTCCAGAATGGCCACCGCCTCGGTGTACGTCAGGCGCACGAACTGGCTGGCGATGATGCCTTCCAGGGTCGCGATGGCCGTCTTCTCGATGCGGTCGTTGAAGAACTGCATGTCCTCTGGGCACTTCGTCAGCACGTCGCGGAAGACGCGCTTGAGGAACGCCTCGGCCAGGTCCATGTTGTCGGGCAACTCGTAGAACGCCATCTCCGGCTCGACCATCCAGAACTCGGCCAGGTGCCGGGACGTGTTCGAGTTTTCCGCCCGGAACGTCGGGCCGAACGTGTACACCTTGCCGACCGCCGTGGCGAAGATTTCCGCCTCCAACTGGCCGCTGACCGTCAGAAAAGTGCCGCGACCGAAAAAGTCCTTGGTGTAGTCGATCTCGCCCTTGTCGTTGCGCGGCAACTTACCGAGGTCGAGCGTCGTGACGCGGAACATCTGGCCGGCGCCTTCGGCGTCGCTGCCGGTGATGATCGGCGGGTGGACGTAGAGGAAGCCCTGTTCCTGAAAAAAGTTGTGGATCGCCATGCAAACGCAGTTGCGGACGCGGGCCACGGCACCGAAGGTGTTGCTGCGCGGTCGCAGGTGGGCCTGTTCGCGCAGGAACTCCATCGAGTGGCCCTTCTTCTGCAACGGATACGTCGTCGCGTCGGCACCGCCGTGGACTGTGACGCGCGTGGCCTGCACCTCGGTCGGCTGGCCCTTGGCGGGCGAGGCGCGGACGACGCCCTCGACGGTGACGCTGGAGCCGACGGACAAGTGCAGGACATCGGTCGCGTAGTTGGGCAGCGCGATCTCGGCAAGAATCTGGACGTTGCCGAGGCTGGAGCCGTCGTTCAACTCGATGAAGCTGAAGCCGCCCTTGGAGTCGCGCCGGGTGCGTACCCAGCCCTGCAACCGCACCTCGCGGCCGATGGCCTCCACCTTGCGGGCCACGGCAACGCTGATCTTGTCCATCGGTTTCTTTCTCCCCGCCGGCCGCTTGCGGCTTTGCGCTCAGCCGCAAGCGGCAATACTGTTTTTTCACCCGTACTTCTTGTGGCACTCTGCCGACGACATCTTCTTCGCGACGATCAGGCCGTCCTTCGTCTTCTCGCCTTCCGGATCGACGTAAACGCGGGACCCCGACTTCTTGTTTTCGGGATTATAGCCGATGATGTGGACGTTGAAGATGAACCCCGTGTCCGACTCGGCCTTGAACCAGTGGACGTTGTCCTTGTGGTCCGAGACCGTCGAACACTCGCCCGGCTTGAACTTGCGGTCGATCGTCGGCTTGATCAGGTAGTGGTCCTTGTTGTCCTCGACGCGCTCGTAGTGCTTGCCGACGAAGTCGCCGCGCAGGATGATGAAGCCGGTACACATGTTGTCGTGGCCGTGCGGCACCACCGAGCGACCTTTCTTCATCGCGAAAATTTGTTTGCCGAATACCAGGTTCTTCGGCAAACCCTCGACCTTGGCCAGATCGACGCCGAGGTTCGCCGCGCCGAGGTCGGGGTATTTGACATTCTTCTCGACGCGGTCGAGGTCCACGAGATTCACCAGTTCGGGCAGATCGACCTTCTTGTACAGGTCTTCGAGCTTGGCCTGGAAGTCGGTGTCCTTGAGCTTCTGGTCCTTGACGTCCTTGCACAGGTCGGCCAGCTCGACCATCCACTTGTTGATGACCGGCTTGACCTCGTCGGCGAAGAGGTTGCGGTTGTAGAGCGTTTCGATGAGGCCGTAGGCCAGGAGCGAGCCGAGCATTTTGCCGTTGAACGAACGCCGGGTTTCCATGAGGGTGGGTCCTGTCGGGTGTGGTTGGCGGGAAGCACGCATGAAGACAAGCTTACCCGTACGCCGGCCGGTTTTGTAGTAAAAAGTCGAAATCTCGCCGACCGGCTCACCAGGAGGAGGAACAAATGCCCGACCCGACCCCGCGCCGCAACCTGGAACGCAAGGCCCGCTGCCCCGACCTCGCCGCCGCCGCGGAGGCGTTGCGCCAACTAGGCACCCGGCTCGAAGGCGTCCAACTACAGACCGACACCTACTTCCACGTCCCGACGGGCCGGCTCAAGCTGCGCGTCATCGCCGGGCAGGAAGCGCTCCTGATCGCCTACGACCGTCCCACCGAGCTGGGCGAGCGCCTGAGCCGGTATTACCTCGTCCCGGTGAGCGACCCGGCGACGCTGCGGGCGGCATTGACGGCGGCCCTGGGCGTCCGCGGCGAAGTGCGCAAAAGGCGGACGATCCTCCACTATCACAACGTTCGCATCCATCTCGACGAGGTGGACGGCCTGGGTACGTTCGTGGAGTTTGAGGCGGTATTGTCGGCAGCGGACGGGGAGGCGGTCAGTCGCCAACGCCTGGAAGAGTTGGGGCGCGTGCTGAAACTGGAGTCGGCGCAGAACCTGGCAGGGTCCTACGCCGACCTGATGGGCTTCTGACGTTTGGCGGTCACGCGTTGGCAGGCTCGGCCCACCAGGGACTCAGGATGTGAATCTTCTGGAGGATCAACTCCTTGTCGCCGGGGGTCTTGGCGGCGGCGAGTTTGATCTTGAGTTTGGTCATCTTCGCCTTGCGGTGGTAGCGGCGTTTCAACTCTTTTTTGCGTTCGACCATGGACCCATCCTGTGTGTACGGCTCCCGCGCGGCGGGACGGCTCGATGTCGCGAAGCTATTATCGTACAGCCGAACGCCGGGGGTGCAAGGGGTTGTGCCACGCGCGGTAGGGCCGTTCGGCCGTAGCCGCGGGCGAAAGTCACCCCCCGGCCGCCCTTGTCTGCCAGGTTGACAGGCACCCTTGCCACGCCAATGTAATATGGCAAGGGTGCCCTCCAAGCCAACACGGTCCGTTGCAGGTTCGTCTTCTTAAACTATTACAAAATAAAGAGTTGTGTCGATCCTAATCCACGAATTCGGGCCTGGTTCAAACCAGGGTAACAAGATTCCACGCGGAGAGGTCCGCTCTTGCGATTCTCTAAAGTGTCTGTCTCCCCCATACTGGTGTCTGCCAAAACCCCAGATTCATGGAGGAAACAGACATGGGCCATCTTATCC
>JBBRLG010000484.1:0-5734 GCA_038231495.1 Gemmatales bacterium | reverse complement strand
TCCCTTGCCGTGGTTTGTCCCTCTAATGCCGCGTTGATCTGCACGATATAGGCCACGACTCCGATTATCGCCGCCAGCAACACCGCGGCTGCCGCCCCCAAGGGCAACCGGTGACGCCGCACCGACTTGCCCAAGACATACAACAGGGACGGCGGCTGCGCCAGCACCGGCTCGCCGGACTGCCAGCGCCTCAGGTCCGCCGCCAACTCGGCCGCCGTCCCGTACCGGCGCTGGGGGGCCTTCTCCAAACACTTCAAGACAATTGCTTCCAGGTCGCGTGGCGTCTTCGACTGCAACTGCCGCGGCGAAACCGGGTCGTTCTGCAACACTTCCAGCAGCGTGTCCATCGGCGTTGCTGCCTTGAAGGGCGGCCGCCCTACGAGCAGCTCGTACAGGATCGCGCCCAGCGCGTACACGTCCGTCGCCGGGCCGACTTCCTTCGACTTGCCGCCCGCCTGCTCCGGGGCCATGTAGCTCGGCGTCCCCATGATCGCGCCCGAAACCGTTTGGCCCGCCTCGTCCATTTTTTTGGCAAGGCCGAAGTCGGTTACCTTGGGCGTGCCGTCGTCCACCAGCAGCACGTTGGCCGGCTTCAGGTCGCGGTGGATGACCTGATGCTCGTGCGCCGACTGCACCGCGCGAGCCAATGTCTCCACCAACCGGGCCGCCTCGTGCGGCAGCAGTGGCGTCCCCCGCAACTTGCGGTCGAGGCTACCGCCGGGGCAGAACTCCATGCTGTAGAACGGCCGGCCCTCGTGCTCGCCGACCTCGTAGATCTGCACGATGTTCGGGTGCTGCAAGCGCGCGATCGCCTCGGCCTCGGCGCGGAAGCGGGCCAGGTCGTCAGGACTCGCGTGGCCGCCCGCCAGGATCATCTTGAGCGCAACAACCCGCTTGACGCGCGTTTGCCGGGCCTTGTAGACGACGCCCATGCCGCCGCGACCCAGTTCGCCGAGAATCTCGTAACCGGGGATAATGAGCGAACCATTGGACGCGGCAGGCGAACCCTCCGGGCCGGGCCGTGTCGCCCAGTCACCGGTTACGGCGGGTAAACGGGTCTGCGTTGATTCCACGGGTTCCGACGACGGCAACCCGGGCACTGCTAACGCGGGTGCCTCCGAATCGCCGGACGCCGGCGCGGGTGCGTCCACGGTCACCTGCGAAGACGCTTCCGGATCGTTCGGGCTGCGCGGCTCATCGGGCGGTGTATGCGACATGACGGCGACTCTCCTGCCAGCGGGCGTGGAATGGGATCAGGTGCATTATCGCTCCCCCGCACCGAGACGCAAGGAAGAAGCGGGCCGGGTTTGGTTCAGTCCGTACGCCCGCGCCTATTCCGTTCGACTCGTACGACCAGACACGCGGGCCGGCAAATTCGGCCAGTTGTTCCTTGACACAGCCTCACCGGCCGTGCGACGATTCTTGACGCACCTAATAGCATCCGATGCGAGGTCCAACCTATCATGAAGCGGTGGTCGCTCGTCCTTACCGTTCTCGGAGTGGCCGCCCTCTTCGCGCCGGGCTATTGGCAGCGGCATGCCCAAACGGTCGCCGCGGAACCGACTGCACCCAGGGCCGCGCGGCGTGCCGCTGACGGTCCCACCTTCCAATACGTCGGCGTATCCTCGTGCGCGGCGGCGGCCTGTCATCACAAGGAGGGCGTACGCGGCACCGAGGGCTGTGAATACACGACCTGGATCGAGACCGACCCGCACCGCAATGCCTATGCCGTTTTGTTTAACGAGCGCTCGCGCAGGATCGAAGCGGCTATAAAGCAATTGGACGATCCGAAAAGGGCGTCTCCCGAAAAGAATGACCTGTGTTTGCGGTGTCACGCGACCGGGACGAACGGCGAAAAGCGCGGGCCGCGGCTTAGTCTCGCGGACGGCGTCGGCTGCGAGAGTTGTCACGGCCCGGCGGAAAAGTGGCTGTCGCTGCATTACCTGCCCGACTGGAAGGCGAAAAGTCCGGACGAGAAAAAACGGGCCGGCTTTGCCGCGACGAAAGACCTGGCGGTGCGGACCGAGCAGTGTGCGGCGTGTCACGTCGGTGCGGCCGGGGCGGAGGTCGATCACGACCTGATCGCGGCCGGCCACCCCCGGTTGTATTTTGAAGTCGGCAACCACCACGCCAAGTTGCCGCGGCACTGGAAGGAAAAGGGCGACAACGCGACGCCGGATTTCGAGGCCCGGCTCTGGGCGGTCGGCCAGGTGATAAGCGCCCGCACGGCACTCCAGTTGCTCGAACACCGGGCCAGCGCGGGCGACAAGGTGTGGCCGGAATTCGCGGAGTACGATTGCTACGCGTGCCACCACGCGCTGCGGGAGCCGAGCACGCGGCCGGCATCGAGTGGATTGGGGCGAAAAATCGGAACGGTGCCGTGGGGCGAGTGGTATTATTCGATGCTGCCGGCGGTCGAGAAGGGGATCGTGAAAACACCGGCCCTCGATGAATTACGCAAAGAAATGTTGAACGCCGATCCGAAACGGACGAAAGTGGCGGACCTGGCCGGGCGCGCTGCCGACGAATTGAATGAGTATAGGCGCGACCACGCAGATTGGAAAACCCTTGCCGCGGGCGACCGGCGGCGCTGGATGGGACAGGTGCTAGCCGGGGAAAAGGCCAACGCCACCATCGGCTGGGACCGCGCGGCACAACTGTATCTGGGGTTGGCTGCCCACGAGCAATTCATCGAAGGCGACCGCTTGCGGACGTCACTCCTCGACCTGCGTAAGCCCCTCCGGATGCCGAAAGGCTTCGACAGTCCAACGACCTACGACGCCGCGGCGTTTCAACGAGCGTTAAACGAATTCGCAAAGCACCTTGAAGAAAAGGAGTAACCGTTCACCGGCATCATCTTCTCCCCCCCTTACGAAGGGGGGGTAGGGGGAGTGAACGGTTGCTCCCCCCCTTACGAAGGGGGGGTAGGGGGGGTTAAGAACGATTGAAGTACTCAGTCAGGGCGCTCTCTCCACCCCCCCCCTACCCCCCTTCGTAAGGGGGGAGTGAACGGTTACGAAAAGGAATGAATCCATGCCCCCAAGGTTCTTTATAACGCGGTTCGTTTTCGGCGTTTGCCTCGTTGTTCCGGTCGTGGTCCTGGGCTGGGAAACGGTAGGCCGGGGCCAACCCGTAAAGCCGCCCGCTGCCGCCAAGGAGCCGGAGGAAAAGCGGACGAAACTATATTTCGGAACGGTCGCGTGTATGGAATGTCACAAGGCCGGGACGCTCGTGACGAACCCCTTGTGTAATTGCAAGGAAGCCGTGATCTGGGACAAGGACGACAAGCACAAGCTCGCCTACCAAGTCTTGACCGGCGACCGGGCCAAGGAAATGGCCAAGAAGATGGGGCGTCAAGAAAAATGGACCGAGGACAAAAACTGTTTGTCCTGTCACAGCGTGTATATCGACGACCCGAAGCTGAAGGAAAAAAGCGAAGAAGTAAACGAGGGCTTTCGGGCGGAAGACGGTGTTAGTTGTGTTTCCTGCCACGGGCCATATGTGGATTGGTATGAGGCCCATAGCAGTAAGCTGAAGCGGGTCGATTGGCGGAAGAAAACGAGATTGGAAAAGGAGACCGATTTTGGCATGAAGGACTTGTGGACGCCCCGAAAGCGGGCAGCCCTGTGCTTGTCGTGCCACGTCGGCAGCTCGGTCGATAGTCAGAACAAGGAAGCGTACAAGGTAGTGACCCACGAGATGTACGCGGCCGGCCACCCCCCACTGCCGAGCGTCGAATTGACGACCCTCTGCAATTCGATGCCCCCCCACTGGCAACCGTTGGCCACAAAAAATGACGTGGCGAAGCGTGTCCTTCAGTTCAATAAAGCGGAGCAGGAGCAGGCCCATTTGGTGGTCGAAGGTGGCGTCACTGCCTTCCAGGAGTCGATGCGCCTCCTGAAAGACCAGGCGGCGAAGGCGGTCGCCAAGGGTGAGGACGACCACTCGGCAGGGCCGCTCGATCTCGCTCAATACGACTGCTACGCGTGTCACCACGACCTGAAAACCCCCAGTTGGCGGCAGCAACGCGGGTATCGCGGCAAGCCGGGCCGCGTGCCCATGAAGCCCTGGCCGGCGGCCCTCGTCCGCCTCGGCATCCGTCAAGCTTCCGGGACCGACGCGAACGCCTTCGACAAGCGGCTGGCGGAGTTTGAATCGCGCCTAAAAAAGCTCTCCGAAGGGTTCGACGCCCGCCAATACGGCAACCCCAAGGAAATCGCGGACGCGGCTGGCAGTCTCGTGGTGTGGTGTGAACGCCTTCTGGAAGAGATCGAGAGTCCGCCCAATCCCGACAAGACGACCTACACGCGCGCAGCTTCCTGGCACCTCCTGCGCGAACTGTGTGCCTCCCCGAAAAACGTCGATTACGAATCCGCACGGCAAATCGCCTGGGCATTCAAGGTCATCTATGAGGAACTGCACCCGGAGAAGACAGGACTTATTTTTGAAGTATTAAAACAGATTGACGCGGAGTTGAACCTCACGCTCCCCGCGGGCCAAGAAAAGGAAATCCTGAAGGAACTCAAAAGCACCCTGGAAAAGATGAGTGCTTATCAACCCGACCCGTTCGCCAAGCGCCTCGCCGAGTTAAAGAAACTGCTCGAAGCGGAGAAGCCGTAGCGAACCGGCGCGGCGAGCCGGCCAAGTTGCACCGGGTCTCCGTCGCGCGGCAGTCGCCTTCCCTCTCGTCCGAAGTTTGACGAGCGCACAATCGCCCAGGGTGTGGCAAATCTTTCGGGAGGGCTTTCTTCTGTAGGACGGGCTTCCAGCCCGTCGGTCTGCTCCGGACGGGCTGGAAGCCCGTCCTACAGCAGACCTCCCGAAAGTTTTGCCACACCCATCGCCCACTTGCGGCCGGAATTCGTTGGCAAATGCCTAAAACGGCCGATACAATGAATCCGCTATTCCTTGACTATGCAATCGCAGTCGCCGGTTCGGGGCGATCGTCCACGCCGCTGCCAAACCCGGTTACCCATCGCGTCGCCTGACCGAGGAGATACGCCGGATGATCGGTTTTCGCTGCCCGAGCTGCCGAAACATTCACCAGGTGGACGACTCCTGCGGCGGCTGCACGATGGAATGCCCCACCTGTTCTTTCCGGTTGAAGGTGCCGCCGCCGGCGAATGCGACCCCGGCTCCGGCCACTGTCGGCTGGTCGCCGCCGACCCCCAATTTCAGCAATCCCGAACGATCAAGCTCACCTGCCGGCGGGGCACGAGAGCCTGCATGTCACGGAAAGCCGTCATGCCCCGCCGGTCAGGTGCAGCGCCTTGTTCGGCGGGCCGCCTCCCAGCCGCTATAGCTGAATGTCCACGCGGGTGTCTCCGTCTACGTGGACCACGGTGTACGTGTTCCCGCCCACATAAACCGTGATGGTCTGACGTGGATTGCTACCCAAGTCGAGCCTGTAGTTGCCACCACGAGGATAAGCCTTGTTGCTGTTCCAAGAAGTACTCACTGTCGCGGTTCCGTCAATCTTGGAACCATCGCCTCGACGTGCGGTGCCGTAAATCGCAGCCATTCAATTCCTCCGACATCTGAATCTTGCGACTCGACGTGGCCAGCGCATGTTTGCCTGCCTTGGATCAAGCGGGCCGTTCACGACTGCCGCAGTACGGACAGGTGGTCAGATCGGGTGAGCTTCGGCCACACTTGCGGCAAGTGCGCGGCGTCGGATCGTATCCGCGCGAAGGGCTGCTTGAGTAGCTCGAATATGCTCCAGGCCGCTGCGGGC
>JBBRLG010000483.1:0-5746 GCA_038231495.1 Gemmatales bacterium | reverse complement strand
CTACGGCACCGATGCCATGTGCCACCTGCGTGCCCTCTTCAAAAGCGAGCCAGGCCAATGGCAGGCCTTTTGGCACCGCCAGATCAACGAACCCAAGGCCAACCTAAACACTTGTTCCACCAACTGAAGAAACGCTCACACCACGCAGCGGGTGTGGCCCTACATTCGGGAGCTGTTGTATTGCCCCCCCTCTCCCCTTGGGGGAGAGGGGGGTAAGAGTTGCGCGCCCCCGGAAGATTTGTCACACCCGATTGTATTTTCCCCCATTTTTCCGTTGCCCTGCGCCGCACTTCCGGTTCTTCTCATAGTCTCGCAAACGTGTCGCCCCGAACTTGATGGAGATGCAACCGATGCGGCGTTCCCTCGCACTCGTTTCCTTTCTCGCGGTCTTCCTGTCCCTGACACTATTGCGCACCGAGGTGCCGGCCCGCGCCCAGCAGCCCCCGCCGCCGCCGCCGACAGCGGTCGCGGAAGAACCCTTGCGCTCCGCCGGCGAGCGGCCCATCGACATCAAGCACCTGCGCCTCGATTTGAAGGTCGATCTGCCCAACAAGACCGCCGAGGGCGAGGCGACCCTTACCTTCCGCGCGCTGCGCGACCTCTCCGAAATTCGCCTCGACGCCGTGGAATTCACGGTCACCAAGGTCACACTCACCCGCGACAAGGAGGCGGTGCCGACGCGCTTCGCCCACGACGGCAAGAACCTCCTCGTGACCGTGCCCGGCGGCCTCAAGGCTGACGACGCCGGCAAGCTGGTCGTCGCCTACAAGGTGCGCGACTCGCGGGCGGGACTGCACTTCTTCGCGCCCACCAAGGCCAACCCCGACGTGCCGCTCACCGTCTGGAGCCAGGGCGAGCCGATCACCAACCGCTACTGGATTCCCTGCCTCGACCAGCCCAACCAACGGCAAAGCACCGAGTTGGTCGTTACCGTCGCGGCCGGCTTTGAAGTCCTGTCCAACGGCGCTCTCGTCGAACGCAAGGAGAACGCCGACAAGACGGTCACGTTCCACTGGCTGCAAGAAAAGCCGCACCCTTCGTACCTCGTCACGCTCGTCGTCGGCCAGTTCGACGTGGTGCGCGAAGAGTGGAACAAGGTGCCGGTGCTGTACTACGTCCCCAAGGGCCGCCAGCCCGACGTGGCCCGCACCTTCGGGCGGACGCGCGAAATGCTCGACTTCTTCAGCGGGCGTTTCGGCATCCAGTACCCGTGGGACAAGTACGCCCAGGTGGTCGTCGAGCAGTTCACGTCCGGCGGCATGGAGAACACGAGCGCGACGACGCTCACCGACCGCGCCCTGCACGACGAGCGCGCCTTGCTCGACAGCTCGCCGGATTCGCTCATCGCCCACGAGCTGGCGCACCAGTGGTGGGGCGACCTGGTGACGTGCCGGGACTGGTCGCACCTGTGGCTTAACGAAGGCTTTGCCAGCTACGCCGAGGCGCTCTGGGCCGAACACAAGCTTGGGGCCGACGAGTACCAGTACAACATGCTCTTGAAGGGTCGCGCCGCGATGGCGGGCGACAAGGAACGGCCGATGGTGGACCGTCGGTACCCGTTCCCGCGCTCGATGTTCGACGCCCGCGCCTACCCCAAGGGTGCGTTCGTGCTACACATGCTGCGGCAACGGCTCGGCGAGGAGTTGTTCTGGAAGGGCATCAAGCGCCACGGCACCGACCACCGGTTGCAGTCGGTCGATACGCACGACTTCCAACGGTCGATGGAAGTGGAGTCGGGCCGCGACCTGGAACGCTACTTCTACGACTGGACAGAACGGGCGGGCCACCCGACGCTCGAAGTGCTGAGCGACTACGACGCCGCGGCGAAGCGGGTGCGCATCGTCGTCAAGCAGACGCAGGCCGGGGAGGCGTTTCATTTCATACTGAAGGCCAAAGTGTCCGGGTTCACCTTCACAAAAGTAACGGACCTGCAAGGTCGTGGCAAACACCTAGAGGACACGATCGACCTTAACGTTTCGCAAAAGGAAACCCAGGTTGATATTCCGTTTGAGATGCGCCCGGATGTTATCGAGATCGATCCCGATCAAGGAATCTTGGCAGAGATCAAAGAGACGAAGGGCCGCGACCTGTGGCAACAGCAGCTGGCGGAAGGGAGTATGGTGTCGCGCGTCCGGGCGGCCCAGTATTTCGGCGGCAGTAAGTTGCGGGCGGATCGCGAGGCGCTGGCGAAGGCGCTCGCGGACGAAAAGTTTTGGGGCGTGCAGGTCGAGATCGCCGCGGCCCTGGGCGCGTCGGGTGGCGAGCCGTCGCGCGACGCCCTGATCGCCGGGCTGAAACTCGACCACCCCAAAACCCGTCGCGCCTGTGCCGACCAACTCGGCAAATTCCCGCGCGACGCCGTCGCCGCCGCGGCACTGAAGGAACTGTTGAAGAAGGGCGACGCCAGTTACTTCGTCGAGGCGGCAGCGGTGGCGAGCTATGCGAAGCTGGAGCAGGCGGACGCCGTCGCCGTGCTGTTGCCGTGGCTGGGCAAGGCGTCGCACAACGAAGTCCTGAGCACGGCGGCACTGCGGGGGCTGGGCGACACCCACGACCTGGCGGCGCTGGACCCGCTGATTGCGTGGACGAAGCCGGGCAAGGCGCGTGCCAACCGTACCGCCGCCCTGGCCGCGCTGGCGAAGCTGGCCCGGTCGGCGAACCCGGACCGCAAGCAGCTAGAGCGCGTCGAGGCGGCACTGGTGGTGTGCCTGGACGGCGAGGCGGTGCCGATCCGCATGGCGGCGTTGACGGCGTTACGCGACTTCGGCGACGCCGCCGAGCCGACGACGGCGACGCTCGAAGCCCTGGTCCAGCACGACTCCGACGAGCGCGTGCAGGAAGCCGCGCGGGCCACGCTCAAGCGGATCAAAGAAAAGGGTGCCGGCCCCGCGGAGGCGACCAAGTTGCGCGAGGAACTCGACCGGTTGAAAAAGACCCAGGACGTTTTACGCGAGCGGCTGGATAAGTACGAGAAGCTGGAAAAGAAGGGCGGGCCGCCAGCCGACAAGCCCTGAATGAAACCACGGAATACACGGAAAACACGGAAAAAGACAGGAAATAACTCAAGTTCACGGACAACGCGCGGGTTAAGCACGGATGAAGGCCAACGACGGTAATTGCTTCTGCCTTGATCCGTGTACCTGCCGTGGACTTGAGTTATTTTCGGTCTTTTTTCCGTGTTTTCCGTGTATTCCGTGGTTCTCTCTCCTTTCAGCCGGCAGATTCTCGCTCATCTTCGGAATCGCTACCGCCGATACAAAAGGAACAGGGAGCCGGACCGTTTACCGGCTGGTAGCAGTGCGCGGGAAAGGAGACCCCTCTGATGGTCCGGTCATACTGGATAGGGCCTGTGTTGCTGGTGCTGGCCGTGACCGGCCTCGCCTGGGGCCAGGCCTTGCCGTCCGGCTCGACGCCGGCTGCGCCCAAGGAAAAAACCATTACCGTTCAAGAAACCGACAAGCCGCCGCTCAAGTGCAAAGTCCTCAAGATGTGGCACGAGGCGGATGGCAACCGGGCCCTCCTGGTCCAGGCCGTTACCTCGGGCGAAATGCTCACCATCGTCCAGACCACCGCCACCCCCGGCGACCAGGGCAAAATCGCCGCCACGACGATTTACCACTGGGGCGACGAAACCAAGACGCCCCGCGGGGCACCGGCCGCGCCCGCGGACGCCACGGTCCTCGGCACGCCCCGGAACAGCGTCGAATTCCCCAAGACGCCGTACCCCCCCAAGACGCCCGGCGACATGCAGAAGGTCGCGGCGGTCGGGCAAAAGTGGCCCGAGGCTTTCCAGCCCGAAGCCGCCAACGCTAAACCGGTGACGAGCGCCGCGCCAACTACGGTCGCCCACCGGCCCACGATGGCAGGGAAACAGGCCGACGCGGACAAGGTGTGGCCCGCCGCCTTCGCGCCGGAGGACACCAGTCCCAAGCCCGCGATGCCGATTCAGATGATCGGCCTCGACACGAAAAAGGGCGGCCCGGTCATCGACCCGACGGCCCCCGGCATGCCCATCCAGATCAAGGGCAACACGAAGAACACGGTGGGCGGCACCGGCCCCAAGCCGGTGGTGACGGAGATCGTCCGCGGCGACGACAAGACGACGCCCGGCGGCGTAACCTACGTGCCGTCGGTCAACGGCATCGGCAACAAGACGGTCGTTCAAGTGCCGACAAACGCAGTTTCGGTCGTCGAGCCGAATACGACGGACACCGAACCGCAAGTGGCGACCGCCATCGACGCTTCCAAGCTGCCCGACTGGCACCAGTCGTGGAGCAAGGTGGAGAAGACCCCCGCCGCCGTCAAGAAGCCCGAACCGCCGCAACCCGTGGTGAAGGTCGAGCCGGTCAAGAAGCCCGAACCGCCGCGGCCCGTGGAAGCGCTACCCGTGGTGAAAGCGGAGCCGGTCAAGAAGCCCGAGCCGCCGCACACCGTTGTTGAAGCGCCCGTTGTGCAAGCAGAAACCAAAAAGCCCGATGCGAAGAAGGGCGACCTGCCGCACGCCGAGACCAAGAAGATCGATCCGCTAATGCAGCCCGACCGCTACACGAAGGTGCCGGGCGCGGGCGACGCGAAACCCGTTCCGGCGGTGAAGTCCACGACCACGGACGCAGCAGTCAGCACGGTGAAGGCGCCCGTGACGCCGCTGCCCGAACTCACGAAGCCGGCACCGGCCATCCCCGCCGCGCCGCTCGGCATGGGTTCGGTGGCCGCCGCGAAGATCGACGAACCCGCAGTCCAGACGCCGACGAAGCCGGTCGCGCAGGCCGGGCCGGTCAACCCCTACATCGGTGCCAACGCCTTCGGCCCCGCACCCCAAATGCCGGTCGCACCGAAGCCCGAAGTCGCGGCGGTGCAGCCCACGAGCTACGCCCAGGACAACCTGGCGCCACCCGCGATGCCGCCGCAGTACCAGCCGTCCACGGTGCAAATTCCGATGGACCGCGGCGTGCCGAGGGGCATGACCAATGCCTTCACGTCAGGCGGGACCACGCGGCCGATCCCGTCGGACTTCGGTCAGCCGAGCACGGGTGGCAACGCCTTCACGCCAGCGAACCAGGCCGACCCGCAAGTGGCGGCGCGTCAAATTCCGCCGACCGCGTACAACGGCCCGAACACAGTGGTGGCGATGATGGACCGCCGCCCGGCCGCGGTGCAAGCACAGCCGGTACTGGAATCGGTGCCGGCCGCGGGGAGCAACACGCCGCAGTTACTTGCGGTGCTGCGGGACTCGCTGTACCCGTCGCAGCGCGAGTGGGCGGCGGACAGTCTGGCGTCCCAGCGCGGTTCCCAATCGCAAGCGCAGGTGGTGTCGGCCTTGATCTCGGCCGCGAAGGACGACCCGGCACCCACGGTGCGGGCGGGCTGCGTGCGGGCCATCGCTCAGTTGCAGATCACCTCGACACCGGCGGTGGCGGCCCTGCAAGCGCTGAAAAACGACCCCGACGCCCGCGTCCGCCGCGAGGTAGAGTTGGCGCTGCCGGTACTGACTGCCGGCCAGCCCACGCCGCTCGACGCCTCGGTGCGGCCGGCGTCGGGTCACTAGGAATCGATGGGTGAAGGGTGGGGGCTGGCGTTACCGCCAGCCCCTTTTTCGTTTGGCGAGCCAACCGGCGCGACGCCGGTGGCACTGGCGTCGCGCCGGTGTTGGCGATCCGCACCGGCGCGACTCGTAGCCACAAGCGGCTCGCTTGTGGGTGGCACCGGCGTCGCGCCGGTGTTGGCAATCCGCACCGGCGCGACGCCG
>JBBRLG010000482.1:0-5749 GCA_038231495.1 Gemmatales bacterium | reverse complement strand
GTCTCATCGGCCTGCAATTCACCGTGCCGTTGCCGGTGTTGAACACGCACCGCGGCGAAATCCAACAGCGCGAGGCCGAGCGCCACCAGGCCGCCTTGCAACTGCGTCAATCCGAGGTGGCCGTGCGCCAGGACGTGCGCGCCGCCCTGACCCGGCTGGACCACGCCCGCCGTTGGTACGAGCGCTACCACCGGGAAGTCGTGCCCGGTTTGGAGAAAGCTCAAAAAGACATCCGCACACTCTTCGAGAACCCGCCGCCGGCACCGGCCGTCGGCGTGGACTTGCTGCGCGTGATCGACGTGCAGCGCAAGGTTCTGCAAGCCCGCGACATCGAACTGGACGCGGCGTTCGAGATGCGGCAGGCGCTTGCCGACCTGGCCGCGGCGGTCGGCGACCCGGCGGTGGCGGTCCTTCCGTGTCCGAATCCCTAGAATTACCGCCGCAGCTAGCACTCGGGGCGCTGACGCGACCCCGCTCGCCCCTGACTCCTGGAGTCGCACCATGACGCTGACCGCCCCCCGTACGGTCCCGGTGTTCGCCGGCTTGCTGCTGGCTTGCTTGCCCCTCGGCTGCAACCGCGCGGCCGCGCCCGAACCGGAGAAGGCACTGCCCGCCACCGTCAAATGGGAGGGGCCGCTGCAAAGTGCCCTGGAGGAGTGGACCGAGCTTGTCGGTGCCACGACGCCGCTGCCGGACCGGGTCGCGCGTGTCAGTTCTCCCGTCGAGGCGCGCGTGCGCACCGTGCTGACCGGTGCCGACGGCAAGCCGGTGGCCGAGGGGCAGCAGGTCGCCAAGGGCACGGTCCTCGTGCAACTCGATGACACGATCATCAAATCCAACCTGGCCAAGCTCGAAGCCGGCCAGGACGTACTCAAGGAAGAATTGATCCAGGCCCAATACCCCGTCGATCTGGCCACGACCGAGTTGGACCGACTCCAAAAACTGCGGGACGGCGACGTGAAGCGACCGGGCGTCTCGTCGGTGCCACTGGTGTCGCCCGTCGAACAGGAGCGCGCCAACATCGCCCTCAAGGACGCGCTGTCCAAGCTCCAGGGGGCGCGCGGTCGGCAGACGGCGGGCACCAAGGAGGTTGACGCCCTCAAGGAACAATTGCGGTTGTACGCGCTGACGGCACCCATCGGCGGGCGCGTCGGCCGCGTGCTGGTGGTGTCGGGGCAGACGCTCGCCGTCGGCACGCCGGTCGCCGAGGTGGTCGATTTGGAAGAAGAAATCGACGTGCTTTGCTTCGTCCCGCAGGGCGTAGTGCGTCGGCTCAAGGTCGGCCAGGAGGCGCGCAGCGGCCCGGTCGAAAAGGATCCGAGTAGCACGCAGGTCGAGGCCGCCGGCAAGGTCGCGTACATCGCCGACCAGGCCGAGGCGGAAACCGGCAACTTCGCCGTGAAGGTGCGCTTCACCAACAAGACGGTCCGCCTGCGCTCCAACCGCGTTCTCCGCATCCGCGTGCTGACCCAACCCGGCCGCGAGTGTCTGTCGCTGCCCGAGGCGGCGGTAATGGAGGACGAGGACCCGCCGAGCGTCATCATCGTCGAGAACGTCAAGGTTGGGAAGAACGCCGACGACAAGGAAGAAACGACCGCGACCGCCCGGCGCTTGCAGGTGGAGCTTGGCGTCCGCGACCGCACGTTGCACCAGGTTGAGATTCTGCGGTTAATCGACCCGGAGAAGGACCCCGCGAAGAAATGGCAGGGCGAACTCAAGGACGCCCAGTTCGTCGTCGAGGGCGGCCAGGGCTTGCAGACCGGCGACGCCGTGAAGCTGGACGCGGGGGACGATTAAACATAGTCCGTGGTCCGTGGTCCGTGGTCCGTTGCAGAAAACCTGCGGACGACGGACGACGGACAACGGACCACGAAGGACAACGGACAACCCATCATGTTCAACCTCGCCTCCAAGGCCCGTCCCTACCTCGGTGCCGTCGTGCTGACCGCCGCGCTGCTCACCGGCGGCGGCGTCTACAGCGCCCTGCACATGCCCAGCAGCGTCTACCCGGAAGTCACTTTTCCGCGCATCGCCGTCGTCGCCCGGGTGCCCGGCCGCGACGTGACCAACATGGAGGTCAAGGTCACACGCCCCCTTGAAGAGGCCGTCAGCACCGTCATCGGCGTCGCCCGCGTGCGCTCCAAGACGATTCGTGGTGCCAGTGAGCTTAGCATCGACTTCGACCCCGGCACCGACATGCGCCGGGCCGAACAACTCACCTGGAACCGCATCGGCTCCCGCCGGTCCGAACTGCCGCCCGACACCGAGCTGACCGTCGAACAGATGACGCCATCGGTTTTCCCGATCATGTCGGTAGTGCTGACCGGCGGCGACAGTCGCTCCCAGCTGCGCGACTACGCCTTCTACCAACTCGCGCCCCAGATCAAGAACATCCCGGACGTGCTCTACGCCAACGTCTCCGGCGGCGACATCCGCGAGATCGAAGTGATCTGCCGGCCCGACGACCTGCTCGCCCACGGCCTGTCCGCCGCCGACCTCGCCGACCAGATCGGCCAGCTCACGCCCTTGCAGCCGGTCGGCCGCGTCGAGAATCAGCCGCTCGCCTACCAAATCATCGTCAACAGCCAGTCCGTCAAGGCCAAGCAGATTGCGGACCTCGTCATCTCGACGCGCAAGGACCAGCCGGTGCGCGTCAGCGACGTGGCCGACGTGAAAATTCTGCACCAAGACCGGGCGCTGTCGATCGGCTTCGACCAACAGGACGCGGTGGTCATCACGATCTTCCGTCGTCTGAACGGCAACACGGTGCAAATTTCGCGCGACGTGGCCGCGCTGCTGCAGAAGAACGGCCTGACCAAGCCGGTCGGCGACGCGACCAAGCCGCCGCCGCGCAACGTCCAGGCGACGGTGGTTTACGACCAGGCCGAGTTCGTGCAGACGGCGGTAGACAACGTCCGCGACGCCATCGTGATCGGCGGCCTCTTCAGCATCCTGATTCTGATGGCGTTCCTGCGCAGCTGGCGGGCGACGCTCATCTCGGCGTTGGCGATCCCGACGACGCTGGCGATCACCTTCCTGTTCCTGCACTGGACCGGCGCGACGCTCAATCTGATGTCGCTCGGCGGCTTGGCCGTCGCCATCGGCTTGATTATCGACGACACCGTGGTCGTGATCGAGAACATCGCCCGGCACCTGTCGCCTCAGTCGGGTGTCGGGTGTCGGGTGTCGGGGGTCGAAGGACCAACAGCAGCAGGTCGGCAGGTCGTTTCTGCCTTGCGGACGCCGAAGCGGCCCTACTTTACACTCCTGCTGCTCGGATTAACGGTGGCCATTGCCGCGCCGCTCGTCGCTATCCAGTTGGCCGTTTATGGTCCGTCGTTGGTGGTCACGTTTTTGATCGCCCTCTTCAGCCTGGCAGCCGCGCGCGGCGTTCAAGCGTTGATCGACCGCCTGCGCATCACCCGATCCTTCCCGACACCCGACACCCGATACCCGATACCCGATCCTTCCCGACACCCGACACCTGACGCCCGACAACCGGCACTCGATCCGGTGGATGCCGCGTCGAGCGAAATCACGGGGGCCGTGATCGGTTCGACGTTGACGACCGTGCTGGTGTTTGTGCCGCTGGCCTTCATCAGCGGCGTCTACGGCCAGTTCTTCGCGGCGCTGAGCGCGGCGCTGTCGATTGCCGTGCTTGTGTCGATGGTCATCAGCCTGACGCTCGTGCCGGTCTTTGCAGCCAAGTTCCTCGCTGGCCGGCCGATGCCGGAGCCGGGCCGGATTTACCGCTTCTTCGAGCACATTTACGAATTGGGCCTGACCGTCGCGCTGCGCTTCCCGTTCGTGACCCTGTTTTTGTCGGTCGCGGCGGTCGGACTGGGCGTGCTCTTGTTCTTCGGCATCAACAACCCGATGGCGACGCGCGAGCCGGGCAAGCCGCCGCCCCCGCAGCTGGTCCCGGGGCTGCAAACGGGCCTCATGCCGTCGATGGACGAGGGCACGTTCGTCATCGACTACTGGGCGCCGTCCGGCTCGCCGCTGGCCGAGACCGAACGCAAGGTGCGCGAGATCGAAAAGATCCTGTCCAAGAACCCCGACGTGCATGCGTACGTCCGCCGCACCGGGGCCGAGATGGGCCTGTTCGCCACGCAGACCAGCTGCGGCGACATCCAGGTCGTCGTGCGCCCCGCGGCGGACGACCCCGTCAGCCTCCTGACGATGCCGGTGCGCCCGCCGCTGGAAGAGCTGGAAAAAGAACTGAAAAGCCAGGGCAAGACCGTGGAGGCGGAGAAGGAGAGCATCCGGGCCAAGTACCGCCGCCGGCCGCTGAAAAAAATCATGGACGAGGTCGAGGACCAGATCAAGGACGCCTTCGCCGAACATCAATTGAAGATCGAATTGATGCAAATGATGGCGGACGAGTTGAGCGACCTGTCCGGCGCGAGTAAGCCGGTCGAGGTGAAAATCTTCGGCCCCGACCAGCGACAGCTACGGAAGCTGGCCGAGGACGTGGGCGACATGCTGGAAAAGAAGGGCAAGGGCCGCGGCATCAAGGAGGTCAACACCAACGTCCGCCAGGGCAACCCCGACCTGATGATCCAGCTCGACCCGGTGTTGGCGGACAAGCTCGGCATGAAGCCCGACGCCGTCGCCCGCCAGCTCAAGGCGATCTTCCAGGGCCAGGTCGCGACCCAGGTGCCCGAGTCGTCGCTGCGCATCACCGACGTGCGCGTCCGCTACCCCAACACGATCCGTTTCGGCACCGAGGCGGGCGACCAAACCAAAGGCTACTTCGACCGCCAGCGCGTCCTCAACCAGTGGATCCTGCTGCCCGATACGAAGTTGCCCGCCGCCTCGACCGTGGCCGGCAACCCGTCGGGCACCCTGAGCGGCCCGCTGCGGGCGGTGCCGCTGTACGCCCTGGCCGACATCAAGGCGATGCGCACGCCTGACGAGCAGCACCGCGAGAACCTGCAACCGGCCATCTTCGTGACGGCCGACCTGAACGAGGACGAAGCGGGTCTGGGCCAGGTCGCTGCCGACATCAAGGGCTGGATGGGCACCGAGGTAACGCTGCCCCCCGGCTACCGTTGGGAGATCGGCGGCCACTACATCAAGCAAAAAGAAGCATTCGATAGCCTGTTCGGCGTCATGATCGTGGCGATGCTGCTGGTGTTCATCATGCTCGCGTTCCAGTTCAAGTCGGTGGTGTTGCCGCTGTTGATCTTCGCCACGCAGCCCTTGTCCCTGGTCAGCGGCCTGTTCGCCCTGTGGCTGACGAACACGCCGCTCAACGTCTCCAGCTACATGGGTGCGATTCTGCTCATCGGCCTGGACATGAAGAACGGCATCCTGCTCGTCGAGTACATCCAACACTTGCGCGGCGAGGGCATGGCGCTGAAGCCAGCACTCTTGGAAGCGGGCCGGGTGCGGTTCCGGCCAATCTTAATGACGAGCCTGGCGGCGATCCTGGGCCTGTTGCCGTTGGCAATGGGCATCGGGCCGGGTGCGCAGATGCAACAGCCGTTGGCGATCATGGTGATCGGCGGCCTGACGGCGAACATGCTGTTCACGCGCATGGTGATCCCTGCCGGTTACGAGGTGCTGGAGTGGACCAAGGAGTTCCTGGCCGGCGGCCGGCCGGTGCTGGTCAAGAAGTAACCCGAATTGCCGCTTGCGGCTTTGCGGGGTCGAACTCCGCAAAGCCGCCAGCGGCAATTCGGGTTACATCATGACCAGCACCGGCCGGCCGCCGGCCAGGAACTCCTTGGACCACTCCAGCACC
>JBBRLG010000481.1:0-5755 GCA_038231495.1 Gemmatales bacterium | reverse complement strand
TTCCTCTGTGAAGTTCTTGCGAATCACTCCCCCCTTACGAAGGGGGGGTAGGGGGGTGGATGCCAGGATGAAGACCCCCCCTGCCCCCCCTTCGTAAGGGGGGGATGAGCGGTTATTGAATTTGTTTAGACGCCCGCCGGCGCTGCCTTCTTGCCGGCCAGCGGCAACACCGCGCCGAGGTCCTCGTGCGGCCGCGGTATGACCTGCACGCCGACCACTTCGCCGACGCGCCCGGCCGCCGCCGACCCGGCGTCGATGGCGGCCTTGACCGCCGCCACGTCGCCGACGACCAGCGCCGTCACCATGCCGCTGCCGATCTTCTGCCAGCCGATCAGCGTGACGTTCGCCGACTTCAACATCGCGTCGCACGCCTCGACCAGCGGCACCAACCCCTTGGTCTCGATCATGCCAAGGGCTTCCATATGCGATCCAGCCATGTGTACTCCCGTTGTTTTCGTTTGCCGCTTGCGGCTGAGCGCCGCCCAGCGCTCAGCCGCAAGCGGCAAATACGTTATTTGAACAGTTCCACCTTCGTCGCCCGCGCCAGGTTGACCGCGTTGCCTTCGTCCGTGTCCAAATGCACTTCCAGCTTCGCCGCCGGGGCCATGCGCACCAGCAAGCCTTCCAGCACCGCCCCGCAATCGCTCTGCACCCGCAGGTTGAGCCGGCCGCCGTCCT
Organism: Gemmatales bacterium; assembly: GCA_038231495.1. Classification (GTDB taxonomy): domain Bacteria; phylum Planctomycetota; class Planctomycetia; order Gemmatales; family Gemmataceae; genus JBBRLG01. The sequence goes on along the minus strand of JBBRLG010000481.1, from coordinate 5,077 downwards.
TGACGCCGTAGTACGCCGCGTCCGCCGGGCCGATGTGGACGTGCCGTTCGTGGCGGATGACGCCCTTCTCCAGCTGGATGAACCCCTTCGGCCCCATCAGGATCGCGCCGGGCGAATCGCGGTGGTCGCCGCTCTTGCGCACCGGCAAGTCCAGGCCCAGCGAGATCGCGTCGGTGAACGCCAGCTCCACCTGGCTGTGGTCGCGGCACGGTCCGAGGATGCGCAGGTTCGTAATCATCCGGTGCCGGGGGCCGATGATCGTCACCGCCTCCTCCGCGGCGAAGAAGCCGTCCTGGTAGAGCGCCTTGGCCGGCGTGAGCGTGTGGCCCTTGCCGAACAGGCGTTCGAGGTCTGCCTGCGTGACGTGGCAGTGCCGGGCCGAGACGTTGACGACCAGGTTCGGCTTGCCGGTGCCGTTCGTCTTGGCGTGGCCGTTGCCCAGCTGAGTTGTCAATGCGTCGCGCACCAGGCGTTCGATCAGGGTGCGGTCCAGTGTCGCCGTGCTCATTTCGCAAACTCCCCCGCTTCGCCCGCCACCACCAGCCGCACTTCGTACGGCTTCAGCCACGCGCGCTGCGCCCGCGTCGCGCCGCCGTCCACGATCAACGTGTCCACCTCGCCGAGGTCGCACAGGAACGCCAGCGCCGACCGGCCGATCTTCGTGTGGTCCGCGACGACCACGACTTCGTCCGCACAACGCATCATCTGCCGTTGCGTCTCGACCAGGAGCAGGTTGCTGTTGAACAGCCCGCCCGACGCGATGCCGCTGCAACTCATCACCACCTGGTGGACGTGCATATCTTCCATCGTGCGGATCGTCAACGGCCCAAGCGCAACGCCCGTTTTCGGGTAGACGTAGCCGCCGAGCAGCACCAGGTCGGTCTCGCGGCTGCTGGCGAACAGGTTGGCGATGGGCAGACTGTTCGTGACGATCTGCAACGGCCGTCCGACCAACAGCCGGGCGACTTCGAGCGTCGTCGTGCCGCCGTCGATCAGCACTGTATCGCCGTCGCCCACGCGGGCCGCGGCAGTCCGGGCGATGGCCTTCTTCTCGTCCAGTTGCATCGCCGAGCGTTCTTCCAGCGCGGGCAACGTCGCCGCGTCGCCGACGAACATGGCGCCGCCGTGCGTCCGCCGGAGCGCTCCTTGCTGGTGCCAGTAATCCAAGTCCCGGCGAATCGTCGACGGCGAAACCTGAATGGTCTGGGCAAGATCGGTCAGCGCGACGAACCCCCGGCGACTGACCAGGTCGAGTACACGTTGCCGCCGTTCCTCGACCAGCACAGGTAGCCTCTGAGAGAACTTGGTAATAATCTGTCAGTCCGTGATAGATTATGATAGCTTACTGGCGTCAGAAGCCGCATGTCAAGAGTTATCTTGCATAAATTGCCAGAATTACCAAAAAGGGTATGGTACGGGGATGGAAGGAGAAGTGGCTGAGAGAGGTTGCCGCTTGCGGCTTTGCATGGTCTGCAACGCCGCAAGCGGCCAAGACGCGCTTACTTGATCGGCGAGAAGTCGGTCGGGTTCATGTACACGGATTCGATCTTGCCGACGAGTTTGCCATCCTTTTCGGACTCCGCGTGGGCTTTCTTCCAGTCCGGGTCGCCGCCGAACTCCTTCCAACTCTTGTCGGCGGCTTCCTTGCTCGGGTAGGCCACGATGTAGATGAGGGTTTCCTCACCTTCCTTCGCGTTCATGTCCGTCCAGAAGCCGATGATCGTGATGCCGTGCTTCTCGAACAGCTTGTTGGTGTGGTCGCGGAAACGGGCTTGCAGAGCCTTCATTTTGCCCGGCGCGGCGTGGTAGGTCCGCAACTCAAAGACGCGTTGGTCCACCTTTTTGGGGTCCGGTTTGTCCTTCTTGTCGTCGGCGGCGCGGCTCGCGAACGTCGCGCCGGCCACGACGAACAGGCTCAGTGCCAAAGTGCCAATCAGCCATTTCATGCGTACTCTCCTTGAAAGGGGAAACGGTCAAAAGTCGGGATTACGCCCGCCGCAATTCCGCGACGACGCCGCCCATGTGCAGAACGCGGTGCAAACCCGTAAACCACAGGTCACGCTCCCAGTGCAGGCCGCATTGCTCGCTCGCCTGGCGGAGCCGGTCGCGGTTATACGTCTTGCAATTCCACAAGCGCCCGCAAAACCAGCCGGGCAGCGTGTCCTCGGTCGTCAGCAGCAGGAGCTTGCCGGCCGGTTGCAGCACCCGCGCCAGCTCGCGCAAACCCGGTGCCGGGTCGGGCAGGTGTTCCAGCACCCAACCGCAGACGATGGCGTCGAAACTGGCGTCCGCGTAGGGCAGGGCGGTAATGTCGGCCACGACCTGCGTGATGCGGTCCGACTTGAGCCGGGCGCGGGCGCGGGCCAACATGCCGCGCGACAGGTCGAAGCTCGTCACCAGCGCGTCGGGGTCGGCCCGCCGCAACAGGAACCGCGAATAACGGCCGTCGCCGCACGCCGCGTCGAGGATGCTCTTGCAGCCGCGCACGTCGAACGCCTCGGGGCGGATGACGCGGCCGGCGAACAGCTCGTGCCCGGTGAGGAAGCCGGTGAACGCGGTCAGCGCGCCCGGCAGGCCGTCGTAATGTTGTTGCACCCAACGGCGGTATTCCCCGAACGCCTCGGCGTCCGCCTCCGTGGACTTGGGGACGCCGTCGTGACTCGGCCGGGGGGCGGCGATCGTGTGCGAACGAGAACTCATGGGTCGCCAATCATATGAAAATACGCCGATAATAAAGCGCCCACTCCAGCAGGAGCAGGGCCAGGGCGGCGACCGCTCCGTACTTCCAGGTGTCCCGAACCTGCCCTTTCGTGTTGCCCGCGTTCAGCCTCAGGTTGCCGATCGTGATCTCGTCGCGCGGCTGCAGGGTGCTCTCTTCCGGGTCCAGCAGGTTCACCGCGAAGCCGCGCTCGCCGCCCTGCCACTTGGCCCGGTACACGCCCACGCGCTCCGTGTCCTTGTAGGAGAAATCGCCCTGGGGACTGCGCTCGATCTTCCGCGGCGCCGCGCCCGCCGGTTCGGACACAAATATGTTATCAACCGGCACGTCCGGGCGTAGAGTTTTCAGGTCGCCCGGCTGAATCGTTTCCTCCGCCGCGGTGTCACTGACGTTGCCCAGCGTGTACATCACGTTCCGCAAAAACACCGGAAAACTCAGCTTCAAGTTCCAGGTCGTCGTCCACTTGCCCTGGTCGTTGACGAGCGGAAACGTCATCACCAGGTCGGTGAACGATTGCCGCGAGAGGGCCAGCAAGACCGCCGTGTCCTTACCCGTTTCCAGCAGGCGCGGCGTCCGCGGCGAGACGCGCGGGTCGTCGAGCGGGAACTTGAACGCCTCGAAGACGGCGATCTCGTCCAGTGCCGTCAGGCTGCGCATCACGGCGTGTTTGCTCGCCGGGTTGCGGATGACGGTGTCCTCCAACGGCGGCATGTCGGCGCGCTTCCACGGTGGCGGCACCGCGTCGATGAAGAACGTGTTACCCAGCGGCATGTCGTCCGGCGTTTCTGGGGCGCAGCGGTCGAAGATCACCAAATCGAAGCCGCCGATGTGCGCGGGCTTGAGGTACAGCGCCTCGTTCTTGAGGTCCGCCGGCTTGAGGTAGGTGATCGTCGCCACCTTTTCGACCGCGTCCTGGTCGAAGAAGTCGCTGAGGATTTCGTTGCCCTTCGTGACGATGGCGATGCGGGCCTTGCGCACCATGCCGAGCACCAGCCAGGCCTCGTCGTCCAGCGGGAAGGCATCCTTGACGCCGACGAGCGTGACGTGCAGCGTGGCGGAGCTGGCCTCGTCGAGGTCGTTCACTTCAAACGTCGCGACGCCGTCGCCGGGCGTGTCGGACGGCAACTCGCCCTTCTGCGGGTCGCCGGGGTTGACCTTGCGTGCCGGGATCAGCGGCGGCGTGGTTTGCTTCTCGTACAGCTTGAAATCCGCCTGGTCCTTGACGCGCACCTCCAGGCGGACCTTACCCTCCACGTCTTGCTGGCGGTAGTTGACGACGCGCACAAAGACGCGGACTTTGCCGGAATTCTGCTCGTCGCGGGTGGCGTTGAAGGCGACGATGCCGACGTTGTCCACGTCGGTGCCGGCCTTGCCGATGCGATGGTAGTTGAGGTTGAGGCGGCCGGCGGAAAACTCCGGCACGTCGGGAAACCGCCCGTCGGAGAACAAATGCACGTCGGCGGCGATGCCCTCGGCGGTGACGTAGGTGCGTTCCTGGCCGGGGATGGGGTTGGGCGGGCGGACGGCCATGTCGTCGGCGGACTGGCGCGGGTTGGCGAGGCTGTCGGCCAGGCCGAGGGCCTCTTCGAGGTGGGTGGTGCGCTGCGTCTGTTCGATGCCCTGCACCGCGAGGCGCAACAGGTTGCGGTCGGTGGTATACGGTTGCAAAATCTTGGCGCGCGCGTTGAATTCGATGACCATGCCCACGTCGCCGTCGCTATGGCCGTCGATCTCGTTGAGGGCGGCGCGCTTGGCGGCCTCCAGCCGGTTGGGCGAAACGTCGGCGACGGCCATGCTCGCCGAATTATCGATCATGACGATGTAATAATGCCCGCTGCCGGTCTGCCCGTGGACCTGGAAGCCCAGTACCGAATAAATAACGATAAGGATGATGAGCAATTGGATGAGGAGCAATACGTTGTCGCGCAGCCACTGAAACAGGCTGTTGACGTGCAGGTCTTCGATGCTCTTGCGCCAAAGGAAGGTGCTGGGCACTTGCAGCGGCCTGCGCTTGAGCTTGAGGAAGTAGAGCAGCGTGACCAGGAACGGGGCGAGAACGAGTAGCAACGACGCCCACCAGGGGATGGGGATGTGATAGCTGAGGCTCAGGTTGTTCTGGAGCCAATTGTTGACATTGTTCTCCCAGCCGAGGAGGTTTAAGGCCAGGAGGACGACGCCGGGAATTGACAGCAGGAGGAGAAAAACCATTGCCGCCGGGAACCATAGGGTCGCCAGGCCGGCTTTTTTCATATGGAACAATGCGGTGGCCATCTCTATTATCCCCGATTGCCGCTTGCGGCTGAGCGCTCAGCCGCAAGCGGCAAAACACTCAGCGCACCAGTCCCCGCTGGCGTAGGT
>JBBRLG010000480.1:0-5765 GCA_038231495.1 Gemmatales bacterium | reverse complement strand
GTTCTGCGAACCGCGCTAAACGGGAACGCTTCATTGGAACGACGCTAAAATCGGCCGGAGCGGCGGGGACAATAGTAAAAGTCGTGCGAAAATGCCAGCCGGAAATAAGCACCCGTCCCGCGGCTTGCGCCGATTCGCGCTCTTACGCAACTTGAGTCGTGGCTTGATAACCGTTCACTCCCCCCCTTACGAAGGGGGGGTAGGGGGGGTGGATTGGACGCCATGACCGAGTACTTCCGTTCTTGCCCCCCCCCTACCCCCCCGTCGTAAGGGGGGGAAGTTGATGCCGGTGAACGGTTACGTGGATTGATCGCCGCTCGCTCCCGGTCCCGGCAATTGTCCCTATAATCACCCCCACCGACTATCCCCCCCGACCGAGGGCCGATTCATGCTTTCGCACCTATCCCGCCGCGACCTGTTGCACTCCGCCGCCGTCGCGGGCGTCGGCCTGGCCGCAACCACCGCGCCCGCCGTCGCCGCTCCGGATCCGGCGAAGAAAGACCCTTTCGGCTACTGCCTCAACACCAGCACGATTTCGGGCCAGAAACTCGGCGTCGTCGATGAAATCGAGATTGCCGCGAAAGCCGGCTACGACGGCTTTGAGCCGTGGATTCGCGAGCTGGACCAGTACGTCAAGGACGGCGGCAATCTGAAAGACCTCGGCAAGCGCCTCCGCGACCACAGTCTGAAGGTCGAAAGCGCGATCGGCTTCAGCGAGTGGATTGTGGACGACGCCGACAAGCGCAAGAAGGGTCTGGAAGAAGCCCGCCGTTCGATGGACCTGGTGCAGCAGATCGGCGGTAAGCGCATAGCGGCACCGCCGGTCGGCGCGACCAACCAGGCGGGCCTGAGCCTGTTAACCGTCGCCGAGCGGTACCGGGCCTTGTTGGAGGTCGGCGACAAGATCGGCGTGGTGCCGATGGCCGAGATGTGGGGCCATTCCAAAACGCTCAACCGCCTCGGCGACGTTGCGTACGTGGCGCTCGAAAGCGACCACCCCAAGGCGTGTGTCCTGGCCGACGTTTTTCACCTGTATAAAAGCGGTTCGGACTTCAAGGGCATCCACTTGTTGAGTGCCGACGCGCTGCCGCACTTGCACCTCAACGACTACCCGGCCGCGCCGCCGCGCGGCGACATCACCGACGCGGCCCGCGTCTATCCCGGCGACGGCGTCGCGCCGTTGAAGGAACTGCTGCGCGACCTGCGCAATCTCGGCTACCACGGCATGTTGTCGCTGGAACTGTTCAACCGCGATTACTGGAAGCAGGACGCGCTGCTGGTGGCCAAGACGGGGTTGGAGAAGATGAAGGCCGTGGTGCGGGGCAGTTTGGAGATGTAAGCTCTTTCGCATCATATCGGCTGTTCGATCCCCGGTTGACACTGCGGAAGAATAATCCGCTGGAAGACAGCGTTCGTGGTGGCGGCCAGCGGCTCGTCGCCGAAGGCCGCAATCCATTCCGCCCTTCTGACAGCGATGTACCGCGAAGTGACGACCGCGAAATCGGCAAACTCAGCGAGCGCGTACGACCGCGAATGCTCCGGGCGGACATCGTCGCAGATCGTCGCCTCCATTCCCAGTTGGCGCATCAGTTCTCTGACGAGACCCAGAAATGCCGCATCGACCGAGAGGGGGTGGCAGAGTGTGAAGCGGCACGAGACTCTTACGGGCGAGTCCATCAGTTCGAGTTCGATGGCGTGTTGCCCGTCGTCCATGACATAGAAGGTCGATCCCTTCATCGCGATAGAATCTTGATCGGGCTTGATATTTGGCTGCTTCTGAATGGCAGCTTCCGCTTCACTGGGCTTAGCCTTTCCGCCGCGAAGCTCGATTCGGAATGCCTCAAATCCCATGACAATCTCCTGAGAGCTACCCCCTATTTCATCTTCAAGCAGCCCCCTCGCGTTTGCCGCTGGCGGGCATCGTCTGAAGCAACGCGCGGAGTACCGCGTTCACATCCTGCGAACTCCGGAATACTTCCGCGACCTCCGGGTCCAGGACCACCATCCGGCCGCCCTTCTTCAGACCTGCGGCAAACCGATTCGGCTTCGCCTGCCGGTAATCGAATTCGTACTCCGGTCGCAATTCGTCACACATGATTATTCCCTCCCATCGGGTTGTCTTCGTAATTCTTGCGCTCGCGTGGCGTGGCGACTCGGGCGCTGATGATCCGTATTGCCGCGCCGCGCTCGGTGAAGCTAACAATCAGTGCCCGATTGCGATCCGAGTGCCCAACGATGATCTCCCGGAGTTCGTCTAGGGAATGCTCCGGGTCCGCAAAAATGGCGGCGAGCGGGTTCGCAAAGACGGTTGCAGCCTCGTCGAACGACACGCCATGCTTTTGCTGATTGGCTTGGGCTTTCGCTTCGTCCCACTCGAATGACGGACCCATTTCGAGTGACCCTCCTAAGAGCTTTCCTCGACCCGTCCCTTATCTTAACAACTTCCGTCCGCCTATCAGGCCTGATGGGTGGCACGAGTGGCTTGCCTGCCGCTGGGGGAGACGGTAAAGCTACGGGCAGTTCTCGCCCCATTACTGGCAGACAAGCCGCCGATACGACTCGGCGTTGATCGATCCCTTTACTCGGAGAATTCAGGCCACAAGAGCGCTGCTGCAAAAAAGCATAGAAAAACCTGCGCTTTGTGGGTGCGACGATCAACGTTCTCATGAGCCATGACGTTGCGCTGTTTCCGAATGACGTGAGCTAGGTCAATGCCCCGCTCGGTCAACAGTTTTGCGTCCCGCGCCTGGCCCAACAGATCGTGGAGATTCGTCGCACGATCCTGACAGTTTACGACTCTCCTCAACTCGCGCCCGAGCTCCTTCACGAGATCGATGGACAGCGATTCGTTGAAATCTACGCGATCAGCCAGCGTGCAGAACTTCGGATCACCACCGCTTGCCTCTTTGGCTGTCTCCCGGATCATTCGTTCAAGAGTGAGGCCAGGATCACCTCCAGGCACCCCTTTCCTTCCCAATTCCGCTTGGAGCAAAGTGTTCGTACTACGAAGTCGTTCGACTTCGGCCGACAACTCCAATTTTACCGCAATACTTTCACGCAACTGCTGCTCAAGATGATCGGCCCGCCGTCTGACTTCAGCTCTTTCGCTATCCTTTGCAGCCAACGCCGCCTCAAGAGCCTGCAGCTGAGAAGATTCGCCCTTTGTAGCGGCACCGGAAAGTGCATCCTCGATTATCTTCCGCATCTTCTCTTGGATCGCCTGCTCTTCTTCCTGGCGGGCAATTGGTGGCTCAGGTGATGCTTTGCCCGGTCGTGAGATCTTCAGAACGCCCACGATGTCATCGCCGAATTCTGCAATCAACGCGTCATAATTTCGTGGAGTTCGCGGATAGACCCAACAAACACGTTGTGAATCCCAGTGGTAACCAGGAATCCCCTTCGCCCTATCCTTTTGGGATGCGTGAATCGACAGCAAGTATTCGGTGTCAGTTTCGGAAACTTCCACGACGCTGCGAGAGACGATCATGCTTCACCTTTGATGAGGAAGCCAAGCCGTAGGCACTTCTACTCGGATGGCCAAACCGATTTTTCAACAGCTTTCGTCCAGCTATCATGTGCCCTTACTAAAGAGGGTGTCAACCAAAATGCCAGCCAAACAAGGCGTTTGATCGATTGGAGAACCGACCTGGAGCGCGAAGCAAGGGCGAGTCAGGGAGCGCTGGCTCTCCTTGCCAACCGTTCCCTTGCGGTCTCTGTTTTGTATACGTTCTATATGCGATCGTCCTCAAAGCCGCTTTTCCGCAGCGTCCCCTAGGGCAATAACCGGCAAACCAAGCTCGGACATCTCCTCGCATCGTTCCGCATCACACGCCACAAAATCAAGGTCCGCCGGCAACGACTCCATCGGCAGCGCGTGCAACTCAACGCCACTGAAGCCGCGACTTTTGAACCCCTTGCGTTGGCTCCGATCCACTTGCGACCACACGTCGGCGTCGAACAGGAAACCAAGACATGATGGATGACCCGTCAGTTCGGCCGGCACGGCTTCGTCGGGCGTCCGCACTCGTCCAAGCACCAGGAAACCGATGCGGTCGGCACGCTCCCACAGCTCCATGTCGCCGAGGGGGGCCGTTAGCAGGTTGTAGCCGGCGGCGCGCAGCGCGAGCATTTCATCCTCCGAACCGGTTAGCACGTCCCGGCTGCGCAGCGTCAGCGGCCGGCCATTCCAGCGTAGGCCGTGCGTGTTGAGCGTTTTTGAACACAAGCCGTGGCGGATCGTGATTTGCTCGACGCGCGTGCCGTCTTCCCACAATTCGACCGGGCCGTGGTAGAGAAACGGACTGATCGGATCCCACAAACTCGGTTCCGGGATGACGACGCGTAGCGTCCGTGCCGGACCTTCAGAAGCCGGAGGCTTCTGACTTTTCGGTAAGGGTCGCAGCGCGTAGGCGACTTCGACCGTGCTGGCGTAACGGCAGGTCGGTCCCATCAGGCGGCCGCGCACCTCGGTCGTTGGCGTGAGGTGGTCGAGGTGGAGCATAACCCACACCTCGGCCTCGGCGGGGACGAGGGTTTTGTCCATCAGCTCAACCCGGCGAATCCGGTTGCTCATGCGGTCCTTCCGGCAGAATCAGCATCGCGTCGCCGTAGCTGTAAAAGCGGTACAAGGCAGCCACCGCGGCGGCGTAAGCGGCCTTCATCGAGTCCAGGCCGGTGAACGCCGCCACCACCAGCAGCAGGCTCGAACGCGGCAGGTGGAAGTTTGTCACCAGCGCGTCCACCACGCGGAACGGAAACGGCGGACAGATCGTCAAGTCGGTGTCGCCGGTCCAGGCCGTTAGTTCGCCGTCGCGCCGTGCCGCCGTTTCCAGCACGCGCACCGACGTGGTGCCGACCGCGACCACGCGACCGCCGCGCGCCTTGCACGCGCGCACCGCGTCGGCGGTGGCGGCGGGCAGTTCGCCCCATTCGTGCTGGACGCGGTGCCGGGTCACATCTTCCACCTGCACCGGCTGGAACGTGCCGGGGCCGACGTGCAGCGTCACGAACGCCGTGTCGATGCCGCGCTGCCGCAACGTCTCGAAGAGTTCCGGCGTGAAGTGCAAACCGGCCGTGGGTGCCGCGACGGCGCCGGGGTGTTGCGCGTAGACCGTCTGGTAGCGTTCGCGGTCTGCCGGGCCGGCGCGGCCCTTGCGGATGTAAGGCGGCAGTGGCACGTTGCCGAAGCGCGCGAGCAGTTCCGCCGCCGTGCCAGCTTCCTCCGGTTGCGCCAGCCAGTGCCCCAGGCTTGTTTTACCGACCAGACAGAGACGCAACGGCGTGGCGTCCGCCTTCGCGCCGGGTGCATCGACGAGGAGCGTTTCGCCGACGATGAGCCGGCCGCGCGTTTGGCACAGCAGTTCCCACGGGCCGTCGGCCGTCGCGCGCAGGAACAGCCCTTCCCACTTGCCTTCGGTGCGCGCACGGCGGCCCACCACGCGGGCCGGGATGACGCGCGTGTCATTAAGCACGAGCAAGTCGCCGGGGGCGAGCAGGCCGGGCAGGTCGCGGAACTGGCGGTGTTCCAGCACTTCGCCGCCGCGGCGCAGCACGAGTAGGCGCGACTCGTCGCGCCGCGCCGGCGGCTCCTGGGCGATCAACTCCGGCGGCAGGGTGTAGTCGAATTGGTCGATGTGCATCTTGTGTCGGGTGTCATGTGTCGGGTGTCGAGTGTCGGGTGTCGGGTGTCGGGTGTCGGGTGTCGGAAGAGGGGAAAATAAATAGCTGTTAGCTGTCAGCTATTAGCTGTCAGCCAATTCCGACAC
>JBBRLG010000479.1:0-5771 GCA_038231495.1 Gemmatales bacterium | reverse complement strand
CTGCCGCCGGTCGATGCCAAGGGAGTCAACGCCCTGCCCTGGTCCGTCGTCGTGGAAACGACCCTCGACCGCCATTACAAGCCCACGTTTCCGAAATACCTGAAGGAACTGGACGGCCTGACGGTGGAGCTGACCGGCTTCATGCAGCCCATCGGCGAAGACGTGGAATGCAACAGCTTCCTGTTGATCGAGTACCCCGTCGGTTGCTGGTTCTGTGAAATGCCGGAGATGACCGCGATGACCCTCGTCGAGTTGCCGGAGGGCAAGACGCGGACGTTCACGCGCGGACCCCTGAAAATAGCGGGCAAGCTCAAGCTCAACGGCAACGACCCGGAGAATTTCTTGTATACCCTCAAGGACGCGAAGGTGACGAGTGCGGAGTAAGGTGGCGGCAAGGAAAGATTTTCTGTTTAGCCGCGGCTATACCGGCCGCGGGGGAAAGTGGCACAAACGCCCGTAACCCCAAGCGGCCCGCTTGTGGGAGACGTGTACCCACAAGCGGGCCGTAGCCGCAAGCGGCCCGCTTGCTGGCTGAACCCGTGCGGAAGCCAGCAAGCGAGCCGCTTGCGGCTACGGGCCGCTTGTGGTTACGGGCGTTGGTGCCGAATCGAGCCGCGGGCAGTATAGACGTTTCAGAGGGTGCATGTCATGGCCTTGACCGAACAGCAGATCGAACAGCAAAAGAAGGAAGCGGAAGAACTCCTCTTCAGCGGTCCGCAAACGCTGGGCTTCGCCAAAGGCCTGTTCTTCGGCCACTTCAACGCCCCCCTGCTCTTTCCCTACCCCGAAGTGAAGAAGGAAGAAGCTCCCGTCGTCGCGCAGGCGGTGTACGAGGTCCGCCACTACTTCGACGAACACGTTGACGCCGCCGCCATCGATCGCAACGCCGAGATTCCCGGCGAAGTGATCGCCGGCCTGGGCCGCATCGGCGTCCTCGGCATGACCGCGCCGAAAGAGTATGGCGGCCGCGACCTCTCCCAACTGGCGTACACGCGCATCATGGAGATCATCGGCGGCCACTGTGCCGGCACCGCCGTGTTCGTCAACGCCCATCACAGCATCGGCATCCGCGCCCTGCTCCTGTTCGGCACCAAGGAGCAGAAAGACCGCTGGCTGCCGCCGCTGGTGTCGGGCGAGAAGCTGGCCGCGTTCGCCTTGACCGAAACGGAAGCCGGTTCCGACGCCAGCAACGTGCAGACCACCGCCACGCCGACGCCGGACGGCACCGCGTACGTCCTCAACGGCACCAAGCGCTGGATCACCAACGGCGGCATCGCCCAGGTCTTGACCGTCATGGCCCGCACGCCCGGCAGCGCCGCCGACCGCAAGAAGGAGATCACGGCGTTCCTCGTGACGCCGGACATGCCGGGCTTCGAGGTCGTCGAGCAGCGCATGGAAAAAGTCGGCATCCGCGGCACCGCGACCGGACGCCTGGCGTTCCACGACATGGTGGTGCCGATCGAAAACGTGCTGGGCAAGGTCGGCAAGGGCTTGCGCGTGGCCTTGACAGTACTGGATTTCGGCCGCACCACCTTCGGGGCCAGCTGCACCGGCGCGGCGAAGACCTGCCTGCGCCTGGCCGCGACCCACGCCAAGAAGCGCGTCCAGTTCCAGCAGGCGCTGAGCGAATTCGAACTGGTCAAGAAGAAGATCGCCTACATGGCGGCCCACGTTTTCGCGATGGAGGCGACGACGGCCGAGTGCGCCGGCTTCATCGACCGCGGCTTCGAGGACTACATGCTGGAAACGGCCATGCTCAAGGTGTGGTCCACCGACGCGCTGTGGCTGATCGTCAACGACGCCCTACAAATCTACGGCGGCAAGGGCTATTTCTGCGACGAGCCGCTCGAACGCATGATGCGCGACGCACGCATTAACACGATCGGCGAAGGGGCCAACGACGTGCTGCGCGCCTTCATCGCGATGGTCGGCATCAAGCCGGTCGCCGACCAGTTGCTGAACGTCAAGAACTCGGTGAACCTCTCGTTAAAGGGCGTCGGCACGCTGCTGAATTTCGGCGGCAAACAACTCAAAGACCGCCTGACCCGTCCCGACGTGCCCGTGATGAGCAAGGAGCTAGCGCCGTTCGCGCGCGACCTCGGCGCGCGGTTGCGGGAGTTCAGCCTGGCGGTGCAGAGTACGCTCTTCAAGTACCGCGAAAAGATTCTGTTCAAACAATACGCACAGGAACGCTTGGCGGACGCGGCCTGTGAGTTATACGCCTCAAGCTGCACGCTCAGCCGGCTCGACCACCTGATGACGGTGGGCAACAGCGACCCCTCGGAAGTCGCGCGGGACGTGGCCGCAGGCCGCTATTTCCTGGCGATCTCCAGCCGCCGCATTAAGCAGAGCCTCGCGGCCCTCAAGGATAATGACGACGACGCGACGACTGCAACGGCGGACACCATCTTTGCGCGGTATTAACGAAACGATCCTGGGTTATTTATTTGTAACCGTTCACTCCCCCCTTACGAAGGGGGGGCAGGGGGGGTGGAGTTGAAGCCAGGACGCAGTACCTCAACCGAGCTTAACCCCCCCTGCCCCCCCTTCGTAAGGGGGGGAGAAATTGGCGGTGAACGGTTACATTTATTTAAGAGGCGCACCGATGACGGACATTATGCGCGTCGATAGCGAACCGGTTGGGCCGCGCCATGAAGCGGACGCGGAAAAGCCCCGGCCGTTGGCCTCCGACCCTCACACCAGTGCGGAGTGGGGAATCGCGTCCTTGGCGCTTGGCGCCGTCGTCGCGTTGTTGACACCGGGTGCCCTCAGTTTGAGCTATTCCCTGCAATCGGAAGACTGGAGATCCATTGGCGGCGCCTTGGAGCACGTCACTGCTTACATGGGTTGTGGCACCATCTTTTTCGTCCTCTTGTTGACCGCCGTGGGCGCGATTTTGGGTGCGAGCGGCATCAGTGCCTCCTTGCGCCAGCGGCGGCCGGTCGCCCTGGGACTCGCGGGTTTCCTGCTTAACGGCCTGAACTTCTTCATGTGGATCGGCGTGACAATTGCCTGGCTCGGCACAGCTTGGGGTCGGTTTTAGTTACGCCTGTTCAAATTCTTCAAATCTCCGGATATGCCGCGTCTCCGTTGCCGCTTGGCCGTCAGAGAGGGCGGTCTCATCGGCAACGTTTGATAAATTGTTGAAGGAATCTCCGCGCGCCGGGGAAGTACCTTGGTAGAACACTGAAACCCGGGGACTGACATGACCGCAACGCGATCGCTTTCTGCCGCCGTGCAGCACTTCGGCCGGACTCTGGCGGCCCGTGAACTGGTGGATTTGCCCGACGCCGAGTTGGTCGGCCGCTTTGCCGAGCGGCGCGACGAGGCCGCGTTCACCGTGCTGGTCCGGCGCTACGGCACCGTCGTCCTGGGCGTCTGCCGCCGCGTGCTCCGGCACGAGCAGGACACCGAGGATGCGTTTCAGGCGGCATTTCTGGTACTCGCCCGCAACGCCGCATCGCTTCAGCGGACCGGGGCCATCGGCAACTGGCTGTACGGGGTCGCTTACAACGTCGCGCGGAAGGCCAAGGCCATGCGTCACCGGCGGGAAGTCAAGGAACGGGAGGCGGCGGCCCGGCAGTGTGTCGCTACGCCGGCAAGCGTGCCGGACGATTTGCGGGAAATCCTGGACGGAGAGTTGCACGCCTTACCGGCCAAGTACCGCACGCCGATTGTCCTCTGCGACCTGCGTGGCCTGACCGTGCGCGCGGCGGCGGCCGCGGTCGGGTGTCCCGAGAAAACCCTGGGAACGAGGCTCCGTCGCGGCCGTTCCCTGTTGGCCCGACGCCTCACTCGGCGGGGCGTGGCCATCGCCGCCGGCGCGCTGACCGCGGCGCTGGCCCCGACCGCGACGGCGGCGGCCACGCCGCTGTTGATCGATTCCACCGTCCACGCCGCGACCGCTTTCGCGGCCGGCTCCACGGCGGCCGTCGCGCCGACGGTCGCGGCCCTCACCAAAGGAGTGTCCAACCTCATGCTCACGAAGTTTCTCAAGTACGGCGTCCTGCTGGCCTGCGGCGTCGTGGTCCTGGCTGGCGTGTCGGCCGGGTCGTATGCGGGGTACGTGGCCGACCCGTCGGGCCAAGCGAACGGCCCCGTCGTTTTCGCCGCCAACGCAAGCCCCGCGCCGGCCGCGCAGGCAGGTGGGCAAGATGCAGTGGCCGCCCCACTTCATGCCTACCAGCCCAGCGCTCCCGGCCACATGGCCCACTTGCACAACGTCTTCAAAAGCATCCTGGCACCGGCGATTGGTTTCTGGCAGAGCCGGTTCACGGCCGCCGACGACAAGAAGGACAAGAAGGAAGACAAGGACAAACCGGCCCTGTCCGGCACCTGGGCGATGAAGGGCGGCGAGCAGAAGATCGAGTTCACCGACAAAAAAACGCTGACGCTTTTCGCCCACAACGAGGCGCTGGTCGTTACCTGCGACTACACCGTTGAGAAGGACGGGCTGGTCAAAGCCAAGATCACCGCGCTCGGCGGCAAAGAGGAACTGCTCGAAAAGGCCAAGGACAAGGTGCCGGTTGGCCTGGAGTTCCATTTCACCTGGAAGGTGAAAGGCGCTGCCGCCCGCCTCGACGACGTGAAGGGTGACAACACGGCGTTGCTGAAAATCCACCTCGAAGGTGACTACGAATCGAAGAAGTAAACGAAGGATAAAAGAGTTCGTGAGTGAGCTAGCCACCCGTCCCCTTGTTGCGGCGCATTTCGGTGCCGAAACAAGGGGACGTTGGTTTCATAAGCCGTCGATACGTGCGTGGCACCCGGCGCGCACCGCGGACGCCACGGTCGGCCGACCGTAAGCGAAACAAGCTACTTGAATAGTCCGCAATCACCCGCCGACGGGCGGGCGGGGCACGGTACGCCCGTTGCCGTACGCCGCGGGCTGGTCCGGACCTGCCGCGGTCTGGGGCGTTGTCGTTCGCCGGGCCGCATCCGCGTTGCATTCACCGTTTGGTGACGGTGCCGGGCGGGTCGCCGGCTCGACCGCCTCCTCGTCGTCCGCTTCCGCGTCCGGTTCGGGACCCAAGAGGGTTTCGGCTATCAAATCGGCCTGTGAGCGGCCGACGTAGGGCAGCACCGTGCGCATCAAGGTGCAGGCCAGGTCGGCCGGCATCCGCGCGCCGAGGATCTCCTGCAGCACCGCCGGCTCCGGCGCCTGGCGATACTGCTCCACCTCCTGCAAATCGAGCGTGTCGGGATTCACGGTCGCGGCGGGCTTGCCCAAAACGTACTGGAACAAGAGCTTGATCGCGGCCAATTTACCCATCTGGGCCTGCACCAGCAATTCACCGACGATGGTTTCCATTTCCTTGTTGGTAACGCAGTCGAGCATAACTTTGCGCAGCTCGGCCACGCGCCGGGCGAACGGGTTGCTGGGGCCGCCGACGTTGCCCGGCGCGAAGCGGCCGTTGGCGTCAGGGCCATTGGTCGGGGCGTCGGGGGCGAGGGGTTCGGCAGCGCGTTGGGTCGTGTTCATGACGGTCTCCGCATCGTTGGAAGGGGTGGGAAAGGCGCACCAGCGCGCCACCCTCTAGTGTGCCATAATCGGGTCGTTATTAAGAGACTAGTATTGTGGAAAATGAGTGCCAAATGGCGGGTGTCATTCAATGACGTGGAAAGGCGGCAAGCGTGAACCAGGGAGGTCAGACCGGAAGCCCGGACAGCCGTTGTAAGAGCCGCGGGCCGGCCGGGGGGGGGGGGGGTTTTAAGGCCCCCCCAGGGGGCGGGGGGTCACACGGGGAAAAAACCCCCCCCCACCCCCGGGG
>JBBRLG010000478.1:0-5775 GCA_038231495.1 Gemmatales bacterium | reverse complement strand
TACTTGAGCCGGCAACGAGCCACCAGCGAAACGGCGTGTCTGGAAGACCTCCTCCTCTACCATCAACAACGCAACGCGGCCGCCACGAAGTCTCGAAAGAAACGACCAAGAAAGCTTAGACGCTTCGCTGCGCTGTAGTGCTAATCGCGTCGTCGGTCGAACGGCAAGGAGGCGGTTCTCACCGAACCAAAGGAGGATTGCCCTCCATGCCTCCGTTCGTTTCGTCGAAACAATTACTCTCCACTTCCGAGGTCACCCCATGATTGCGCACCGAGTCCATTCCTTGTTTCGCAGTTCCTTCTCTCTCTCCAAAGAAAAAAGCACCCGCTCCGGGCGCGCCGCGTCGTTGCGACTGGAAAATCTGGAAGATCGAAATGTGCCGTCGGTTGCCGCCAACGATGTCTATGTGAGTACGCTGTATCAAGGCTTCCTCGGGCACAACGTCGATCCGGCGGGTCTCGCCTACTGGGACGGCCGGCTCAATGCGGGCGAGACGCGGGCGCAAGTCGCCCTCGGCATTGAGCGGAGCGACGAATTTATCGGCCGGGCCGTGCAAATCGATTACCAGGACTTTTTGGGCCGACCGGCGGATAGTGCGGGCCTCAATTTCTGGGTGGAGGCGGTGCGCCGCGGCGACACGCTGGAAAAAGTCAAAGCCAGCATCATCGGCTCGGATGAGTTTTTCAACCGGTCCGGCGGCAACGTGTCCGGCTACCTCAACGCGGTGTACAAAGCCGAATTGGGCCGCCCCATCGACGCGGCTGGGCTGTCGTATTGGTCGAATGGCAGGCCGAATACCCCCAACGGCCGCGCCGCCACGGCCTTCGGCATCCTGCGCAGCACCGACGGTAAAGAGGTAGAAATAACCAGCATCTACCGGGCCACGCTGAACCGGGTTCCCGACAGTGCCGGACAGGCATTTTGGGTCGATGCGTTTCGACACGGCGCGCGCGATTCGGAAGTGATCGCGGGGATCGTCGGCTCGGACGAGTATTTCACGGAGCTCCAGTCGTTCGCCGCCAGCGGTAGCGACGTGAATTCGGCAGCCCACCAGTTTATCGCCAGCGCGAAGCGGTTCAGCGGCCCACTTCCGGGTGCCGAGCAACTCGACGCAACCGTCACCACCGATCCTTCTCTGGTGCTACCGCCGCCGGCCACGCCCCAACCGCCCTTCCCGACGCATCGAACAGAGGGGTACACCGGTGGCAGTTACGCGACGGGCGGTTTTTATTTCATCCCCGGCCTGATTACCGTAGGCCCGGTGGTGTCGTACGGCCCGGTGGTCACCGTCGGTCCCGGTCCTGTTGGCACGTGTGGCTGTTCCGGCGGGGGCGGTTACAGCGGGGGCGGTTACAGCGGCGGCGGTTTCGGTAGTGGTGGCAGCGGCGGCGGCAGCGGTTCATTGCGAGCAGCTCCCGCGCAGGACGCGGCAAGTAACGGCGGCGTGGGCGGCGTGGGCGGACGCGGCCAGGGCGGCGGCCTGTACGTTGGCGGCGGCCTCCTTCGCCTGCCGAATCAGACTCTTTCGAGTAACCAAGCCGCGCGGGGCGACAATCCGTTGCCGTCCGTTGCCGCTCCGCGGCAAGACGTACTTGAACCGGCAATAAGTGGCGCCCAGGACGCCGCCCCCGGTCTCGGGCAACTCACGAACCAGCAACTTCAAATGACCGTCTCGGCGGCCCTGGCCCGGCTCCAGGAAGCGGGCATCGACCCGGCATTGCTGGCGCGGTTGTAAGCGGCCACCTATGAAGTAGGCCAGTTCTCCGGGCCGACCCTGGGTTATACTTACGCCAAGTCCGACACGGTGGTCATCGACAAAAACGCCGCGGGCTACGGCTGGTTCGTCGATCCCACCCCCCTGTCAAACGAAGAGTTTGCCAGGACTGGAACGGGAGCACTCACTGCGCTTCCCGGTGGGCCGGCCGCAGGTCGCATGGACCTTGAAACGGCGGTGTTGCACGAAATGGGCCACCTGGCCGGGCTTGAACACGCCAATAGTCAGAGCCAGCCCAACAGCCTGATGGCCGAAACCCTTACGCCGGGCCTGCGGCGCACCGATGCCCTCGACATAATCTTCAGCGAGGGTGCGGCGGCCGGTCCGTAAGCCGGTGAACGGTTACCAAATGTTATTGCCGCTTGCGGCTAAGCGCTTCGGAACGCTTAGCCGCAAGCGGCAATTCATTGTGGATCCGGTGGCGGGTCTCGGATCGCAGCTGCGGCGCGCGTTCTTCCCGCTCGGATTCAGCCGGCGGGGACGCCTTAACACCCCAGTTCACGCAGCAACTCCGACCAACTCCGTCTCTCGCGCGCCGGATCGACCAGGGACCGCAGGCCGGCGCACCAATCGTATAAGATGCGGTAGAAGCTTGGGTCCATCTCCGCCCGTTCCAGCAGTCGTGCCAGGACTTTGGTGTCCCCGACCGGGAAGTAGCCCGGGTAGTCCTCACCCAGCAACCCGACCGAGCCGGCGATCTGCGACGACAACACCGGCACTGAAGCGGCCAGCGCCTCGGACACCACGTTGGCACCGCCCTCCAACTCTGACGTTAGCACCAGCAGCCGGCAGCGCCGGAGCACGCGCAATGCTTTCCAGCGCGGCACTTCCCCCAGCCAGCGGTAGCGGGCGTTGACGTCAGTCTCCTGGCGGGCCTGCTCCGCCATGTCCGCGCTCAACGCCGCCCCCAGGTGCAGCACCCGCAAGCGCGAGGCCGGCGGCAGCAGGCGGGCCGCCAGGGCGGTCCGGAATGGATCCTTGACCGGCCGGAGATGACCCAGCACGCACACCTCGAACCGGTCCACACGCGGCGGCAGCCCCACACCCGGGTCGGGCACGGACTGGTAGATGACGCGGGCCTTGGCTCGAACACTCTCCGGCAACTCCGCCACGCCTAGCGGTTGGAGGACGATCAGACGGGTCGCCAGGTCCAGCGCCCGGCGCGCGTCGGCGTCCGTGTGGATCGAGCCGTACAGGTCAGTGCCGGTCAGGGCCAGAACAAGGGGGGCGTCGGGGCGGTCGGACCGGTAGCGCTGGAGGGACGGGAAGCTCCGCAGGGCGTGCAGGGCCACCAGCAGATCGCAGCGCTCGCCGCGGTATTCTTGACGCACGACGGCGCGGCAGCCCAGGCCGCGCAAGATTCCCGCCCAGCGCAGGGCGGTGACGCGGTTGCCCTTGCGCGAGCCAGGCGGCGCGGGCGTTACCAGGCAAACCGTTGCTGTCATGGGGCACACGTGCGGAAGCCGGCGAACACGTCGCGGCGGTCGGGCTTGTAGAAGTTGCGCCAGGTGTTACGCAGCAGCCGGCCGCGGGTCGCCCAGCAGCCGCCGCGCAGCACCTTGTGGTCGCCAAACCACGGCACCGAGTATTCCTTATACGGGTCGGGCACGAAGCCGGGGTACGGCCCGAAGTCATCGGCCGTCCACTCCCAGACGTTGCCGGTCAGCTGCCGGCAACCGCACGGGCTGTCGCCCGCGGCGTACCCCGCCACCCCCACGCAGCCGCCGTACAGTCCGTCCAGGTTGGCGTGGTCGGCTGTCAGCGCGCCGTGGCCCCAGGGGAAGCGGCGCTTTCGCTCGCCGGGGACGGCCGGCCCACAAGCCGCCGCCTCCCACTCCGCTTCCGTCGGCAACCGCCGGCCCGCCCAGCGACAATAGGCCTCGGCCTCGTGCCAGTTGACGTGGACGACCGGCCGGTGCGGCTCCAATGACACCCAACAGTCGAAGTCGCGCCTTAGCCAGTCGCCCGCGTCGCGCCGCCAGTAGACCGGGTGTTCGGCTGCCGCACTCTCGCGCCAGGCCCACCCCGCCGCGTCCCACAACTCGCGGCGGCCGTAGCCCCCGTCGTCGGCGAAGGCCGCGAACTCGGCCTGCGTCACGGGTGCCCGTGCGATGGCAAAGGGCCGCAGCGCGACCGGGTGTAGCCACTTCTCGTTGTCGAAAACGAACGACCCGCCCTGCCCCGCCCCCAGCGCGTACGTGCCCCCCGGGACAGGCACGTCGCCCACCCATGGTGCGCCTGCGGACGCCAGCGGCACTGGGCCGGAAAGGTGTGGGGCGGGATAGCCCAGCGTCTGGCGGGTGTAGGTGAACGCCTCGGTGTGCATGTCTTCGTGAAAGACGGACAGCAACGTGAAGTAGATCTCTTCGGGGCAAGGCCCGTTCGCGAGCCGCTCCAACACCCGCTCCTCCACCCTCTCCAGGTAGCGGAGCGTCTGCTTGCGCGCCGGCAGCGGCAAGCTCCAGCGCGTGTCGTGGGCCACGGCGGCGGAGTCGTACAGCGCATCGGCGTCGGGCCGCAGGGGCGGTTGGCGGTTGGCTTGGCGGAGTACCCACCGTTCCTGGAACCACCCGACGTGGCCGACCTCCCACAGGAGTGGGTTCAAGGTAGCGAGCGACGGGCCGAGCAACTGTTCGTCGTCCAGGTCGCCAATCAACTCCAGGGTGCGGCGACGGGCGTCCCGCACCCACGAGGCAATCGTGTCCGGTGCTGGTGTTGCGTGGTCGGGTTTATCCATGCGAATCGTGCCGATGCAAACGGCCTCTCACCTTGCTGGCAGAGGTTTATTTTGCCTCATTCTTGCCGAAAATCATGGTGTCTGGGTACTCCGCCACCCACGCGAACCATGTGACCTGCGTGCCGTCCAGCCAGTTGAGCGTCCAGCCCTTTAGTTCGCCCTCGACGGCACGGCCGGCCACGTCCCAGCGGGAGCCGGTCTCCTTGTCCACGAACGGCGCCGCCGGCACCTTGGGGTCAACTTGGAGCGTCAGCTTGCGCGAAGCGCCGCCGTCCTTCTTCGGCGGCGACGCGACCGGCTCGTACGCCGCCGCCGTCTTCGTCGGACCGTACCACAGCACCACGTACTCCGTGCCGCTCAACTTGTCCGTCAAGACCCCCGCTTTTTCGACGAGATCGAGCGGGTACGCCCTGGCTTCCTTGCCGACCCTTACGCCGAGTACTTTCTTGTCGGCGGCCAGGCGCTTGTCCTCGTCGGGCCGGCTCTTCTTCGAGCCTTCGTTTAACTCTTTGGTCAAGTCCGTCGGCTTATACTTCTCGAACATTTCGTAAGCGACGCCGCCGGGGTAACGGTCCAGCCAGGGGCCCCAGTCGGTCACGAGCGTCGGGATCGGCTTCAACCGCGTGCCCTTTTTCGGCCCGGCGAAGGCCACGCCGGTCAGGCACGAATACAAAGTGCCGTCCTTCTCTTTCATGACCATGACGCCGTTGCGCCAGCCGTGAAAAGCAAAGTCGTACGACGGCGCGAAGCCGCGGGCGTAGCCGGCGTCGGGGTCGTAGACGAAGACGCCGTAGCTGTCGCTGATGACGCGGTACGAATTCAGGAAGAAGCGCAGCGGGATCGCGCCGCCGTCGGAGTAGCCGCGCACCCAGCACAGCACGCGGTCATCGGCCCGCAATTCGTCGGCGCGGCGCTTGGCCTCGTCGCGGCAGTGGGAACACTTGGGGTTCACCAGCGTTTGGAACGCATCGGGCTGCTCGACGAGGGTCGGCGGGTCCGCGGCCCTGACCACGTTTGCCAGGATGAAAGGCAGCATTAGGGCCAAGCCGGTATGAAAGGGTTGCATGTCAATCTTCCTCGAAAAACGAGGGCGGTCATTTCCAAGCCGATCCATTGCGGAAGAGCGAACGCGCCGGTGGGATTGCGAACGGTAGATTGTAACCGGAGGGAGGACTCGGGCAAACGGCAGATCCGCGGCGGTAGGGTTCCTGTCAAACGCCCGTAGCCACAAGCGGCCCGCTTGTGGGAGACGGTCACCCACAAG
>JBBRLG010000477.1:0-5796 GCA_038231495.1 Gemmatales bacterium | reverse complement strand
GCCGCGGGGCGGGGCGGCGGGGCGGCCTCGGGGGGGCTGTGGCGTCGGCCCCCCCCTCCCCCACCCCGCTCGCCCAGTGTCTCTTTCAATGTTGGGGTAAGCCAACCGCCCTACGCCAACACCTTGCGAATCACGTTGCCATGCACGTCGGTCAGCCGCCGTTGGATGCCGTTGTGGTAGTACGTCAGCTTCTCGTGGTCCAGGCCGAGTAGGTGCAGCACCGTCGCGTGGAAGTCGTACACCGTCGTCACGTCCTCGACCGCCTCGTAGCCGAATTCGTCGGTCGCACCGTAGCTAAAGCCCCGCTTGACGCCCGCCCCCGCCAGCCAGGCCGTGAAGCCCTTCGGGTTGTGGTCGCGGCCCTGCGTGTCTTTCTGAAACGTCGGCATCCGGCCGAACTCCGTCGTCCACAAAACCAGCGTGTCGTCGAGCAGGCCGCGCGCCTTCAGGTCCTTGAGCAAGCCGGCCAGCGGTTTATCCAATACCGGACCGTGGCGGTCGTAGTCCGACTTGATCTGGCGGTGGCCGTCCCAGTTCAGCGCGCCTTCGCCCATCGCGAACGCGCCGTTGTACAGCGACACGAAGCGCACACCCTTTTCCAGCAGCCGCCGGGCCAGCAGGCAATTGCGGCCGAAACCCGCCGTCAACGGGTTCTTGTCGTCCAGCCCGTACAGCGCGCGCGTCGGGGCGCTTTCGCCGGTTAGGTCGCTCACCTCCGGCGCGGCCAATTGCATCCGCGCCGCCAATTCGTAGGACGCGATACGGGCACTCAGTTCGGCATCGTCGGGGTGGCGCTCCAGGTGCTGGTCGTTGAGCAAGCGAAGGAAGTCGCCGGTCGCCTTGTCCGAGTCGATGCGGACTTCTTTGGGGCGGGCGAGGTTCTGAATCGGGCTGTCGGCGTTGAAGGCGGTGCCCTGGAACACGGCGGGCAGGAAGCCGTTGTTCCAGTTGATCGGCCCGGCTTGCGGCACCCCGCGCGGGTCGGGAATGGCGACATACGCCGGCAGGTTCTCGTTCGCCGTCCCCAGCGCGTACGTCACCCAGCCGCCGATGCTCGGATAACCCTCCTGCGTGAAGCCGGTACTCATGAAGACTTCGCCCGGCCCGTGCGTGTTGGTCTTCGAGGTCAGCGAATGCACGAAGCACAGGTCGTCCACGCAACCGCCCAGGTGCGGCACCAGGTCGGAGATGTATTTGCCCGTCGCGCCGCGCGGCCGGAACTTCCAGGGGCTTTGGTTCAGGTTGCCGTTCGCGCCCTGGAACGTGACGAGCTTTTCGGTGCCCGGCAGCGGTTGGCCGTGCCGCTTGATAAGTTCCGGCTTGTAGTCCCAGGTGTCGAGGTGGCTGACCGCGCCCACGCAGAAGACGTGCAACACGCGCTTGGCCTTGGGCGTGAAGTGCGGCTTGCGCGCGGCAGTGGGTGCGTCGGCGGCCAGGAGGCCTTGATCGGACAGCAGTGACGCCAGGGCGATGCCGCCAACGCCGAGGCCCAGATTGCCCAGGAAGGCGCGGCGGTCGAGCAGGTGCGGGTTGGTGAGGTGCGGCACGGGTGGTTCTCGCTCCGAGGGTGTTGCGGCGTCAATCCACGTACAAAAACTCATTCGCGTTAAACAGTGCCCGGCACAGCGCGGCCAGGCCGTGGTCGCGGACCAGCGCCACGCCGCCATCGCGCTCCTTGTCCGTCGGCGCGCGGCCGAATGCCAACAGGAACGCCCACTTCACCTGTGCCGATTGGTCGTCGCCCGCCTCGTGGCGTAGCCGTTCGGCAAAGAAATCCGCCTGCGCCAGCGTGAAACGGCTGTTGAAGAGGTTCAGCGCTTGCAACACCGTGATCGAGGTCGTGCGCCGCGGCCGGGCCAGGGCAGCGTCGGGACAATCGAACGTGCCGAAAACCGGGTCTTGCTGCGAACGCGGCTTGAACTGGTACACCATGCGCCGAAACTCGTCCCGGCCCAACTCCGCCTTCGGCTTGAAGACGGTGACGTAGTTGGTGTTTTTTTCCCAGATTTCATAGCCCGGTCCGCCCATGTTCAGGTCGAGCTTGCCGCTGACCGCGAGCAGACTGTCGCGCACGGCCTCGGCTTCGAGGCGGCGCGGCACCTTCCGCCACAGCAGCGTATTTTCCTTGTCCGTCGCCTGCGCCTTCGGGTCGATGCGGCCGCCCTGACGGTACGCCGCCGACAGCACGATTAGCCGGTGCAGTGGCTTCAAATGCCAGCCGTTGTCCTTGTATGCGCTGGCCAGCCAGTCGAGCAATTCGGGGTGCGACGGCCGGCCTCCATTGAAGCCGAAATCGCTCGGCGTCGCGACGATGCCCTGGCCGAAGTGATAGTTCCAGACGCGGTTGACCATCACGCGCGCCGCCAGCGGGTTGTCGGGGTGCGTAATCCACCGGGCCAACGCCAACCGCCGCTCCTTGTCTGGGGCGTCGGCAGCCACGTCCAGTTCGGGCTTGAGGACCGACAGCGCGCCGGGCGTGACTTCCGCGCCCTTGTTCATCGGGTCGCCGCGCTTGAGCAGGTGCGTCGGCCCCGGCTGGATGAACGCCGGCAGGTAGACCCGCAGTGGTTGCGTCAGCGCCGCGAGTTGCTTTTCGAGCCGGTCGCGCCGGGAGGCGACCTCGTTGTATTCGCCCAGCTTCTCGTCCGAAAGCCACGCGCGCTTTTCGGCCTTGGCCCCTGCCTGGTAGGGCTGCCGGTCCGACGACGAGGCGACTGCACGCCACTGGCCCGGTTCGCCCTCGACCTCGATGCGGTACTCGACGGGCAGGCGGTCGGCGAACTTCCCTTCGCGGTCGCGGCCCCAGACGACGCGGTCGATCTGCACCGCCGCGGACAGTTCGATCTGCACCCAGCCGCGGCCCGGTTCGCTCGAAATCCAGCTACGGCCGTTGCCGTACTGGCCGTCGTTGACGTGGGCCAGCTGGTGCAACGGGCTGTTGGGGTAGACCGACGACGCCGTGGCCTTGGCGCCCGCGCTCGCCAGCGCGACGTTGTGAGCCACGTCGCCGACAGCGTAGATTTCCAACTCGTCGATGCACGGTTCGATCTTGTTGTTGGTCGCCGCGACCGTGAAACGCACGACTTTCGCCTCGGTGGCGGCGAAGCGCTCGACGTTGCGCCGCGGGTTGACGGCGGGCCGGCGGTTCTCGGTGCCGGCCTTGTACTCCGGCTCGAAGTCGTCCCGTTGGCGTTCGACCTTGACCAACTCTTCGCGCACGGCGTCGGCCTCACGCTGCTGCGCCGGCGTGACGGCCTTGGGGAATTCGCGGTCCTGGCCCGGGTCGGGGTAGCGCACGCCGGCGAAGATCGCCTGGAAGCGGTAGTAATCCTTCTGCGGGATCGGGTCGAACTTGTGATCGTGACAACGGGCGCAATTGACGGTCATGCCCAGGAAGGTGCTCGCGGTCGCGGTAATCATGTCGTCGAGGTCGTCCATGCGCTGCTGGGCGCTGCCCTCCGGCGTGGCGTTGCCGACGATGTCGTGCGCGCCGCCGACGAGGAACCCGGCCGCCGCCTGCGTGACGGGGTCCGGTGCCTTGCCCGTGTCGGCGGCCAGCTGCTCAAACACAAATTGCGGATAGGGAATGTCGTCGTTAAAGGCGCGGATGACGTAATCGCGGTAGGGCCAGGCGTTGAAGCGTAGGCTGTTGGTTTCGTAACCGTAACTCTCCGCGAAGCGCACCACGTCGAGCCAGTGCCGGCCCCAGCGCTCGCCGTAGCGCGGCGAGGCCAGCAAGCGATCGACCACCTTTTCATAAGCGGCGGCCGAGGTGTCCTTGGTGAACGCCTCGACCTCTGCCGGCGTCGGTGGCAGTCCGGTCAGGTCGAAGGTCACGCGCCGCAGGAGAGTCCGCCGGTCGGCTTCGGGGGCCGGCTCCAACCCTTTTTCTTCCAGCCGGGCGAGGACGAAGCGGTCAATGGGCGTGCGCACCCAGCGGTCGTTTTTGATGCGCGGCGGTTCGGGGCGTCCGATTTTTTGCAGCGACCACCAGTCCGGCCCGGCGCGGCCGGAGGGGAGGAGGGGTTCCCGGTCGTACTTCGCCCCGGCGTCGATCCAGCGCTTGAACGCGGCGACCTGTTCGGGCGCGAGGGGGTTGCCCTCCGGCATCTCGCCGGCGGCGATCCGCTTGTAAAGCAGGCTGTCGGCGCTGTTGCCCGGTTTCAGTGACGGCCCGCTGTCACCGCCTTTGATTGCCGACGCCAGCCGGCTCAGGTCGAGGCCGCCCTTCTTCTTGTAACCGTCGTGGCACGCCAGGCACTTGCCGGTGAGGAGGGGCTGCACCTTGTCGCGGAAGTGAACGGCGTCGGCGTCGTCGGCGGTTGCGCTGCCGCCGGCACACCCGAGGCCGAACAGGACGGTACCAAGGAAAGGCAACAAGCCCGCGCGGCGGGTTCGGGGCGGCAGCGTGATCGACATGGCCGGATAGCTCCCTGGCAGGGGCGTGGCGGGTGAGCGCGGGCAGCGTGGTTGAAGTTGGATTCTACCAGGTCGCGTCGGGCGCGACAGCGGAAAGAAGTCTAAGGCGAGCGCCGGACGATAGTCCGCCGTGCTACCGCACGACCACGGCGGACTTTCGTCCGGCGCTCGCCATTTCCCTCACCGCAGCGGCTCGGACGGACGACTCGCCATGCTCAGCGTGACGTGTACCGTCCGCGTTTCGCCGCTGCTGATGGTGACCGTTTGGCAAACTTCGAGCGGCGGTTGCAGCGTCAGGCGGCAAATCTGGCAGGTGTCGGCGTCGCGGGCGTGGCTGGCCTCCTGCCAATTGGGGTGCCACACGACGAGTTCATACGTGCCCGGCGGCACCTGGGACAGCTTGAAATTGCCCTGCGCGTCGGTCTGCGTGACGTAGGGGTGGTCGAGGACGAAGAGGTAGCCGCGCATCCAGAAGTGGCCGGCACCGCTCGACAGCTCGACCACGCCGGCGTTGGTCAGCGTGCGGCTTTGCGGCCGGTCCGGGGCGGGGAACGGCAAGGCAAACGACGCCGCGCCCCGGCCGTGCAGGGACTGAAATGCGGTTTGCCTTGAGGTGAAATCGACCTTGTCGCCGCGCTTCACGAAGCCGACGCGGCCGACGGCCTCCCCCTGGCAAACTTGAATCGTGGTGTCGTCCGCGGGCACCTCGACGCGCACCGGCGGCAAGTCCCACGGTTTCGCCTTGTGGGGATCGACGCCGCGGAGGAAGACGACGGCGCGACCGACGCCGCCGCTCGGATCGATCTCCGGCGTACAGGGGTTGGGCCACTCCGGTTGGTTGCGGCGCGGCGCCGGCTCCGACAGCGGGTTGACCGGCGAGCGGTACGGCGGCACCCGCGGCACGTCGCCGGCCCATTGGACGCGGCCCCCAAGGTCGCCGGTTGCGGCCCCGGCAAACGCGGCGCTTTCCCCGGCGGGGGCGGACTGCGAAGGCTGGGGGTTGGTTGCGACGCCGGCCGGACAGCCCGTCAGCAGAATGGCGAGCAGGATCGGGGACAGAATGCGTCCGTACACGTTGGGTCCGTTCCGAAAAAGAGCGTGCAAACTCGCCCCCGGTGTACTACATTCCGTTGGGCCGTGGCAAGGCGTAATTGGCCGACGTTCGATTCATAAATGGGGGGTGGCCGGCCGGCCGCCCCCTTTTTGTTGCCGCCAAAAACCCCCCCGGTGGGCGTTTGCCACGCTCACTTCACGTCAACCCAATCCTTCAGGCGGCGAGCTGCAAAGGCTTCGGAAACGAGCTGCGTCCCAATAGTGTTCGGCTCGATTTTTGCTAGTGACGGAAACCCGTGTTTTTCCGTGCGCTCTCAAGCCCTC
>JBBRLG010000476.1:0-5842 GCA_038231495.1 Gemmatales bacterium | reverse complement strand
TTGGCACCCTGTCGGTGTGGGACATTCGTATTGGGAGCTCGTTGAGCGGCCTTGGCCTCTTGCCATTAGCCATTGTATTCGGATACATGGCGCTAACAGCAGTTCCGGAGGAAGGGCGGTTTAGATACCTGTGGCTCGGCTTGGCTCTCCTTCAATTGCTGATTGGCGGCTTGCGTCTCGGCTTCTTCCGCCAGATTCATCTCGATCTCGGCCAAAACCGCGTCACCGTGCGGCAAGGGTGGCTATTTGCCTATTGGAAAACAGACCACGAACTGGCGGAGTTCGAGGCAGTTCAACTGAATCGGGAGCCACCTCCCAACAGGGTGCCTTATTTCGTCGTCAGCCTGGTCGGCTACGGCGGCCGTAAGGTGCAAATTGGCACCCACTGGACGCTCAAGCGGGCCAGGAAACGCGCCCAAGCGGCCGCAGAGTTTCTTGGGGTCGAGCTAATCGACGCGATCGCGCAACCGGCTACGCCGTTCGGTCCTATCCTGTCGTTACGCGAACGAGTCAGCGCGGCGAGCGAGTCCGTTCGTGCGGCCACCTTTCCAGCGCCCCCGCCGGGGATGCAACTCGCTTACAAACAGGACGGCGGACGGTTCGAGGTTGAAATCCCGGCACCGCCACTACGAAATACTATTGCTGGGCCGTTCATCACCTTCGTGGTGTTAAGCAGCTTCCTTGGGTTTCTGGAAATCAGCCTCGGCGGCCCCAACGTCAAGCACCCGCTCGACTGGGAAGGGCAAGTGCGGCCGGTCCTCGCATTCGTGTTCGTCCTCGGCGGCCTGCTTTGCACGATGTGGCTGGTCGTCGGGCTGCGCGGCGCGGGAAGTGTGCGGGTGGTGGCGCACCCCGCGGGCCTGCAATGCACGCGGCAAAGGTTGTTCTTCAACCAAACCACGGAGGTGCCGGGGCATGAATTGCTGGCGCTGTACATCACGCCGGAGGCCGTGGTGGTTGCGGGGCCGGGTTTGTCCGCCCTTAACATCCCGGCCGGGCGCTTGCGGTTGAAGGACAAGTACTGGCTGCGCGACGCGCTAACCTGGGCCGTCGCGGGCCGAGCATAGGAAGGTCGCATGAACCCGCCCGCTGCGGACGACGTTGGCACGCTCTCCTACTCCGAACGCTTCGGCCCCGGTACGTTCTGGCACGCGCTGGATTTGCTTGCCGGCTTTTTCTTTGCCACCCTCGCAGTCGTATTTCACACGAACGTACTCTTCCTTTACGGCTTCGCAACGGTCGGCAGCTACTTCGGCCTCAAGGGGCTTTTCGGCGTCCTGTCCGCACGCGGCGTAGCGATCGACCGCCGCCGCGGCCGGGCGCGTGTCTGGCGCGGCTGGCTGTTGCCGCTGTGGTTTCGGACGCGGCGACTGGACCGCTACACGACGGTGCGGATCGCCAAGGAAATGCGCCGCGACGGTCGCCGATACCGCACTCTCTATGCGATCCAGCTTGCCGGCACCGGCCGAACCGACGAATTGACCGTGAAAAAGGACTACCTCCAGGCGCGGCAGGTCGGCGAAGAAGTCGCGGCGTACCTTGGTTTCGATTTGGTCGATGCCACACCGGCGCAGCCCGTCCATACCGCAGCGGCCGACGTGGGCAAGTCGTTGCGCGACCGTCTGCGCACGGCGACGACCGCTGAACAAACTTCGGACCCCGACCATCTCGTCCTACCGCCACTGCCGCCGAAAGCGCGCTGCATCTGCACCATCGACGGCTCGTGGCTTTTCCTGGAAATCCCACGGCCACGGTTGCTCAGTCTGGTTTGGTATCCGCTCCTCCTGACGTTGATACTCACCGCCGTCGGTGCGGCGATTGGCTTCGGCATCGTCTCGTATACGGGTAAGAACCCGGGCGACGGGCACGAACACCTTCTGCCGGCGGTCTACGTCACGCTAGGTTTCGCCGGACTGGGCGTGTTCTACGGCCTCTTTTTCATGGTGCTGCCGCGGGCGTTCGTGCGCTACCAGATCGAGGCCCACCCCGGCGGCTTGACCGTCCGCCGGCGCGGTTTAATCTTCCGGCGGACGCGCGACCTGACCTCTTCCGAGTTGAGAGAGTTACGGCTGCAACGCCGGGGCTTGCAAGCCATCGGCAGCGGACAAATCGTCCCGTTCGCCGACAACGGGGTGAGCGCCGCGGAACTGGCGTGGATGCACGACGCGATCGCGCGGGCGGTGGCGGGGTGAAGCGACAAAACCAAAGACCTTATTTCTCCGTTACTTCGCGCGGCGGTGGGATCAGTTCCGGCGGCGGGGGCGGCTTGAGCGCCGCGTCGTGGGTGGCCCGGACTTCGGCCCAGAACTGGTCCCACTCGTCTCGTTCCGCGGTCGGCACGCCGATGCGTCCCAGCCCCGGCCGCAACCCCGACAGGTCCGTGTCCACGAGCCGGTGCGCCAGCAGGTCGGCCGTCATCTTCCGTTCTACTGCGTTCGACGAGGCAGCCTGCTTCTGCCATAGAGCTATGTCGGTCCGAGGCCAGGCAAGCACTTTCCCACGCAGGGCCAAGCGGTCGCCCAACGGACGCACCACCTGGCACGTGCTTGGCTTGCGAGCAGTTGCGGCGCTTTGTTATAAATCAAACTTGGGTCACTGGCGACCTCTGTACGGGTGAAATCGGAAGATGGACCCGCGGCACGAGTCGCTAGATTCAATATAGCAAGGAGTGGCCGATGATTCTGGACGATCAAATGCAACGGTTGGCGGACGCGGCGCGCACCGCAAGCCAACAAGCTTACTGCCCCTACAGCCGTTTCTCGGTTGGCGCCGCCTTGCTGACGGACGATGGCCGGGTTTTTGCCGGCTGCAACGTCGAGAACGCTTCTTACGGTTTGACGATTTGCGCCGAACGGAACGCGACCTTTCAAGCCGTGGCGGCGGGAGCGCGGCGTGTAAAGGCGATCGCGATCTACACCCCAACCGCGACGGCCTCGGCCCCTTGCGGCGCGTGTCGGCAAGTGCTGTACGAATTCGGGCCGGACGCGATGGTCGTCTCGGTGTGCGACGGGCCGGAGATTCTGAAAGCAAAAGTAAGCGAGCTACTTCCCGCAGCGTTCGGTCCGGATAATCTAGGCTAAGGTCGTGTCCGAACGAACTCGGATCGTTTCAGATTACCTCGCAGAAAGACTCGCCATGGCCAATGACAAGCAGGGCGGCGGCAGTCAGGACAACCGGTACGTCGCCGCGTTGGCGATGAGGGGCGCGAACCCGGCGCTAAAGATCATTGTCTACGTTTGTTATGGCATTATCGCATTGGGTTCTCTGGCTCTGGTTTCGCCGCCTTACGAAACCGCGTTCAAACTGGGAGCGCTCGGCATTCTGGTAGGTGCTCTGCTAATTGTAGCGATTTTGGTCTTAATTCGTTACCAGGCCCTTACCCAGGAGACGCCGCTTCCGGTGCGGCCGGCTCCGGTGCCGCCGCCTGTCCCTGGACCGCGGCACCTTTCCAGTGCCGATCGAAGACTGATCCTCGAGACGCTGGACGAGGCGAGGGAGGCGGCTCAAAAGTTCTTGTCGGGCTACAACGCAAATATCAAGATTACGCAGGTGCGGGCCAACGTCTTTCTTCCCGAGTACACCGACAATGACGCTGCCAAGCCGTGTGTGCTGAAGATCAAACCTGGCCTTCACCAGAACATGAATCGCCCAAAGGAAATTGAAATCCCTTTGAAACCGGGTCAAGGAGCAACTGGAAGGGCCTTTGAATCAAGCTCCTCCCGTGTAGCAATTCGGCTGCCTTCCGATCAAGGCGGGGGTTGGGAAGCGGTGTTCGAGATAACCGCGGCCTTGGCCGAGATCATCGATCCGGACCTGAAATGGGTCATTTCAATGCCGCTAATGGACGGTAACCGCAAACCAATCGGCGTCATGAGCGTGGACGGGTTGGTTGAAGAATTCACCTTTGATGCTCTCAATCGCTGTACAGTCCCGCTTACCAATTGCTCTTTAGCCATTGCCGGGATTATAATGGGTAACTGACTTTACAAACGGAGGTCTCCATGAGTTCGGAACACGGCGTCCTGGCTGTCCAAAAGATCGACGCTTCCAAAGAAACCGTCGAGCGGGCGGCGGCGGCTCCGCTCAGCGATAAGCTGCGCGAGATTATCAGCGCATCGAAGATCACTGCGCTTCAGGAGTTGCTCGAGCCGGACACTCGTCGGGCGATGTATGCACAGTACTGGAACATCACGATGTAGCAGCAATCAGTTCGTGGGACGAGTCGGCCTTCTCCGCCGCCAGGCAGCGCTTGCAGAGCGCCACCAACTCCGGCTCCGCCCCGCTGGCGTCCAGCCGGGCAAAGGCGTCGCCCACCTTGCCCTTCGCCGCCGCCTGCCGCGTCGCTTCGGCCGTGTCGCCGACGAACGGCGGCTGGCCCGTCAGGGTCACCGTCAGGATCGCTCCCAGGCCGAACACGTCGCTGCGGGCGTCGATCTGGTCAATCGCTCCGATCGCCTGTTCCGGCGGCATGAACGCCGGCGTGCCCAGCACCGACCCGGCTTGCGTCTCCGAGCCGTCACTGTCGCGCGTGCTTTGTATCTTGGTGCCAGCCGCCGTCTCGCCGGCGTCCAACTCCGGTCGCTCACGCTCCCGGCTCGCCAATACCTTTGCCAAACCCCAGTCCATGACCTGCACTTCGCCGAAACTGCCGACCATGACGTTGGACGGCTTCAGGTCGCGGTGGATGACCTGGTGCGCGTGGGCATACCCGATCGCCTGACAGATCTGCTCGAACACCGCGACGAACCGGCCGCGCTCAACCGCCGAGGCCACCCGGTCCCGGAGCAAGGCTTCGAGCGTGTTGCCCTTGACCAGCTTCATCGCCAGGAACGGACGGCCGTCGGGCAGCGTGCCGAGGTCATGCACGGCCGGGATGCCGGGGTGCTGTAGCTGCCCGGCAATGCGCGCTTCGTCCACGAACCGACGGGCGGCAGCCGCGTCCGGGTCGAACCGATCGCTCAGCAACTTGACCGCGACTTCTCGGCCCAGGACCGTGTCGGTCGCGCGGTAGACGACGCCCATGCCGCCGCGCGCGAGTTCATCCAGGAAGGCGTAACGGCCCGCGGCCGTGGCCGGCAACAATTCGGAAGAATGAGCGCAGGCCGGCCCGTTCGGTGCGGCCGTCGGGTCGTTCGCGTTCGGGTGCGAGGACAGGCTGCGTGTCGGCTGGTCCATCACTGACGGCCTCCGTCTGGAACACGAACCATGCTATTCCTTCACTTCGCTCGGCGGTGGGATCAGCTCCGGCGGCGGGGGCGGTCGAAGAGCTTCCTCGCGGGTGGCCCGGACTTCGGCCCAGAACTGGTCCCACTCGCCTCGTTCAGCGGCCGGCACGCCGATGCGCCCCAGCCCCGGCCGCAACCCCGACAGGTCCGTGTCCACGAGCCACTGCGCCAACTGGGAATTCGCCACCTCCCGTTCGGCCGCATTCGACGAGGCGGCCTGCTTGCCGAAGAGTGCCAGGTCCGCTCGCAGCCAGGCGAACGCCTTGGCCCGCAGGCCGGCGCGGGCGCCGGCGTCGGCCGGGGCATCGACCCCATCCCCGCGGGCGGCCCGCGCCGCGTAACAGGCCGCGTTGTACACGTGGGCGACCCCCAGGTCCTCGGTTAGTTTCGGGTCGGCGGCGAAGGCGTCCTCGAACAGCTGCACGGCGGTCGCGAACCGCTTCTGAAAGGGTTGAGCGCACAGCTTGGCGAACTCGCACCCCTCGGCCGGCGTCTTCGGCTTGGCTTGGCCGGCCAGGATGTCGGGCAGGCGGGGAACCAGTTCGCGCGTCCGCTCGGCCCGGTGCAGTTCGTTACGAACGTCGCTACGCTTGGGGTCGAGTCGGAGGGCCTCTTTG
>JBBRLG010000475.1:0-5853 GCA_038231495.1 Gemmatales bacterium | reverse complement strand
CTCTGTCCGGCCCATCCCCACCCTCACATACACTCGTTTCAACCGCACATGTTTTCGGGTTGTTTGTTCACTTTTATTTAACCCACCGTGGGTGTGCGTTTTTGTGTCTGGGGGTTTTTCCAGTCCACGCCAGCCGCTTGCGGCTACGAGACGGCTAACCCTCAACCGTTCAGAGAAGGGCTGTCCGTCCGTGTGTCTGTCGGTGGGGCGTGTGCCCCGCCGAAGCGTTCCCGTTTTTCCGCAATGAAGGAGTTGCAGCATGTCGCGCATTTCGATGCTCAGTTGGTTGCAAGTGGTCGCAGGCCAATTCCGGCGCTCGCCGAAGAACCGTCGCCCCGCGTTCGGCCACCGGCCGGCTCTCCCGCACTTGGAGGTGTTGGAAGACCGCTGAACACCCAGCACGCTGACTGTCACCAGCGCCGCCGATGACGGCTCGAGCGGTACCCTGCGCGCGGTCATCGCCACCGCCAGTCCGGGGTCCACCATCGTCTTCGACCACCACCTGAACGGCAAGACGATCGCGCTGACTCAGGGCCAGCTCAACCTGAACAAGAACCTGGACATCGAGGGTCCGGGGGCCGACCACCTGAGCGTCAGCGGTCATGCCGTCAGCCGGGTCTTCGACATCAGCAACGGGGCGACCGTGACCATCGCCGGCCTGACGATCGCCCGCGGGGCGACTGTCGGCGGCCTCGGCGGGGGCGGCATCCTCAACGAAGCCGGGGCCACCCTGACCCTCACGCACAGCGAGCTGGATGACAACACGGCGACCGCCGCCTCCAACACGGTCGACGTCTTCGGCGGCGGGCTACTCAACGAAGGCAAGGCCGTCGTCGTTTCCAGCTCCTTTAGCGGCAACCGGGCGCTGGGCGGCGGTGGCGGCTCCTTCTTCGGCGGCAGCGTCGGCGGCGGCATCGACAACTTCTGCGGTGCCACCCTGACCGTGACCCACAGCGCTTTCTTCCACAACCAGGCGCTGGGGAGCGGCGCGGGTAACTTCGGGATCGGCGGCGCCATCGAGAACAACGCCGGCCTGGACTCGGCGCACCCCTCGACGGCGACCGTCACCGACTCCGTCTTCAGCGGCAACCTGGCCGGCGGGGGTGCGGGCGTCGCCGGCAACGGCGGGGCCATCGACAATGAGGGGACCGGGGCCACCATGACCCTCAGCAACTCCCGCGTCACCGACAACCAGTCCGGCGAAAGCGATGGTAACTTCGGCATCGGCGGCGGGCTTATGAACTTTGCCGGGAGTACGTTTACCGTCCTCGATTGCACGATCAGCGGCAACCTGGCCGCCGGGGGGGCGGGTCAATCGCAGAACGGCGGCGGCATCGAAAACCAGTCGGCGACGATGACCATTAGCGGCTCGACGATCCGCGGCAATCGGTCCGTCGGCGACGCCGGGGCGACGGGCCTGACCTTGGATTCGGTCGGCCAAGGCTCGGGCGGCGGCATCATGAACGCGGCGGGCGCGACCTTGACCATCCTGGACAGCACGCTCACCGGCAACCAGGCCATCGGGGGTGCCAACGGGACGCCCAACGCCCTCCAACCGCTCACCGGCGGCGCCTTGGGCGGCGGCATCGAGAACCTCCGCAGCTCCACGCTCACCATCGTCGATAGCACGCTCACCGACAACGTGGCCCGCGGCGGCTCCAGCACTGTCGGAGTCGGCGGTTCGGCCCTGGGGGGCGGCATCCAGAACAACGGCAGCACGCTGACGTTGATCGACAGTACCGTTGCCGACAACGCGGCCCGCGGCGGCAGCGGGGGCAGTGGCTTCCGCGGCGGTATCGGCAGCGGCGGCGGCCTCGACGACTCGACCAAGCCGGGCTCGCGCCGGCCCGCGACCGCCTCGGTCATCGGCTCGGCCTTCATCGGCAACAAGGCCGTTGGCGGCAACGGCGGCGCCGGGGCCGTCGGCGGCAACGGCGTGGGTGGCGGCATTGACATCGGCTCCTACGCCCTGCTGTTCAGCGGCTACCGGGATCCTGCCACCCTGTCGCTGACCGACAGCACCGTCCAGCACAACACCGCGCGGGGCGGCAACGGCGGCAACGGCGGCAACGGCGGCAACGGCGGCGACGGGCTGGGAGGCGGCCTCGCCCTTCAGACCGGTTCGAGCGCCACGCTCAGCGACAGCGCCGTCACGCACAACAAGGCCGTCGGCGGTGAGGAGGGTGCCGGGGGCCGCGACGGCAAGGGAGTAGGCGGCGGCGTCTACAACCTCGGGACGTTTAGCTTCGACATCGTGAGTGTCATCAAGAAGAATGAGGCCTCCACCAGCAACGATGACCTTTTCCCGTAAAGGACTCCGTCCGAGCCTTCTGGCGTTCGAGCAGAGCGCAGAATGATGAATGATGAATGATGAATGATGAATCAAAGGCGAACAGACGTTTTCTTGTTTTTGATTCATCATTCATCATTCATCATTCCTTCGCGACGACCTACGCAGGACGGACCATTCCTTGAATTGGCACGACACCGACCGCTCCCTGCCCCATGCGCATCCTGTTGTAAGCGCGCGCTTCCGTACCGCGAAGCGGTTCAACAACGGAGCCGGGGGTCGCGTACTCGCGCACCCCCGGAAAGCAGCCCGCGCACCCCCGGAAAGCAGCCCGCGCACCCCCGGAAAGCAACCCGCGACGGCCAACCCTGAAAGGGTTGCACACCACCGCGGGTGCGATTGTTCAACCCTTTCAGGGTAGAAAAAGAAGTTGGCGGTCGTCCGGTTCCGGGGGTGCGCGAGTACGCGACCCCCGGCTCCGTTGTTGAACCGCTTCGCGGTTAGGGCACTAACCCTTCGGACCGCCGACCCGGCCAGCACCGCCGAGGAACGCGGGCAGATCGAGCGCAAGCTCAAGGAGTTGGACGGCCGCTTTGCGAAACAGCAGGCGTCGCCGGCCTCTTTTTTTTAGTTGTCCGTTGTCCGTTGTCCGTTGTCCGTTGCAAAGACTGGTGATTGGTTTTGCAACGGACGACGGACGACGGACGACGGACAACGGACGGCAAAAACGGCACCCAATTGGCCGCCGTAGAATGACCTAAATCAACTCTTCTACAGTTATTTCGTTTATTTGAAGTCAGCTGTTGACTTAACGCAATCGAGTGCTAAGATACCTTGTGTGGATTGGACAAATCCCATGCTGTTAGCACGGTGACCGCGACGAGGAGCAGCCGGTGACGCTTCCCGACGATCGCGAGACAAGACTCCGCTGCTACCGAAACGCCTTGCGGAACTGGAGCTTCCGCGGATACGTCGGGTTCAAGAGAATTGCTGAGGAATGGCTATTGCGAGAACTGCCTGATCTCTCCCTCCGCGACATTCGCCGCGAGTTACACGACTATGTCGATCGAGGCGGCGTAATCGACGAACAGGTGGAGCAACGTCCGGAATATTCCCATTACGAGTTTCACTTCGACATGCGCCTACTGATTGGCGGCCGGCGGATTTATTTCGAGACCGTTTTGACGTGCGACGACGCCAACGACCCAGATGACCCCACAATTGTTGTGGTGAGTGTTCACGATGTTTGAGAAACTTCCACCGCCGGTCGGACAGGACCGTCCCTTCCCGTGGCGCTGCATCGAATGCAGGGCCAAGGAAGTGTACCCCCTGCCGACAGAGTACACGACCACGGTCAAGCACGACGGGCGTCCGTACACAATCCGGATTGCCGATCTGACGATTCCTACGTGCCGCCAATGCGGCGACCAGGTATTCACTTCCGAGGAGGACGAGCGGATCCGCGATACCCTCCGGGCTCACGTCGGCCTACTCACTTCGCAAGCGATAAAGGAGCATCGTTCAGAACTCGGCTTGAACCAGCAGCAACTTGCGGAACAGCTCGGTGTGGCGAAGGAGACGATCTCGCGCTGGGAAACCGGTGCGATCCAGTCGCGGGCGATGGACAATCTGCTGCGACTGTTCTTCGAGTCCGAAGAAGCACGGCGGCTGCTGCGAGAGCGCTTTGCCCCACCCCCTGTCAATCGGGTATTTCGGCGCGTCACGGTGGAACAGCACTCTGCCCTGGAATTCAGTTTGAACCGGAACTGAGCGAGATTAATCTTGTACGTCATCACTTTTTACTCGTTCAAAGGCGGCGTCGGCCGCACGATGGCTCTGGTGAATGTGGCCGCGGAGTTGGTGCGCCGCGGCCGCAGGGTTCTCGTGGTCGATTTCGACCTCGAAGCGCCGGGATTGGAGACATACAAGCACCTGCAACCGCCGAAGCCGCACCCCGGCATCGTCGAGTATGTGACGGAATATCGGCAATCGAACGCCGTGCCGAACCTGCTCGACTACCTTTACGAAACAAAGCCCATCGGCAAGAAGGGCGGTCACCTGTGGGTGATGCCGGCCGGGCGGCGCGACCGGGCCTATCGTACAGCTCTGGCAAATCTCGACTGGCAACGGCTCTATAAGGATGAGGAAGGATTTCTACTTTTTGAAGACACCAAACTGGGGTGGCAAGAGGAGTTGAAGCCAGACTACGTCCTGATCGACTCGCGCACCGGCGACACCGATGTCTTGGGCATCTGCACGCGCCAGTTGCCGGATTCGGTCGTGCTGATGTTCACACCGAACGAGCAAAACCTGGTCGGCCTGGAAAACGTCTGCCGCGACATTCGCCGCGAAGAGACGGAGGGACTGAAGAAGAAGATTCAGCTCCATTTCGTGGCGGCGAATGTGCCGGACTTGGATGACGAGCAACGCATCTTGCGCCGGCAGCTTGAGGCCTTTCTCGTGCGCCTGCAAATCAAATGGTTCTCCGGTAGGATCCGGCGGTACGAGAACCTGAACCTGCTCGCTCAGAGCGTTTTCACGCTCGACCGTCCGCGCACCAGATTGGCTCGTGCGTATCGACGCCTTCTGCGGACGCTCCTCAAGGATAATCTGGCGGATCGCGCTGGGGTGTTGAGCTTCCTTGGACACCCAACGGGGGCTTTCACGCTAAACGAGAACGATGCCGTTGACCTTCACCAGGCGGAAATTAGCCGCCTTTACAAGATCGCACGGCGCTGCAATGACGACATCGAGATCTTGGAAAAAGTTCACATAGCGCTTGTGCGGGAGAATGAATACAAGAGCTCCCTGCGCGTAATCGACCGCGTGCTGGAACTGGACCCTGCCAACACCTATGCTCGTTTTCGTAAGAGCTTCGACAAGAGAAGGTTCGTCGAAGCGGATGCTGCCGCAGGGGACTGGCCGGAAGGGGAATGAGATTTTTCAGTATGGTGGATTCGCAGCATGTCGATCGGGCAATTCTGGGACGACTGCCAGCTCTCGGACAAGAAAGACTCGGCGTCGCTTCCTGTATTGGCCCAAGGCGCAATAATAGGATGTCACCCATCGGTAGCCCCACGGTTTTCTGCCCATAGGCGAATTGTCAAATGGCGGCGCTGTCTGCCGAATGCGGCGGTTCCCACTGACAGGAATCTACCGTGATTGTCGCCAACCAATTTGGCATCAACGGACAGCCAGCGGCACGCAAGGACACACCTGCACCATTAACAAACGGCGATTTGACGTGCGGTTGAACGACCGTTGGCCGGGGTCCATTTCAGGAGCACACGCACTGCAAGCGAAAACCAGGGGCCATTCCAGGGGACGTTATCTCTGGTTGACGCCGGGCCGTTTCTCGGTTCAAATAAAAGCAGTTCCAGGTGCATCGTTGATTATGAGGCCGGGGTGTAGCGGAATGCCCGACAGTTCCGACGCGGTACTGCTGTTGCGCTTTCGGTCCGGGGACGCCCGCGCGCTCGATCACCTGTTCGAGCGCTACGAGGTTACTCTCTACCAATTCCACCTGGTCCTCCTCAAAGACCACAACCGCGCCGAAGACGCGT
>JBBRLG010000474.1:0-5907 GCA_038231495.1 Gemmatales bacterium | reverse complement strand
TCAGTGTTATTATTCCAGTTGGCTTTGGCTCCGCGTCCTTTTTCTCTCTCCCAAGTGATCCGATTTCGGACATGGAAGTATTTATCCAGAACCGGAAAGATCAGAGTGGAGGTTTGCCAATCGCTACATGCGTAAACGGTCACTGTTGGCCGGAGTAGCGGCATCAGGGATGATACGATATCGTCAAACCAGGTAATGTATCCGTCGGCTTCCTTGGAGTGGAAAACGTGGCCGTTGTAGTTTTTTGTCAGGTTGTAGGGCGGATCGAGAATCAGGAGGTCCACGAAACCCTTTGGGAGAAAGGGGCAGGCTTCGTGATAGTCCTGATTGATGATCCGGTCGGTGATTGATTCGGCGCATACGCCAGCGGACAAACGAAGAAGGCCCGCAGAGAGGCCAGCAATCTCGGCGTCTGTGCAGGTCAGCGTTCTGTTTCGTGGTGCTCGTGGCTTCATGTGCCTCTTCAGGTCTAATCTGGTGATTAACCACACCGGCGCCGGTAGGGTTAATACGCCGCGCCGGTGTAGGTATGGCCGGTGCCGGTAGGGTTAATCCGCCGCGCCGGTAGGGTTAATCCGCTGTGCCTGTCTAGGTTTGGCAGGCGCCGGTATGGTTATTGCGGCCCATTAGACCCGTAGCGAATGTCCGCGTCAAGCACTCAACTCGCAAACTCCGGTTGTTTTCTTGACAGATGCGCCACCCAAACTTTACATCGGGATAGAGAACGGGCGTCTACTAACTCCCGGAGGGAACGTCCATGACACGGATCGTACCGCTCGAACCCGCTTCCGCAGCCCAGCAGCCGCGCTTGCTCGATCAGTTCCGCGCCGCAGCCCGTGCCGTTGGGCAGGCCGAAACGTGGCTCGTACCGTTCACGGGTTGGATTACCGCCTTCATCATCTTTCACGGCAACAGACACCCGCGCGAACTGGACTGGGCGGCCCGAGACGCCTTCCTTCGGCATGTCGTTCAAACGCGCAAAGACCCCCTGACGGCGCAGTTGGCGGCGCGGCAGGCACCGCGAAATTACGAATAAGGGCTTAAGAAAGTCACACCCCCATGTCTGGCGGTTCGTCGAACTCGCCGAACGGCTCCGCCAGTACAGCCCGGGGAGCGTGGCCGCGCTTGAAATTCTCGGTGCCGCGCTGGTTCGCGCCCACCGCTACCCGGAGGCCGTCAAGCAATTGAACGATGCTGTCGCGCAACAAAAAGCCGGCGGCACGGTCTGGACCCAACTCTTTTTGGCAATGAGCCACCACCAACTCGGCGACGACGCCAAGGCCAAGGACTTCTTGAAGAAGGCCGACGCCCAGCTGAAGCAAATCCAGGACAACAAGGACACGCCGCCGAACTGGCAGGAATTTCTCCGCGATAAGGCACTGCGGCAGGAAGCTGAGGAACTGCTGAAATCGCCGCCCGCTGAGCGGCCAAAAAACTGCGCCCTAGTGCCCCGTCCAGACTAAACTTTCGGGTAGAGCCGCTTCAATTTGACCCTTGATTTGTAGATCGCGAATTGCCAATCGATGGGCTTGGCAACCCGAACATTTAGTCTGGACGGGGCACTAGGTTGGAAAATGTCGCCGCTGATCCGTGTAAACGAAAGCTTACACCGTTGCGCCTGGGTGCAAGCTTCCCTTAACAAGCACCGGGGCAGGGGCGCGCGGCAACCCAGGACGGCGGTCGTTGCTCGAAGCCTCTTGAATGACGAAAAAGACTCACTATGCAGAAGGGAAGTGCCAGGCGCGGGATCATTCCCCTGGGGAGCGGCACCCCGGCACAGCGTTTGCTAAATTGCGGCTGACTCGTACCCACCGGAACAGAATCAGAGGCTACGGGAAATGAGAACGGTTGCCCCCAGTGCGCCCGCCGCGCACCCTCACGACGATTTGCCCATGCTGCCGACGACGCGCTTAAAGTCCGGTCCGCGGAGGCGACTCTGGCGCCGACGCTCGGAAACGACCGCGAAGCTGTTGCCGCACAATCGTCTCGACCATTCCTGGTACGGCGTCTGCAAAATGGCCCTCGAATGGTCGTTCGCCGCCGTCTTGCTGGTTTTCGCCGCCCCGGTCATGTTTCTGGCGGGCATGCTGGTGAAATTGACCTCCCGCGGGTCCGTCTTTTATTCCCAAACGCGCGTCGGCAAAAACGGCAAACTGTTCACAATCTACAAAATCCGGACCATGGTCAACAACTGCGAGAGCCACTCCGGCGCGCAATGGGCCACGACCAACGACCCGCGCGTCACGCGCGTCGGGAAGTTTTTGCGAAAAACGCATATCGACGAATTACCGCAACTGCTTAACGTCCTGCGCTGCGAAATGAGCCTTGTCGGCCCGCGGCCGGAGCGCCCGGAATTCGTGCCCAACCTGGACCGCACCATCCCCGGATACCGGCACCGGCTCCAGGTTCGTCCCGGCGTCACGGGGGTCGCTCAGGTCCAGCTGCCGCCCGACTCCGACCTGACCAGTGTGCGGCGAAAGCTTGCCTACGACTTGTATTATGTGCAACACGCCGGCTTCTGGCTCGACCTGCGTCTTATCCTCTGCACCGGCATTCACGTCGTGGGCGTCCCGTATCACGTCATCGGCCGGCTCTTTTTTCTGCCGGGTCGGGATGCGGTTGAAAACGCCTATCACGAGCGGACCGTGAATGACGATTCGGGCGTCCTGCCCGTGGTGGCCGTTCAGATGGCCCAGTAACGGACATCCAAAATAGCAAAGGGCCGATGGTCGGCGCGCCGAAAGCCGTCCGTGGTCCGTTGTCCGTTGCAAAAGGCGAAGCTGGTCTTTGCAACGGACAACGGACGACGGACAACGGACGACGGTCGCTGACGCTCCCGGCTCGCCTTTCAATTTGCAACTCTCAGCGGTCGCTTTGCGGTAGCAATTCGCCGGGTATCTTTTTCGGCAAACGCAGCGTATCGCTGTTGGGCTTGATCGGTGCCGGTAGCGCGTCGCCGGCAGCCGTCGGATAGGGGCTGACGGCCTGGGCCAGCGGCGGCGGGCAGCCCAGCGCCGGAAACGGCCCGTTGCCGCAGCTTAACGGCGGCGTCCAGGGCCGCCAGCAGGTCGGGTTATAACCGTAGCCTTCCAGGTCGCACGGGTCGCAAATCGGCTTGCCACAAACGCACTTGAATTTAATCTTCGGCGGTTTGGGCGTGCAATGCACCAGGGGTGCCGGACACGGACCGCCGGGGCAACAGCCGTTTTGCGAGCAGCAGCCGCCCGCGCCACACGCGCCGCTACTGCTGCCACAGCTGAGACAAATGCCGCCGTCGGCGTTGACAGTCGCCGCAGTGCCCGCGAGGGCCAGAACGGCGGCAGCGCAGAGAACCAATTTACGGACGATGCGCAACAACGACATGAAAGCCTCCTTGTCGTCTTTGGAAGGACCTTCCGTTCGGTCGGGCAGACGGCGCAAGCGTGGGTGTGCAACAAGTGCGACGGCACCGGGGGCAATCCCGCGGCGCGGTCGTGTCTGGGTTCCCGAAGTTCGGGGACGGTTGGAAATAAACCTCGTGCAAGACGAGGCGTGGGGTGGGTCGGGCGGAAACGTGCGGCGGGCGAACAGCCGGAACCGGGTTCGGGGCGAACGAACGAACCCGGCTCCGTGCTATGAACCGTCTTCGTTAACGGCCGCGGTTAAGCGTCGTGCCGGCGGGGGCGATCACGGGGTTCGTGACGGCCTGCGCGGTCGGATGCTGGCCGCCCACGTTCTGGAAATACTGGCTGAAGCTCATGAAGCGGGTCGTGTGGCCGGTGTCGCCGATGCGCCGGTTGGGGTCCAGAATGTCCGCCTGCAGCGCGGCCGTGTGCAGGTTCGCCGTTTCCAGTTGTTGCAGCGCGTTGTTCGTCTCCACCTGCGGCCGCACCAGGTTAAAATAATTGATCCCCACGTCGCCGGGGCGGACGAGGTTCAAGTACGGACTGATCGCCGGCGTGCCGTAGGGGTTCGTCGGCGGCCGTTGGTACGGCCCCTGGGCACGAGCCGAACCCGCCGCCACAACCGCCAGCACGCCCACCGCCAACCATTGCAACTGCTTCATAGTTTACCTCAAGACCGCACACCCGAAGCCCCACAGCACCGGTCGCGGGTCTTGCCGCCGGGAGTGGGTTCGGAGCGCGAAACGGGCCGCTTCTCTATTATCCGT
Organism: Gemmatales bacterium; assembly: GCA_038231495.1. GTDB lineage: Bacteria > Planctomycetota > Planctomycetia > Gemmatales > Gemmataceae > JBBRLG01. The sequence continues at coordinate 1,757 of JBBRLG010000474.1, read as the reverse complement.
TGGCAACGCCGGTAAGGTTTAGTCCTTTTCCGAGCAAAGGTCAAGCAAGCGCGACGGAACCGCACCCGTTTCTCCGAACCCCTCACGTTTCCACTGGAGTTATCGGATCGGTTCCGCCGCCGGGCGGAAGGAATCGGCGACCGACCCTCCCGCCCGGCGGCATTCTTTCATCACAATCGCTACAGCCGTTACACGTGGTTCGGCCCCGTCGTCCGCTACCGGACGCCCACCGGCACGAAGCCGATGCCGCCGTTGCCGTTGCTGGTCCCCTGGAAAGAGTTCGCGGTGGACGTGCCCAACAGGGTGATGCCGAGAACCCGTTCGATCGGCGAGAATATCTTCGCCAGGGTGTTATCAAGCGTGATGAACGGGTCGGCCATGACGTAGACGCGGTCGCCGGGGAACAGCTGGTAGTTCGTGCAGGTCGCGCCGGCCTCGGTAATGACCTCCCAATCGACGGGCAGAATCTGGTAGCAACCCTTCTCCGCCGGGGCGGGACGGGCGACCCAAATCTTGCGCTTGGAGGACACCGCGGGCAGGCCGCCGATGTTGCTGATGGCGTCCAGGACGTATTCCTTGCCGGTCGTCGGGAAGCGGAACACTTGTTGGCCGAAGCCGCCGCCATCGGTGATGACGTAGTAAACCTTGCTGTTGTACGCCGAGACACTGAGCGAGATTTCCGGGTTGAGCAGGCACTGCGCCAGGTGGCGTTCGATGGTGGCCTTCGCCTGGCAAACGCTGAGGCCCGTCACGTTGACGCTGCCGTACGTTCCGAGGTTGATCGTGCCGTCCTGGCCGACGAGGTGCTCGCCGCGGATCTGTTGCGCGCCGCGGAATTGAACGAGCGACACGGACACCTGGGCGTTGGTCAGGCCGAGTTTTTGCAGCTGGGCGCGGATATTGAGCGCGGCCTGCTCGACCGTGGTGCCGACGACGCGGACCACGCCGTAGTTATACCCAAGGTTGACCACGCCCTCCGGCGAGACGGCGTACGGCCCCGTAATGGGCTGGTTGGGTAAAGTGTCGGTCACTTGAATCAACAGCACGTCGAGCGGCTCGACGTGATAGGGCGGCCGCGGGATGAGGCGCACCGCGTCGATGGTCAGCACGTCGGGCGGTTCAATAACGTAGGTCGGGTGGACGGTCGGCGCGAGTTCGTGCGGCAGCGGCAGCACGCCCGCGCCGTCGGCCGCGGTTAGCATTTCGTGGCCGTTGGGGTCGGCGCATTCCGGTCCGCCCTGGGCCGAGACTCGGCGAATGTCCGAGTTGGGGGAGTTGGCCGACGGCTTGGCCGCCACCTGGGTTCCGGAACCAGCTCCGCCCGGCCCGAAGGTCAATTGGGCCTGGCAGCCGACGCTTCCCAGGCCGACGCAAACGCCCAGGGCGAGTGCGGCGAACAGTCTGCACATGCGGACTTTTGGCATATCCCCAACTCCCAAATGGAGGGCCAGCAAATCTCCCCTTGGCGTTCCCGCGCGAACGGGGAGTGCCCACAAGGAGCGGTCCGGGGGCGCGAGCGCCCTGCCGTCGGACCACATTTAGCTAATGAATCGAGGGCCGCTCTCTACCATGAGGGATGCCGCAAGTCAATACGATTATTTGACCCGTTTGACGGGGGTCAGGGCCGTTCGATTATTCAATCTAAGGCAGGCCGAGAAGGCTGAGGGCTTGGGATAAGCAATGGTTGAGCCGACGCAGGGCGGCGGCGAGGTTCGGCCCAATCTCTTTCGCCACGTGGATGATGGTGTTGCGCACGG
>JBBRLG010000473.1:0-5910 GCA_038231495.1 Gemmatales bacterium | reverse complement strand
CCTGCTCGCGCCAGGTGGCACCCTCTTCGCGCAGCGCCGCTTCCAGTCGTTCTTCGGACAGCACGTCGGCGCAAGTGGCGGCGTCGGCCTGGGCGAACGGGGCGCGCAGGGCGTTGCGCTCTGGCGGCGGCGCGGCCGTCGGTTAGAAGGGTGCAGCGGAGACCTCCTTGTCGGGGGAAGGCTGGAACACCCGTATTCTCAGACGAAGGAGGTCTCCGTGTCGATGCCGTTTCAGAACTTCGGGTTACGGCTCCAGGAAGTGCCATTCGTTCCTGACACCTTTTCGCTGTGACACCTTTTCGCTGGCCGGCAGCAAACGCCGCCGGTTCGCCACGGTCCGACCCCAGGGGACTTGCCAACTTCAAATCGACCACCGGGCATCGCGGTTGTGGTATACTCTCTGGACCCTACCAGGCTTTTTACCTGAACTTGCACCGGGTGCAAGCCGCAGGCCGCGAGGCGACCCCGCCTCCTGGGCACCCCAACGGCCCGACGGCGGGAGACGCTCGGGTGACAATGCCGAACCGTGAAGGCGCTACTGATCCATGACCAGAGACGCGACGCGAAACCGCCTGCTGGAGCACGGCACCCGCTTGATCCTGGAGCAAGGTTACAACCACACGGGCATTCTGGCCGTCTTGCAGGCGGCCGCGGTGCCCAAAGGCTCTTTCTACCACTACTTCAAGACAAAAGAAGAGTTCGGTCTTGCGGTCCTCGACGCCTACTTTGCCGCCCACATGGCCAACGTGGAACGGTTCTTTGCCGACCAAACGCGCTCCCCGCTGGCTCGCCTCCGCGGCTGCTTCGAGTTTTACGTCGAGCACTTCCGGTCCCTGGAATGGCGCGACGGCTGCCTGCTCGGCAACATGAGCCAGGAACTTGCCGACCAGAATCCCACCTTTCGCGCCCGACTTCAGGAATTATTGGGGCGCTGGTGCCGACGGGTCGAAGAGTGTCTGGAGGAAGCCCGGCGCGCCGGCGAGTTGCGGCCGGGTCTCGACAGCCGGCTCCTCGCGGAATTCTGCGTAAATAGTTGGGAAGGGGCCATCTTACGCATGAAGGCGAGCAAGAACGTCGAACCCCTTCTCACGTTCCTCTCCTTCTTCTTCGACGTGTTGCTGCACCACGGCTGATTCCGCCAATCGGTCCACGAAGTGCGTCGTCCGGCCCATCCTTTCGTTCAATGGCACCGATCTTGCAACACTAAAATAGACCGGTTTGTTTCCAGTCCTTCGGATCAAGTCCCCAGGGGGCGCTTGTCTCGTAAAGGACCGGAGGTCGTGCGCCGCACCCTTTCCTTTTGAGGAGGTATGAGATGGTCCGCTTACTCCGCTCTTTCATCCCCGTCGCGCTCGTGATCGCCGTCACATGGGGGCCGTCGGTTGCAGTCCAAGTGCATCGACGCCGGCAAAGATGATGGACAAAGACAAAATGATGGACAAAGACAAAATGATGGACAAAGACAAAATGATGGACAACAACAAGATGATGGAGAAGGACAAGATGGAGAAGGACAAGATGGAGAAGGACAAGAAATAATTGCCAGTAGCCCGCTTCTCAGCCTGGGCCGCCGAGCAACGAAATTCGGGTGGTGACTCCATCGAGCTTCCTGGCGGAATATGGAAGGCTTGGGCAATCTAGGCAGCCGGTTTTCATGCAAAATCGGGCTATTTGTAGCTCAGGAAGCTCGATGGAGTCACAACCGAAATTCGGCGGCCCAGGCCTCTCGGACGACAAACCCATGAAGCGACTGGAAAAGAAACATCCACGCGCGACCCGTTGGCTCCACTGGATCAATGTGCCGTTGCTGGCGGTCATGATCTGGAGCGGCTTGCTCATTTACTGGGCAAACGACGTGTATCGGATCGGCTTCGGCAACGTCACCCTCTTTCGGTTCTTCCCCGGGTGGTTCTATCGGGTGTTTCTGTTGGAAAACAACCTGGCGGAGGGCATGGCCTGGCATTTCGCGTTCATGTGGCTCTTCGCCCTCAACGGGCTGGTGTACTTGCTCTACACGATTTTCTCCGGCGAGTGGCGGCACCTGGTGCCGAATCGTCATTCGTTGCGCGAAGCCCTGCAGGTGACACTCCACGACCTCCACCTGAGCAAGTTCAAGCCGCCGCAGGGCCGGTACAACGGTGCCCAGAAAATTGCCTACACCGCGGTGATCCTGATGGGCGCGGGCTCGCTGCTGACCGGCCTCGCCATTTACAAACCGGTGCAGTCCGGCTGGCTCACCTTTTTACTGGGCGGCTACGAGTGGGCGCGCTGGCTGCATTTCTGGCTGATGATCGGCTACGTGCTGTTCACCGTCATCCACGTCGTCCAGGTAATCCGGGCGGGTTGGAATAACTTCCGGTCCATGGTCGTGGGTTACGAACCGGTCGCCGTCGAGGAGAGTTCTCATGCCTGAAGCGGACGCACGACGAGAGTCGCGCACCGACGAGGAAGCACGGCGGCAACTCGGCCGGATGACCCGGCGCAGCTTCATCGTGGGCGGAGCCGCCGCCTTGCTCGGCGTGGGCGGCTGGTACTGGCTGCGGACACGGGCCGCCGTGGGCGGTGTGCCGTGGCCGCTCCGCCGAGTGTTGGAATTCAACGAGCGCGTGGCTCAGGGCTTTTTCAACGACGCGCGCCTGGCACCCACATTCCCGCCGGAGCAGGCGGGCCTGCGTCTCAACGGCAACGTCGGTTTGGGCCAGGACTTTGACCCGACCAAGTGGAAGCTGCACGTGGAGACGGCGGCACGACCGGCTGCCCTGGAACTAACGCTCGACGACATCAAAGCGCTGCCGCGCGTGGATCTGGTAACTCAACTCAATTGCGTCGAAGGCTGGACGCAGGTGGTGCATTTCGCGGGGGCGCGCCTCCTGGACTTCGCCGTGAAGTACCGGCTCGGCACGAGGAGCGGCGACGCGCCGGACCCGGCCCGGCCGGCTGATTTACTGCCGTACGTCGGCCTGGATACGCCCGATCGGGACTACTACGTCGGGCTGGACGCGGCAAGCGCGCTGCACCCGCAGACGCTCCTTTGCTACGCGATGAACGGCGCGCCGCTGACCCTGCCCCACGGCGCGCCGCTGCGGCTGTTCACGCCGGTCAAGTACGGCTTCAAGGGACTCAAGCGGATCGGCACCATCCGGTTCACCGAACAGCGCCCGGCCGACTACTGGGCCGAACGCGGCTACGACTGGTACGCGGGACTGTAAGGCTGAACCAAACCTATATCTCGGACTAGACAGGAGGCAAATCGATGAAACCGTTGATAACGATGATGCTGTTCGGGGCGCTGGCCGCGACGGCGCAGTGCGGGGCGGCGACGGTGCCGGAAACCCAGCCCGAAGCCCTGAAGGTCAAGGCACCCGAATTCCAGGACGTGACCGAATGGGTCAACACGAAGCCCCTGTCCTTCAAGGACCTGCGCGGGCAAGTGGTCGTCGTCCACTTCTGGACCTTCGGCTGAATTAACTGCATCCACAACTACCCTTGGTACAAGGGCTGGCAAGACAAGTATGCGAAAAAGGGCGTTACGATCGTCGGCGTTCACACGCCGGAATCCGACGGCGAGGCGAAAGTCGAGCGCGTCCGCCAGAAGGTGAAAGACAACGACATGGCCTATCCCATTGCCATCGACAACGGTTCCAAGACGTGGGCGGCGTGGGACAACCACTACTGGCCCAGCGTCTACCTGGTCGACAAGAAGGGCGTCGTCCGTTACCGCTGGGACGGCGAGTTGAATGCGAAGGGTGAAGAGGTCATGCGCAAGAAGTTCGAGGAGTTGCTGGCGGAGAAGGACTGAGAACCCGTCGGCGGCCGAGGGTCGGCCGCCGACGATCAACACGATTGGCATTTGGGAGGTCGAGCGATGAAACGACGGTTACACTTGATACTCACCACGGGCCTGGCCGTCGCGCTGCTACTGGCCGCGCGGTCGGTCACGGCAGCCGCGGAGGAGGAGGCCACGGGCGCGGTTTATGTCGCGACCAACGGCGCCGAGGCCAACGAAGTCGTGGCGTTCAAACGCGGGGCCGACGGCGCCCTGACCCGGCTGGCCAGCTTCCCGACCGGCGGCAAGGGCACGGGCATCCGCAAAGTCCCCAAACTCGAGGACGATAACGGGATCGACTCGCTCATCTCCAGCGGCTCCGTCAAGTTGAGCAACGTCGGCCACTTCCTGTTCGTCGTCAACGCCGGCAGCGGCACGATCACTTCGTTCGCCGTGAAGCCGAACTGCGAACTCGTCCTCGCCGACACCAAGCCTTCCGGCGGCATGCTGCCCAACAGCATCGCCCTCCACGGCGACCTGCTGTACGTGACGAACATCGGCCAGCCCGCCAAGGGGAAGCCCGCGAACATCAGCGGCTTCCGCGTCGGTGCCAAGGGAGAACTGACGCCCATTCCGGAATCCACGCTGTCGCTGAGCAATCCGGAGAAATCCCAACCGGCCCAGGCGCTCTTCAGCCCGAAGGGGGACTTCCTGCTCGTGACCGAACTCATGACCAGCAAGATCTCGGTCTTCCGAGTGGGCGACACGGGTGCCGTCTCCAAGCCGACGGTGACCGATTCCCCCGGCAAAAACCCGTTCGGTGCCTGCTTCGTCGGGCAGCACCTCATCGTTTGCGAGGAACAGGGCGGGGCCAAGATGGGCGGGAAAGAGAAGGCCTCGGCGTCGTCGTACCTGCTCGGCAAGGAAGGCGACCTCAAGTTGGTCAGCAAGTCGGTCGGCAGCGGCCGCACGGCGGCGTGCTGGGTCAGCCTCAGTGCGGACGGACGGTACGGTTGGATTTCCAACGCGGACGACGGCACGATCTCGAGTTACCGCATCAACCCGGAAGACGGCAAGCTGGAGTTGCTAAAGGCCGTCGCGGTGGAGCGGCCCGCCAAGAAGGGCGAGACGAGCGGCCCCATCGACTCCGGCATGAGCCGGGACGGGCGCTATTTCTACCAGATGTACGCCGGCCGGGGCGAAGTGGGCGCCTTCCGCGTGGAAAAGGACGGCAGTCTGACCCCGATCAAGGGCGGCGACGGGACCGAATTACCCGTTGCAGCCGGCTTCCAGGGACTGGCCGCCCGCTGACAATTGCAAAGTAACGAAAAGGCACGTTCTCAACTCGGAAGAACATTCTTAGGCTTCCCATTTCCGCCGCGGAGGCGCTCGGCATTTCGAGCGCGCCGCGGCACGAGTTCTCTGACCACTTAGTCGAAGGGGTTCGTCATGGCAGTCGAGGTTCAGTCAACCCAGGTCCATTCCGAACGGGTTGACATCCAGGTCGCGGACAAATTACAAGCGGTGGCACCCGTCCTGCTCCGGTACAGCCTGGTGCTGGTGATCGGCTGGGTCGGTGCTCTGAAATTCACGGCCTACGAGTCCGAAGCCGTTCAAGCCTTCGTGACCACCAGCCCGCTCATGAGCTGGCTAAATAGCGTCCTCAGCGTCCGGGGCGTCGGCGCATTGTTGGGCGTCGTGGAACTCACCACCGCGCTGCTGATCGCGCTGCGCCCGCTCTCGGCCAAGGCAGGGGCGGTCGGTGCCGCGATGGCGGTAGTCATGTTCCTCACGACTCTGAGCTTTCTGCTTTCGACCCCCGGCGTCTGGGAACCGAGCCTGGGGTTCCCCGCCCTCTCGGGCAAGCCGGGTCAGTTTCTCGCCAAGGACGTCGTCCTGCTGGCTACCGCCGTCTGGCTGTTGGCCGAGGCGCTGCAATGTGTAATCCGCGAACGCAATCGGGCGTAAGGCGTGAATTGCCCGGCAAAGAAAAGGGGTCAGGTTCAATAGTGTTCGGCTCGATTTTTGCTAGTGACGGAAACCCGTGTTTTTCCGTGCGCTCTCAAGCCCTCGGGGCCGAATCGATGCCTTTTCGGCAGGCAGCAGATCGTCCGGCTGTCAGTTTTCGGTCCCCGGCCTCCCTT